>DASQUD010000157.1:0-16271 GCA_035641455.1 Propionibacteriaceae bacterium | reverse complement strand
TGAAGCGCGTTCGCGGCGTCGAGCGCCAAAACCGCCCCGGAGGAGTTGCCGAACAACCTGACCGGCTCCCCGAGAGCATCGCTCAGCGCCTCGAGGTCCTCAACCTCCCGGTCCGGCGAGTAGTCCGGAGCGTCGGTACTGTGCCCCCGCCCGCGCCGGTCGTAGTTGATCACGGTGAACGATCCGCTCAGCCGCTGAGCCAGCTTGCGGGTGTCAGAGCGATCCGCAAGCGCAGATGAGACGAGAACAACGACCGGCCCTCGGCCCGACATCTCGTACGCGATCGTAGTGCCGTCCCGCGAGGTCACAGTCTTCTGTGGGAGATTCATCTTCATCCTCCAATCCATGTACGCCGGCGCGCGTGCTGAAACACGCTCAGCCACGAGCGAGCACCGGGCGGGCTTGATGCTGGAATTTGACGCTGCCGGGCAGCCATCCCCTGATACGAGCGGCCAATGCCGCGACGAAACCCATTTGAAGAGCCGTGGCCAAGACCAGCCGCACGCTGATGGAACTGAGATCAGGCCAGAGGGCGATGCCCAAAACGGCTGCCACGGTGGCGAGGCAAGCAACCCCCCAGCCTCGCTGACCCGCACCGAGGAATGTCCGGGTGAAGATCGAGCACGCCACAGTCCAGGACACGAGGGAGACCAGGAAGCCGATCTCGTGCAGCACAGCGTGCCAACTCATCCGTTCGGGCGCGCCGAGCGGTGCGCCGGGTGGGAAGCCGGCGCCGGGATCTGTGACAAAGACTCCGGCCATGATGAGTCCGGCTCCGTAGCCTGCGACGAACGCCGGCCCCCAGACACCGCCCGAGCGTTCGCGCAGCGCCCTGCGCATCCCCGCGGCACATGCCAGGTTGAGTGCCCCGGTAGTGACGAAGTTAGCGATTTGGACCCAACCGATGTCGCCCAAGCTGAGCAGGCTCAGCGGGTGCCGGTTGAGGTCGAACCCCTCTCGGGTGAAGGCCTGGGTCAGGCTGACAGTCACGAATAGCGGTCCGGCGGAGATGCCGGAGGCCAACAGCTTGTCCTTCATGATGCCTCCTTTGACGAGCCTTTTTCTGGGACTTCGTAAGGAAGTCGGAGCAGGCGGCTCGTTCCGGACATTCGTCGGACAGGAAGTTACGGCTCCAAGAGACGAGCAGCTCGTGTGTTGAGGTAGCGCTGCTGGGGCAGGCTCCTGGCTCGGTGCGCTGCCTCGGTATATGCCTCGTAGGCGCCGCTGCGATCACCGGTCATCTCGAGGAGGTGGGCACGAACCGCGTGCAGGCGATGGTCTTGCGCGATCCGCTGATCATGCTGCAAGTTGGCGAGGAGGTCCAACCCTGCTTGAGCGCCTTTCACCATGGCCACAGCCACGGCGTGGTTCAACGCAACGACCGGGTTGTCCGCGATGTGCAAGAGCTGCTCGTACAGAGTCACGATCTGTGGCCAGTCCGTTGACTCGGCATCAGGCGCTACATCGTGCACTGCCGCGATTGCCGCTTGCACCTGATAGGGGCCGGGCGGTCCGCCGGCTCTGGCGGCGGTGACCAGGGAAACCCCTTCCGCGATGTAGCCCGTGTTCCATAGCTGCCGGTCCTGATCGGCCATAGGAATCAGGCTGCCGTCGGGTGCGGCTCGAGCCGGGCGGCGCGCATCGGTGAGCAACATCAGAGCCAGCAGCCCGGCCACCTCGTGATCGTCAGGCAGCAGGCCGTGAAGCAGTCGCGTCAGTCGGATCGCCTCAGTCGACAACTCGACGCGGTGCAGCCGCGGCCCCGAAGTGCTGGCGTAACCCTCATTGAAGATCAAATAGAGCACCTGGAGCACGGCGCTGAGCGCTTCGCTGCGCTCAGCGGCCGCCGGCATCCGAAAGGCGACTCCCCGATCTTTGATGTGCTGTTTCGCCCGGCTGATTCGACGCGCCATGGTGTCCTCCGAAACCAGGAAGGCGCGAGCGACCTCTGCCGTTGTCAAGCCGCCGACCGCTCGCAGAGTGAGCGCGATCTGGGAGGCTGGTGCCAGGCTCGGATGGCAGCACATGAAGACCAGGATCAGGGTGTCGTCCGATGCCGATTGTGGATTGTCCGCGGCGGGCGCCTGCAAGGTCTCGGGCAGCACCCGGCGCGCGAGTTCGGTCTCGCGACGCTGTCGAGCCTGCTCGCTGCGCAGCAGGTCGGTTAGCCGCCGCGAGCCGACAGTGGTGAGCCAAGCGCGGGGGTTATCCGGCACTCCATCCGTTGGCCATTGCAGCGCAGCAGCCAGGAGGGCCTCCTGAGCCGCGTCCTCGGCAAGGTCGAAATGGCCATAGCGCCGGACCAGCGCGCCAAGGACCTGCGGCGCCAGTGGTCGCAGCAGGTCCTCAAGATCAGCGTCGGTCATTCGGCGGATTAGTGCAGCAACTCGGTCTCGGACTCGATGATCGGCCGGACGTCTGCAACGGCGGTCGACGTAACCCACTCGGGCGCCGGGCAGGCGGACAAGCGACCGGCCAACTCGGTCGCGCGATCGAGGCTGTCGCACTCAACGATCCAGTAGCCGGCGAGGACTTCCTGGGTCTCGGCGTACGGCCCATCGGTGATGACGGGTTGGCCCTTTCCGCCTTTCAGTCGACGAGTGAGTGCAGGAGCAGCCAGCGCCCGTGTCTCGATCAGCTCCCCCGAATCCGCGAGGTCCTTGTTGAAGGCGTCCATGAACGCCCCCATGGCAGCGAAGTCCTCTGCTGACCAGGCGGGGTTCTCACCAGGTTTCCCCGCCATGCCGTCGTAGTCCTGTTGCGACGCGTAAGTCAAGATCATGTACTTCACAGTCTCTCCTTCCTCTCTGGCGCCAACGTGGCGCCTTTGCAGGTGACGTCGGAGCTGGCCAGCAATTCCGGACATCCGCATTCTCGCTTCAGTACGCACATTCCGTGGCTCGGCTTTGTAGTGTCGAAACCAGTGGACTCCATCCTCTTGGTGACGAACGTCAGGGCTGGCACTGCGGATAGCAAGAGCCTCGGCGCGGCTGTCGCAGTGCTGGAACCGTCGGCAACTGTCGACGTCTGTGTAACGTCCCATCCAGGTGAGCTCGATGAGGTTCTAGACCGGCTGGGAAGCCGGCGGCTTGTTGTGGCCGGCGGAGACGGCAGCCTCCATGGCGTTGTGGCCGCCCTCAGCCGCCGAAACGCGCTCAAGCAAACGGTCCTCGGTCTCATTCCAGTCGGCACCGGCAACGACTTCGCGCGTGGGGCCGGAATCCCGCTCGACCCGGAAGAGGCGGCACGCCTGGTACTGAATGGAAGGATCGGCCCGATCGATCTGGTCATGGATGAGGCCGGCAACATCGTCGTCAACAACGTACGGGTAGGGCTCGGCGCGGAAGCGAGCCGAGAGGCGCGCCGGTGGAAGGATCGGCTGGGCCGCCCGGGGTACGCCGTTGGCGCTCTCTTCGCCACATTCCGGCCGCTGGATCTGCGGCTACGGGTAGAAGTAGACACGGAGGTTGTAGCGGACGGCGACCG
Source organism: Propionibacteriaceae bacterium (assembly GCA_035641455.1). Lineage (GTDB taxonomy): Bacteria > Actinomycetota > Actinomycetes > Propionibacteriales > Propionibacteriaceae > Microlunatus. Next base: position 12,785 of record DASQUD010000157.1, on the reverse strand, counting down.
CCCGGTCCTGGACATTTCAATTGGCAACGGTGCCACCGTTGGCGGTGGCGTCCCCGTAAATCCTGGTGCAGACCCGGAGAGCGGTCAGATGGATGTCATCGTGTCCCTTGCTACCGGCGCCATGGCGCGACTTGGCTACGGAATCGATCTGTTGCGCTCACGCCATCTTGCGCGGAGGGACGTGGTACACAGGCGCGGGAATGCCGTATCCATCTCCGGGACGCCGTTCTACTTCAGCTCCGATGGCGAGGTGTCGGGCCCGGTGAATTCCCGCATCTGGCGTGTAGAGCAATCAGCCTTCGAGATGACGCTGCCTGGCTAAGAAGGCGGTGAAGATCGACTTTACGCCTTGACGTCGCGTCGCGGACGGCAGTAGTTTCCCCCTCACCAGGGGGGTATCACGAATGGGGGGACACATGTCTAAGGGCAAGTCGCTGATTGCAACGCTGTTTTGCGGCGTCGTCGTCGCAGGCGCGAGTGCGAATGCTGCGTTCGCCGGTGAGGTCACCGGAAACGGGGATCCTACCGGTGCTGTGGAGCACGCGAACTCGATCTGCGTCTTCTCCGGGAAGAACGATGCCCCGGACAGGCCTCTAGACGTCTTCGACCCCGGCGGCGTCTCGCAGTCCTACGGCCAGGAAAACAGGCTGGGCCTGCAGGATCCGCGCCTCTTCAATCCTGGAGACGCTTGCAAAGGCGGGAGCAACTTTGCACGGCAGTAGCCAGTGAAGTTAGAAACAGTTGGGCGGCACCTTCTTGCGCCCTCATAGCGGCTAAACCTTCGGCGTGAGGGCGTGCGCCTCAGTAATGGGCCGCCTAAGTCTGTCCTTCGCGGCACTTTGACCTAGCCATCGACAAGTGGGTGGTGCGTGCGCGATGATCACGACGGCAACGACACCGCCGCACACGAAGGGGGACGCGGTGCTGACAGAGAGTCGACGACTTGTGTTACTGCTGTTGGCGATGGGGCTGATGACTGTGAGTCCGGTGGCTGCTAACGCAGCGTCAATTCGGCTCTCCGGGACTGCGAACTACGACGCGGTTGAATGTCCGGCTCCACCGCCAGGGTATGAGGACTTCACCAGCTACCCGGGCCTCGTCATGACGGGCAGCCTTGAAGGCTGCTTGTACACCAAGGTCGAGACAAGCAAGGAGACTCCGGGCGGTGTGTACCTCGAAAGCGGCGAAGAGGTCTTCGTCGGCAGCCTTGATGGAGGCCCCCAGGGTACCTTCGCGACAACGTACAGATTCGAATCGAAGTGGGATCCGGACGCGTTGACCGGCGTTGAGCTTCGCGGACGCTGCCAGCATCCCATCGTTGAGGGCAGCGGCACTGGCGGATTCGAGGGTGCCAAGGGCCGACTCGACTTCAAGGACATCGTCGGAGACCCCGTTACGTTCGTCTACCGAGGTCACATCGGCCTCAGCTAACCCAGCCGCAAAGTGTGAGTGCTGCGTGCCGGGATGCTCGCGGTGGCGAAAGCCGGCCTTCAGCCGGATGTCCCCGGCGAGCAGCGTCCTTCCTACGGGAGGTCGCGCCGTAACGCCTCGACTCGTTTGCCCTCTCGCTGAGCGAATGTAGCAAGCGAGTACCGCATGAGGGCCTATTAGCGATAACGTTGCGATTGTCGCACTAGATCAAATGACTGTGACGGTATTTCCAGTAAGTCGGATGGTTACCCAGCTGGCGTTATTGGACTCGTTCGACTCTAGATAATCAGAACCGGGGTCAGCTCTGGCGGTGACCCGGTAAAGTCCATCCTTCAGTCCGTTGATCTTGATCCATTGGTAGGCGAGGTTCGAGCTGTACTTGTCGCCCCAACCGACCGAAAGACCTTCGCGGATACTCAAGGACGAGGCACCGCCACATCCGGTGTAGCTTGGCGTCTGTGGTGCGTACGGCAGGCCAAGATTGATTTGAGTGTTGTCGCGAAAGCAGAACCCCGTCTTCGCCCCGCGCCCGACAACGCCACCGTAAGTGCCGTCGGCGTAGGCCGGGCGAATAGTGAAATGCTGCAACTTATAGACGTGCCAGTGAGCGTGACCGTCACCAGCATAGAAGGCCCAGGAGTCCGTGGTCGGAATCGAGATACTCCGATAGGTGCCGTCAGAGCGATATATCCGCTGCTTCAGGCTCATCCGCGAGTACGCAGTACTAGGACGCGAACCTCGCACATCGAACTTACCTGTTCCGGCGTTCGTGATAATTGTGGTGAATCGGAGGCGCTTCTCGGTTGTCGTATTTTGAATGTACAAACCACTCGGCTTCAACATCTTCAAGTCGGGCAGTCGCTCTACAACCGCCGCAGACGCCGGAATGCTTGACGAGACTATCAATCCGGTGAGAGATGCGGCGACTAGGCTGGAGATCGTCGCCTTGATTAGTCTGGTCATTGGGTATTTTCTCCCTTTTCTCTTGCAATCCCCCTCGCATGCGCTGCGTGGGCATCTCCTGTGACGGTATCTGCTGCATGTCGGGGGCCTGCGGACGCGGCCTCTGTGCTGGGTCCGGCTGCTCGGGCGGCTGAGACATTCCCGAAGGAAAAGACTGAGCTTGGTCCCGTAGAACCCGAGTTGGGTGCTGGCTATATGTATAGCGGCTTATGGTACCGCCGGTTCGGCGAGCGAGTCACGGATCGCTAACTTCTAAGTCCTTAGAGCGCCCGGAGGAGAGCTCGTGTCACAGATCGCTAACTTCTCTGCCTTGCGAGCGCGCTTGAACTCATACGGCGACGATCTGCTGAATGCCTTCCCTTACGTGTGTACCGAGCCGTGTGTGAGAGCCCGTCGCATGCTCGGCGCGGGGCGGCCGGCAGGGCGTGAGCCCCCGTAAGGCTCCGGGTCAAGGGCCAGAGCTGTCTCTCTCGAGCCGCCGTGAGAGAGGCCGAGGCCGGTCATCGGGGGTTAGAGAGGAACTTGTCGGGTATGTGACCCGCAGGTGTTGTCCGTACCTAGGGGCTGCCAACACTTAGGCCGGGTCGGTTCAGCAGCAGCCGCCCCGGTCGCCCCGCTCCAGAGGTCAGCTTTCACGGGCGGCAATGCAAGCCCGGTCCGTCTGTCCACTTATAGCGCGCCGTAATGACAGGTACGCCCCTTGCGGGATCTTCCGCAAGGGGCGCATCTGGGGTTATGGCGTCAAATCTCAAAGATCAACGCCTCTAGCTATCCGCAAACAATTCAGCGGACCCTGACCAACTTCGAGGTCAGCGGGTATCGTCGCGGCTGCCGGACTTGGCCAAGCCGCGGCTGATCAAGTAGCCGATCGTCAGCAAGGTGACCAGGAACCAGCCCTGGTAGGCGCTGAACCCTTGACCGTCCGCGCTGACGTCGACCGCCCAGGAGGCGATCAGGACACCGAGGACCGACAGTACGTAGACGATCAGTTCGGTGGTCTTGAACGACGGCTTGGTCTCCCTAGCAAGACGACGGTCGCCGTCTCGGGAAGCGACAGCGCGGTTATCGCTGATCACGTCGTTATGGTCGGTGGTGCTGGTGGTCATGCTTCTCCTTCTGGAGATTGTGATTTGGTCGGGACGCTTCTTGCCCGCCGAGGGAATGCAACTGACCAGATCCCGGCTGTATTTCAGCCAGCGCCTATTGCTCTGTGTGATCTGCATCTCAGAAAACGGCATTGCCACTCCCCTTGTCGCATTTTCGGCCCCGACGAGTGACGGCTGGTTCTTGGGGACCGTCCGGCAGAGGCAGGGCATCTCCAGGACTGACACGACACCACGATGAGGCGCATCTAAAGATCAGTTCGGAGCCGCCACGTCCCCGCCCTAGACGTGTCTTAGTTTGACTTCGACCTAGCGATCGCAGCCGCCGTCCATGTCCGGTCGAGAATATGGTTTGGCGATCTCCTCGGTGCCCTTGTAGGCGTAGGGATCCTCGCCGGCGACCATCACGATGTCGCGGTAGTCGACCATTCCCATGTGCTCACCTTCACGCGGTGGGCGCCATGGCAGCAGCGATTCTGCACTCATGTAGTGGTTGGCGAGCGCGCGCCGGTAGCCGTGCCGGCCGGAGTTCTCCAGTGAGCGATGCAGCAAGTAGCCGTTGAAGATCAGGGCCGTCCCGGCGGGAATCGCGACCGGCACCGCATCGTCATCACCGTAGGGAAACTCATAGGCCTCGACCGTGCAGTCGAACCGCGGGTCGGTCTGCGGGTGGGTGGGATAAAGCACTCCACGGCGGTGCGAGCCCGGCAGCACCCACAGACAGCCGTTCTCGACGGTCGCATCGTCCAGCGCAATCCATACTGCGGTCAACGAGCGGTCGCGCGTCGGGATGAAGTACTCGTCCTGATGCCAGGCTTGGCCGGGCTTGCCCTCCGACTTTATGAACAGCATCGACTGCATCGCCTTGACGTTGGGACCGATGACGGCCGTCAGCCCCTCCACGATCCGGGGATTCGTCACCGCCTCGCGTGCAGCGGTAGAGACTTTGTGGGGGAAGTGGATGCAGAGATACCTGCGAAGCATCTCGTCGTCGGTGCCCGGACGTGCCAAGTCGGCTGGCTTCTCCTCCCCTTCAACACCTGACAATCCATATTGGATGGTGCCGAAGTCGCCGCGGCACAGTTTGAGCGCGTCTGCGTTGACTGCAGCAACCTCATCAGGTGTGAGCGCATTCGCCAGGAGTGCGAATCCAAACTCGACGTAGTGATCGGTAAATTCCGGGCCGACGCGCTCGAACAAGGTGAGATCGCCTCGCCGCCTGCGGTCGGGTAGGACCGACGTCTTTGACAGGACTGCGGTCATTGTCATTTGTGCCCTCATCAGGTTGCGAGGCTTGGAGGCGCAGACACGACGCGGCGGACAGCAGTCAGCGCCTCAATGCCTGGCAGAGCCTGTCCGAGCCGAGCCGACATTGGACTTGATCCACTCATTCAACGGCTCGCAGGCATCGAAAGTATCGACCACGAACTGCCGTGTCGCGGTGGCGTCGCGCAGTGGAGTCCCCGTCAGCCTGCCATGTGCAGTTACCGCCTTCCGCCGCAGGAGGTCGACGCGGGGGTGATCCTTGGGATACCCGCGGGGCGCAGTTTTGAGTGGCTCGCCCATGCCATGCCCGACCTCGATCCCGCGCTGTCTCAGATCGATCAGGATGCTCTCCAATGCGCGACCAGTGGTATCGGCCGCCACTGCCTCCCGATACCGTTCCAGCTGATCGGGCGACATCATGTACGCACCGCACGCGACCATCAGCCCCTGTGCATCGACATGCACGTAATAGACCGTGCCATCGGTTTCGTGCGCGGCCCCATGCTGGGTCTTGTAGGGCGACTTGTCCGGGGAGAATCGAATATCTCGGTTCATTCGGAAGACCTTGAACGGCTGGAACCGTTCCGGCAGCGAGTCCACCAGCGAGGCCATGGGCTCCTTGACATCCTTCTCGAAGACCGCCTTGTTCGCGGTCCAGTAGTCCTTTGAGTTATCGCTCTCCAGACCCGCGAAGAACTTGGTTGCCTTTCCCGTGAAGCCGCCCGCCGGCATGTCCGCCACGACTCTGCCTCCTCCATCCGCACCGGATCAACGCTCTAATCCAGATGCTGCACCAAGTGCCGACCACCCAGCAACAGATTGAGACGCCACGACATGGTCCGCCAGTGCCAGCTCGGCCCCGCTTCTTACGAAGCTCAGATGGACTGCGGACCGTTGAGAACGCCGTCGGGATCATAGATCGACTTGATCTGCCGAAGGCGCTCATAGTTGGCGCCGTAGTAGGCCATCTTCCAGTCCCGCAGATCAAGGTCTGGGAAGTTGGGATAGACCCCGCCGGAAGCTTGCTCATGCACGCAGCGCCAAGAGCGTTCTGCCCAAGAAAGAGCGGCGCGAGCGGCGGAGTCCGATGCGTCCGGCGCGGTCGTGGCCACGTGCTCAACCAGGAACTGTTCGGCACGGTGCACAAAAGCAGTCGCCTGAGGCGAGACATCGTTGTACCTGCCACCCATGGGCGTGAAACTCAGTTCGCGCGATTCGCCGGACGGCCGATCTTCGGACAGGTTGCGTAGCAGGGCAGCTACGGCGCCCGGCGTCAGCGGCCGCCGGAAGAACTCCGACTTGCTGAAGACGGCTCGCGAGTCGCTTCCCTCAAGCACGACCGAATCCATCTTTGCTACCGACCGTTTGAGGCCTCCGCCCGCCTCGACAGTGTCCAACGACCGGTGCGTCGGCTGACCGCCACACTGCTCCAGGAATTCGGCGAGGTAATCCTCTGTCTGCAACATGCTGCCCAACACCACGCCGACCATGCTCACCACGGGCGGCTCGCCGGCATCACCCGAGACGGATATCCGAAGGACGCCACAGACCTCGTTCGCAGCATCGGGGGCCCACTGCTGCCAGGCGCGCAATGTCTGTTCCGCCTCAAAATGAGGCCAGGTAAAGCGGAAGGCCGTCGCCGCCGCGGCAGGCGACGTCTGGAAGACCAGTGACGTAGCTACCCCGAAGTTTCCGCCGCCGCCCCGAAGCGCCCAGAAGAGGTCAGGATTGCGGCTGTTGTCGCATTCGACAACCTCGCTGTCGGCGAGAACCACGCGTGCGCTGAGCAGCGAGTCGCAGGTCAGCCCGTACTTACGCCCAAAAACCCCAATCCCCCCGCCCAGAGTCAGGCCGGAGATTCCCACCGTAGAACCACACCCGGCGGGCAAAGTCACGCGATGCTCGTCGAGACGGTCGTAGAGCTCCCCGAGGCGAGTACCGGCCCCGACGGTCGCCGTGCTATCGCCTAGCGACACGGAATGCATCGCTGTCAGGTCCAGAACGATTCCCTCCGTGGACGAGCGTCCAATGAAACAGTGGCCGCCGCTGCGCACCGCGAGGGGAATGGCTGACTGCCGGGCGAAGGCGAGCACCTCGGCCACGTCGCTGCTGCCGGCGCATAGCGCGATGGCTTGGGGGCGAATGTGATCGAAGCGCGGGTGCGCCGGCTTGCGCGTCGACTCGTACCCCGCTGATCCGGGCACTAGGACTTCGCCGGCAAGCCGCCTTTCCAACGCAGCGAGGTCCTGGCCTGCCGCTGAATGGTCCATGTCGATCCCTAGCCTGGTAGCACTCGATACATCCTTGGAACCGCCGGGCGTTGGAACCAGTACCGACGGCTGCAGAACGTCGATTTCTGAACGCCGACTGCGTCAGGTCCGACAGCCACCGCGTGCCTGATCCCTGCTTGCTTGTCATGCAACTCACAGGCGGTCCGGGACTTTGCAGGGCAACAACAGCATTGAACTAAATGCACATTTATCGATGTGCTCTTTATGGGAGGAGGGCCAATGCTCATGGTTCCGTACGCCGTCGTCGGCGCGACCAGATCGCTGGCCGAATCAGCCCTGCCCCGGGCGCCGCGGATTACTCAGCGGTCGTCAAGGTGGAGCTGGGTCCGGCGCGCATTCGTGCGTCACTGACCGGGGCTCCCGACCGGGACAATGCCGTACGAGTCTGGAGCTTCATCCGAGTTGGCGGGGGCTCGAAGCGCAGGCTTTGAGCCCTCTCGGCCTTCTCAGAGGAGAACGTTGTCCGCGTCCGTCCTGTAGCAGGTGGTTACATAGGTAGCGAGGCGGTGTAGCTCAGGGATACTTCGCTGCAGCCCTTCTCCACGATCATGCGATCCACATTTTGGCTTGACGAGTACAGACGGGGCCGCCCAACCCTCAGCTCAACGCCCCAACCACCCGGGCGGCGAAGACGTGGAGTTCCACCCCGGCCGCCATCGCCTCCTGTCGCAGCGTCTGGTAGGCGTGATCGGGGTCGTGGCCTCGGCCGATCATGATCCCGACCGCCCGATGAACTGCGGACAGCTCTGACAACCCGAACAATCCGGAGGCCGGCCTGGCCGCGGGAACATCGGCGTCGAGAACGAGGACCCGGCCGGCCTGAAGGTGTCCCGGTTGCGCTCGACCGTCGCCGTCCGAAACAAGCTGGTCACTCTTGGTGAGGACCGATGTCTTCAGAACGTATGCCAGATCGGCCGCCAAGTCGACGAGGGCTCCAGGCTTGCCAGCGTAGAAGGTGACTCGGCTGTCGGGATGGTAGGCGGAGTCCATGGCGATCAGCGGCACCCTGAGGGAAGTGAGCACAACTCCGTCGGCTTCGACCGGCACCATGTCGGTCATTGTGACCGGCTGCCCACTGTGTACGACGGTCAGCTGAAGTCCGCGGTAGGAAGGTACGGCGGCGCGTAGATCCCTGGCTAGCGCCAGCAGTGGGACGTGCAGCAGATCAGTATCGGCACCGATGCTGGCGGCGAGTTGGGTGACGTGGCCGAGCGGATCTGTGGGGACATCCACGGTGTTGCTCCGAGGAAGCGGATCCGCCCGCTGATCGTGTCTTCCACTCGTTTGGTTCGGCAAGTCGCCAAACCAATGGCTGCGGCAGTACGGACCAGGGATGGTGCAGCCGCGTCAGCATGAATCTACGCCGCCTAGCAAGCGTTGCCTAACGGCACCTACCCTCGGTCGGCGTAGTGACGGCCCCGCGCCGGACCCACTCAGTCGGTGTGGTGACGGGCCCGAGCCCGACGCACCGCCTCGTCGACGATCCGTCCCGCTACCAAAGCGAGCTTTTGATGTTCGTGCTGGCTCATGGCTCGCAGCCGCTCCAAAGCTTCATGCTCGGTGCCGCCGCTCCGGCTCATCATGATGCCGATCGCGCGGTCAATGACGCCTCGGATCTCCAGTGCCGACTTCAGCTGGGCCGCCAACCGTTGAGTACGAGCGAGCACTTGGGCATTCTGCACTGAGATGGCTGCCGGTATCGCGAAGATCTCACCTAGTTCGGCGGCGCGGTCATCGAAGGCGTTCTTGGCATGCGCGTACACGTTCATTGCACCGACGACTCCATCCGGGGTAATCAATGGCAACGACACCACACTGTGCACGCCGAGCCGGGCTGTCGTGCCGCCGAACCGCGGCCAGCGCGTGTCCGCTCCGAGCGAGCCCGATCTGACCGTGCGGGCATCTCGGGCGGCAGTTATGCACGGGCCCTGTCCCATTCCGTACTGGACGTCGTCAATTTCGCGCACGAAAGGTGCAGTCGCCACCACCGTGTCAGACCTGTCCTCTTCAAGGAGCGTAAGGCCAGCTCCGTCTGCACCAGGGATAGCCTTCACGGCATAGGTGGCCACCCGGGTCAGCAGGTCTTCCAGCGGGAGCCGGTTCGTCGCCAGCCGGGAGAGGCGGGCCAGGCTTTCCCGGAGGTCCTCATCCTCGGCGGAGCGTTCATCCGCCGACCGCAGTGCTGCTTTCTCGGCGAATCCGCTGCTCCCAGTCGTTTCCGCCCAGGGAGGATCGTCAGGGCTCATGGTCCTCTTCCTGTGCTCACAGCGCGGAAGGCCGCGGGTCAGAACGCGCAAATTCTACCCCAACGCGCGAATGGTAAGCCCCGGAGCTGAGCTGACCGCCGACCCCGGCTGGTGGGGGATCGCTGACAAGATCATCGCCGGCCGGTCCACGTTTAACGGGAAAGTGATCGGGTAATGTGGTCGTGCTGCTGATCGCAGTCGGCCTGGGGCCGAAAGTCGCCGTCAACGTCCGCGACTTACGAGCAACGTATTTGCTGCCGCCCAGACCCAACCGAGATGGTCTGACTCGATCGGCGGCTCCCTGTGACCTCTCTGCTGACCCACTCCACGTCCACCGCGACCAGCCAGTCCGGCAGCTCGTTCACCGCACTGACACGGGCCATCCATGATTTGGGCTTGATGCGTCGCCGGTACGGCTATTACTGGGCCAAAATGATCGGTGCCGTGGCGGCCATCGTGGCCTGGGTGACGGCCTTCGTCTTGATTGGGGACAGCTGGTGGCAACTCCTGTCCGGCGGAGTCCTCGCGGTCATGATGACCCAAATCGCCTTCCTCGGCCATGACGCCGCGCATCGCCAGATCTTCAAGTCCGGGCGGTGGAACGACTGGATCAGTCTCCTTATCGCGAATCTGTTGGTGGGGATCAGCTACGGCTGGTGGCAGCGCAAGCACAACCGGCACCACGCCAACCCGAACAAGGATGGCGCCGACCCCGACATCGCCTTGGCGGCCCTCGCCTTCACCCCCGAACGCGCGACTCGCCACCGGAGCCGGCTGATGCGCTGGGTTGTCGCCCACCAAGGGTGGTACTTCTTTCCCCTGCTGCTCCTGGAAGGTCTCTCACTGCATTGGGAAGGGATTCGTCGTGTGTCCGGGCGAGACAAGATCGAGCGCCGGTGGATCGAAATCGGTTTCCTCACCTTCCGGCTCGGTGGGTTCCTCGCTCTGGTCTTCGCGGTCCTGCCGCCGGAGAAGGCCATCGCGTTTCTAGCCGTGCAGCTGGCGGGCTTCGGCCTCTACATGGGATTCTCATTTGCGCCCAACCACATCGGCATGCCGCTGGTCTCGGCGAGGCTGAAGCTGGATTTCCTGCGCCGCCAGGTCCTGATGAGCCGCAACATCAGTGGCGGCCCGCTGATGTCGATCTTCATGGGCGGGCTCAACTACCAGGTCGAGCACCACTTGTTCCCGTCGATGGCCCGCCCTCACCTACGCCGAGCCCAGCCGCTGGTCGCTGCCTACTGCGCCGCGCAAGGTGTTCCGTACACGCAGACGTCGCTGTGGCGGGCCTACCGCAGCGTGATCGGCTATCTCAACACCGTCGGGCTCCGCGGCAAGGACCCGTTCCTCTGCCCGATGGTCGCGCAGCGACGAGCCCTATGACGTACGCGCGCGAGCGCTGAACTGGGCAGCGCTGTGACCGCGGGCCGGCCTTCTGCTTCGGCCCTTGCGCGCAGTGTTTCGGTCTGATGATCCCGCGGGGCGTTCGGACTTCGGTTGCGGGCGCTGTGGGCGGCGACGGTCAGAGCGGCCAGCGACCGCACTCGATGCGCTGAGAACGGAGGCGCGTGCCGGCGCCGTGCGAACGCGCTCGCCCGGGGCCAGCTCCCGCAGGATGGGATCAGCCACGGTGTTGACACGGGTGGTGATGGGAGCGATGCCTGCCGCCCGGGTGAGTGCGCGTACGTCGCGCAGCTGGCCGCCAGTCGAGAGCGTGATCACCGTGCCGGCCTTTCCGGCGCGGCCCGTCCGGCCAGAGCGATGGACGTACGCCTTGTGCTCCACGGGAGGGTCCGCGTGCACGACCATCGCGATGTCGTCGACATGAATGCCACGCGCGGCGATGTCGGTGGCCACGAGGGTCCCGACCCGCCCGGCATGGAAAGCCTGCAGGTTGCGAGCCCGGACGTTCTGACTCAGATCGCCATGCAACTCGACGGCGGGGACACCTTCCGCATTGAGCTGACGAGTCAAGGCCTTGGCCCGATGCTTGGTGCGCGTGAAGACGAGCCTCTGTCCAGGAGCGCTGGTGAGGTCGGCCAGGACCGGAAACCGCTGTTCCTGCTCCACCTGCAGCACGTGATGCGTTGTCGCACTCGCCGCCGACTCCGTGGAGTCTGCCTCGTGGGTCACCGGGTTGCGAAGGAACTGTTTCACCAGAACGCCGACACGGGGGTCGAGCGTGGCGGAGAAGAGCATCCGCTGACCGTGTGGCGGTGTCTGCGCCAGCAGGCGCTTCACCGGCGGCAGGAAGCCGAGGTCGGACATGTGATCGGCCTCGTCCAGGACCGTGATCTCGATGTTGGCCAGGCTGCAGTGCCGCTGCTGGATCAGATCTTCCAGCCGGCCCGGCGTGGCCACGAGGATGTCGACTCCAGATCGCAGCGCCCGCACCTGAGGCTGCTGACTCACGCCGCCGAAGATCGAGACACTTGACAAGCGGGCGACCTTCGCCAGCGGCGTCAGGGCTGACTCGATCTGCCCGACCAGCTCACGGGTGGGGGCCAGGATGAGGGCGCGCGGAACGCGGGAATTCGGGCGGGACTTCGATGCCGACAACCGGGCGACGAGAGGCAGCAGGAAGGCGTACGTCTTGCCAGAGCCCGTGCGGCCCCGGCCGAGGACGTCCCGGCCAGCGATGGTGTCGGCCAGCGTGGCCGCCTGGATCGGTGTGGGAACGGTGATGTCGCGGTCAGCCAGCACGCGCGCCAAAGACGCGGGCAGGCCAAGATCGATGAAGGAGACAGCAGGCACAGGTCGAGGCAATTCTGATCAGGTGGCGCCGGGCTGGTCCCGGGCACAGCACGCGTCCCGCACAAAAGCTATGTCGGAGGGAGGAGCGGAGCTCGACTTCACCGGTGACTCGGGCGAGACTGGCCGAACCACGTTCACACCAGCCTACGGCAAAACAGGTCGGGCACCTATTCAGCGGTCCCGAGCATGCAGGTCACGATGCATGACCGGAAGCCGGTAGTCTGGTGGCATCTGAGCGAGCACATTGCCCGCGAGCGATCGGTTCGTCGAAGTCGACCCCGCCGCTGCCAACCGGCTGGGAAGTCGATCACCGAGCCAGGACTACGCCTATCTCCACTCTCGATCTGCCGGGTTCGTCCGCGACCGCCCGGCTGAGCCGCCAGCCCCTCACCCACACCTTCACCGAGCTAGCCCAGGCCGTCCGAACGAAAGGACTGCAGAATCGCCGCCGCAGCTTCTACGCGATCGTCTTTGGCGCTCTGCTGCTTGCCCTCGGCGGCGTCGCCACCGGGATGATCTTGTTAGACAACTCGTGGCTGCAACTGTTGATGGCGGGCGCCCTCGGCGTTCTCTTCACGCAGTTCGCCTTTCTCGGGCACGAGGCTTCCCACCGCCAGATCTTCGAGTCGGGACAGGCGAACGACCGGAGCGGGCGGGTGCTGGCCACGGCAGTGGTCGGCATCAGCTACGGCTGGTGGATGAACAAGCACAGCCGGCACCATGCGAACCCG
>DASQUD010000156.1:0-5372 GCA_035641455.1 Propionibacteriaceae bacterium | reverse complement strand
GGCACCGCCCCACCGACCACCTTCTCGGTGAACTGGATGCCGGCGCCGCGTTCCAGCGGCTCGATCTCCAGCTTGCAGACCGCGTACTGGCCGTGGCCCCCGGACTGCTTGACCAGACGCCCTAGGGCCTCAGTCGAGCGGAGGAACGTCTCTCTCAGCGAGGTACGCACGGGCTCCACCTCGACCGACACGTGCCAGTTGTCCCGCAAGGTGCTGAGCAACTTATCGACGTGGGCCGGCCCCATCGCCCAGATGACGACCTGGCGGGTCTCAGGGTTGTGTTCCAGCCGCATGGTCACGTCTTCGGCGACCAGCCGCTGAAGGGCCGAGCCGAGCTTCTCTTCCTCGCCTCGGGAAGAGGCGTGCACCGCGACGGGCAGCAACGGCTCGGGCAGCAGCCAGGGCTCCACCAGGGCCGGCCGGGCTTTGCTCGACAACGTGTCCGAGGTCTCGGCGGCCGTCAACTTGGAGACCAGGACCAGGTCGCCGGCGATGGCGAACGGCTTGGGCCGCATCTCGTCCGACAAGGGCGCCGACAGCGGACCCACACGCTCGTCGTCACTGTCGTGATCGGCGTGGCCGCTGACGTGTGCGGCGAACCGCCCGAGATGCCCGGAGACGTGCAGCGGCTCCTCGGAGCGCAAGGTGCCGGAAAACACCCGGACCAGGGATAGCCGGCCGACAAACGGGTCACTCGTGGTGCGGACGACCTCGGCGACCAAAGGCCCGCTCGGATTGCAGTTCAGGTCACCGAAGGGCTTGCCGCTGGCCGTGAACACCGCTGGCATCGGCGAGGCCACCGGAGCGGGAAAGCCCTGTTCGATCAGGTCGTACAGCGCGTCGATGCCCAAGCCGATGGGCGCGTGAGTGGCGATGATCGGGAAGAAACGTGCAGTGGCTATCGCGGCCCGAAGATCATCGGCCACGGCAGACAGCTCAACCTCTTCGCCACTCAAGTGCCGCTCGAGCAGATCCTCGTCCTCCGACTCCTCGATGATCGACTCCATCAACAGGTTCCGCCGCTCCTCGAGCAGGGCGGCCTCCTCCGGCGTTGCGTTGCGGGCGGTCGGCTCACCGCTGCCGTAGTCGAAAACGGTCCGCCGCAGCAAGTTGATCTCGCCGGTGACGACGCCGTCGGACACCACGGGAAGGGTGGCCGGCTGGGCGTCACCGAACGTCAGGCGACACCGGTCGACGGTTTCGTCGAAGTCGGCTCGGGCATGCTCCAGTTTGGTGACGGCCACCGCTCGGGCCATGCCGATTGCCTCGCACTCGCGCCACAGCAGGCGGGTCGCGTCGTCGATCAAATCGGTGGCCGGCACGACGAAGAGCACGGCGTCAGCGGCTCGCAGCCCAGCCCGGACCTCACCGACGAAGTCGGCGTTGCCTGGTGTGTCCAACAGATTGACGGCCAATCCTCCACTGGACACCGAAGCTGCGATAAGCAACTGCGATGAGCGTGGATCCCCGCGCATCTGGCGTCCCGGTACCCGGGCCGCAATCAGCCGCTCGAAGAGGACCGTCTTGCCCGCCCCGGCGGGTCCCACCAATACGACATTCCGGATCCGTTCCGGCGACGAAACCTTCTCCGGACCCCCTGGCGCCACACCGCTGACCATGCCTCACCCTTTCGCCGATACACCCTCCGCACAAGAGGTAATCACCTCGCGGGCAGCAAATCGCAACAAGGTGGTGCCGTTAGCCGCGTAGTCCCGAACCGAACGCCTTTTTTCTGGTCGGTCAGAGCGGCAACGTGCCGCGAACCTGGCTCTTGAGTGAGTGGGCGGCGTTGCCGTCGTACGGCTCGAGGGAGACATCGACGATCGTGAAGCCGTCCAACGAGCTGCCGAGCATGGCCGGGACCGGGTAGGTCCCGCTGCCGGTCGGGGGCAGGACACCGAGGGAGTACATCCGCTTCCCGTCGTTGTTGATCAACCAGACCTCGCGGTACTCCGATGACGGCGCTGATCCTTCGACGCTGATCCGCAGCGCTGTCGCCCCTTGATCACGCACGAGGTCCGCCTGGCCTCCTCCGGTCTCACCGGGTAGGGCGGTCAGCGGGGTGCTCGACACGACTTCGACCTCAGCTGGCCGCGCCACGTTAACGGCAGCCGTCACGCCGACACCCATGATGAGGCCGACGGCAGCGGCCAGCAACAGCATCCATCGACGTGGAGCCGGCCGGTTATTCGGAACCTCATCTCTCCGCACCTGATCGTGCACGGGCGACTGAGACGGCTCGGTTGGTCCTGAATTCGGGCTGCGGCCCGTGTCCGAGAGCGTGTGGCTTGCGGCGGCCGACGTGTCGAGCCCGAGCTCGTCGGAGATGGCGCGCCAGAGCGCCTGTTCGCCGACGATGGGACGTGCAAGATCGCTCCCGTCCCGACCGAGTTCCGCTATCCGACTGAGCTCGTCCACCTCGGCCCGGCATTGCGGACACGTGGCAAGGTGCTGGAGTTGATTGGCGTTGATCTGGTCCGTTTGGAGTGCCTGACCGGCGAGCAGCTCGCTGTCGAGGTGGGTCACGACGTGACCTCCTGAAGCCGAGTGCGCAGGTGCAGCAGGGCACGCCGGGCGTGACTCTTGACTGTGCCGAGGGGCAGCTGGAGCTGCTCGGCGATCTGGGGATAGCTTCGTCCCTCCCAGAACGCCAGCTGGAGAATGGTTCCGCGCGGATCAGGCAGGCGCTGGATCTCATCGGCCAAGACGACACGATCGATCAGGGTCGTGATCGATTCGTGCTGGACCCGGACGTCTGCCTCGCTGG
The DNA here is from genome assembly GCA_035641455.1 of Propionibacteriaceae bacterium. Taxonomy (GTDB): domain Bacteria; phylum Actinomycetota; class Actinomycetes; order Propionibacteriales; family Propionibacteriaceae; genus Microlunatus. The sequence goes on along the minus strand of DASQUD010000156.1, from coordinate 2,605 downwards.
TCACCGCCTGGACGAGGCGCAGATCCCGACCCCGGGCACGCTGTCGGTCCGCGATGCGGTGCCGGCAGATACCGATCAGCCAGCCGGGAAGACTTCCGTCCTCCGGCCGATAGTTCGTTCTCGCTCGCCAGGCACTGACGAACACTTGCTGGGTGACCTCCTCGGCCTCGCTGGGGCTGTTCAGTGTTCTCACAGCGACGGTGTAGATCAGCGTCGCCCAGCGCCGGAAGGCCAGCTCGAGGCACTGCTCATCTCCGGCGGCGAAGCCGGCTGCGAGCTCCGCATCTGTCGCGTCGGAATGGTTCACTCGGCTTCCGGGCGACGACTCGGGCTCGATCGGCGTCGCGTCGGAATGGTGCACTTGGCTTTCGGGCGGCGGCTTCGGTTCGATCGGCGCGCCCGTGACCACGCCAGACACCTTACCGAACGTGGCCACGCTGATCAGGCTCGCCAGTCCCGGCATCATCGCGGGACCGCGGTGACGACGACATTGTCCTGATACCCACCCCGGGCTGGCAGATAGGCGCCGCTGCAACTGACGATGCGCAGCCTCGGTCGGCCGTCCCGATCGAAAACTTCGCTCAGGGGAAGCGCCCGCTTGTTGAAGACCTGAACCGAACGGACCTCGAAGGTGACCGGACCGTCGGCGGTCCGGACCACGATCTCGTCGCCGCGAGACAGCCGGCGCAGGCCGGCCAGCGGACCGATGCCGTATTTGCGGCTGTCGATATGGCCGGCCAGCACGGCGGAGCCGCTCTTGGCGCCCGGACGCGGGCCGTAGGAATACCAGCCGATCTTGCTGGGACGCTCCGGAAGTGCCATCAAACCAGCGTCGTCGACAGTGGTGGCGACGATCGGCATCTTCAGCCGGAGCCGGGAAATGGTCAGCTGCTCAGGCCGTCCCGGTCCGTCCGTCTCGCTCTGGTCGGGAGTTGCCTCGCGGGTTGGCCACCCGGTCGCGTTCCGGTCCGCCTTCGTGGCGGGCGGAGCGGAACGGCTCGGGGTGGGCGCCGTTGTCGAGGGCGACGCGGCAGGGACCGCATCCGCTGGCTGGGTGACCGTGCCCCTCAGGGCAGCAGCGGTTGACAGCTGCCAAACGACCGCCAGCACACTGAGCGTAGAGACGACGAAGACGACTGGCCAGAGCCAGCCGCCTCGTCGACTTTGACGTGATGTCACCTCGTGGTTGACACCCGCTGCTGAGCCATGCGGGTACCCGACACAGCGAGCCCCAGCACGCCCAGGCCCAACAAGCCCACTAGGAGCGGGGAGACGCCGGACGCTGCCTGGCCGCCCGTGCCACCCGGTACGCCGCCAGGATTGCCGTGCATGCCGCTGATGGTCTGGACCGCCAGCTTGAGGTTGTCATCCTCCGCGGAGCCCCACGCGTACACGATGGTGGACGTGCCCTCCGCCAGATTGAGCGATGCCGGACCGATAACGACATCGTCGGTTCCTTCGAGGGTCACGTCGGCCTTGACGGTGCCGGCGTCGACCTCGGCCGACTTCTCCTTGGGGTTGCTGAGGTTGGTGAACACCGGCTCACCACCGGCGCGCACGTCAACCGCTGGAGCGGCCGCGGTGTGACGAACGGTGATCCGCGCCTTGCCGGCAGGGATCTTCGACACGTCGTTGACGAAGGGGGTAAGGGTTGGATCGCCGTCTTCGTTGAGGTGAGCGACGACCGTGATGTTGGCGCCGCCAGGCACCTTGACGTTGTTCGCCTCGATGACCGCGTCGCCATCCGCGCCGTCCCCTGCCTTGACCACCTTGAGGTCGTAGGTATCGGCCGGCAGGCTCTGCGGGTCGGTGAGCGTGCCGGGTTTGAAGTTCTTCAGCAACGCCTCGCCGTTTGCGTAGACGTCCACCGTCGCTCCCGGCACCCCATGCAAGATCGACACCTGAGAGGTGTCCGCCGCGTGGGCCGGGCCTCCCGTCATCAACACACTCGCGGCGAGCAGTGCGGCGCCGCCCAGGCCGATAATCCGATGTTTCATGCCACCTCCAAGATTGAGAGAGTTTCCTATGTGCCCCCTTTGCGTTCGACACGGCATGAACGGATGCGTTAGGGCGAAGAAGTTTTTCGATCGGGATGGCTACGACGGTGATGTGAAAGTGAAATATCGCTCGAGGTCGCCCAGGGTTGCCAGACCCGCACGGCAGATGACGTCCCCGTCGCTCCGCGATGGCCCTCCGGCGCTGGGCGTCCCGCCGTCCGGCTGGTTAGCGGGGCAGTGTGTTTCCAGCTGGGCGATCATCGCGTTGTCCATCGATGTGATGCTGGCCCCGGACAGCACCCAACCCAGCGGCGCACCGATCTCAGGCTGGGTGAGGCGGTCCACGACGACGACGCGGGTGGGGAAACGGCGCTGCAACGCTGAACAGGCCGGCTGGTCAAGGGTGGAGGAGCAGAAGCCGTCGAGCGCGACGGCGTCCTGTGCCCGTCCGAGCAGCGCCTCGTTGCTGTCCAGTGCGCCGCCGCCACGGATGTACGTCCTCGGCGGAACCGCCAGCTCTGAGGTCGGTGAGGCGTCCAGTGCGGGCTGCGAGGCGTTCCGATCCGCATTGGTCAAGAAGACGATGATCGGGACGACAAGGGCCGGTT
>DASQUD010000155.1:0-21875 GCA_035641455.1 Propionibacteriaceae bacterium | reverse complement strand
AACGTCCGGCAGCAGAGGCGGTCCGGCTAGGCGCCTATCCGGAGGCGCTCGGCCGACGTGAGAAGGAGTTTCTAACATCATGACGACCACCGATAGCCGTACCGGAGAAGAGCGCAAGGCTAACGAACAAAGTGGTGGGGTGCCCGGCGGTGACGCCGAGCACCCCACCGACATCCCTCCGAAGGGCTGGTTCCAGATCGCCAAGCGCGGCTGGAAGGAAGCCAAGGCTGACCAGGTCCCATTCCTGAGCGCCGGCGTCGCGTACTACGCATTTCTGGCGTTGTTCCCTGCCCTGCTCGCGCTCGTGTCGCTCTACGGCCTGGTCGCAGACCCGGCCACCATCGCCGCACAGGTCGAGGCCCTTGCCGGCGGTGCACTTCCGGCAGACGTGCAAAAGCTCATCACCGACCAGATCAACTTGGTGGCCAGCAGGCGTGCCGCACTCAGCTTCGGCGTCATCGTCGGTGTTGCCATTGCCCTCTTCAGCGCATCCGGCGGCATGGCGAACCTGATGACTGCCGTCAGTCTTGCCTATGACGAGGAAGAAAAGCGCGGGTTCATCAAGAAGCGGGCGCTGGCGCTCGTCCTGACGCTCGGTGCGATCGTCTTCATGGTGATCATGCTTGCGCTCATCGCGGTGTTGCCACCGCTGTTGGAGCGACTGCTGGGCGGCGGCGCCTTCCGCTGGCTACTGCAAATCGCGGGCTACTTCCTGATGTTCGTCATCGTTGCGGTGGCGCTGGCGATTCTCTACCGCTTTGCACCCGACCGGGATGCCCCCAAGATGAAGTGGGTCTCCGTCGGGGCTCTGGTGGCGACCGTGATCTGGCTGATCGTCTCGATCGGCTTCTCGATCTACACCTCGACGCTGGGCGACTACGCCAAGACGTATGGAGCGATCGCCGGCATCGTGATCTTGTTGTTCTGGCTCTGGCTGACCGCGTACGCGATCTTGCTCGGTGCTGAAATCAACGCGGAGGCTGAGCAGCAGACGATTCGGGATACGACAAAGGGACCCGAGGAACCGCTCGGTTCGCGCGACGCGGTGAAGGCCGACTCGCTGCCTCCCGATAAGCCCGAGATGGCTGACGCGGAGCGGGATACCGGCCAGGATCGGTCACTCGGCAAGAAGGGTTAGGCCGCCACGTGGCGGTGTCCCGGCATTTTCGGTGTTCTGCGGAGGACGTCTTCGCAGTGCTCGCGGACGGTTGGGTCTATCCGGTGTGGGTGGTCGGCGCATCACGGATGCGAGCCGTGGACGACGACTGGCCCTCCGTGGGTTCTCAACTGCACCACTCAGCCGGGGCGTGGCCGTTGCTGATCGACGACACCAGCGAGGTGCTGGCCTACGATCCACCGCGAGCGATGGTCTTAGAGGCGCGGGGATGGCCCGCCGGCGAGGCGCGGGTCGAGATCACCATTGAACCTTCTAGCACGGGTTGCCTGGTCCAGATCGCTGAAGATGCCTCGAGCGGCCCGGCGCTCTTGGTGCCCAAGCCGCTGCGGCACGCCATGATGGCGCTGCGTAATCGTGAGACTCTTCGCCGGCTTGCCTACCTCGCCGAGGGGCGCGCACACCACTGACCATCGCCGCGCGACTGACCAAGCGCGGCGACTGGCCATCCCCCCGGGCGACACCATCGCCCGCGACTGGCCATCGCCGCGCGACAACCATCCGCCGCGACTCACGGTCGCCCTGCATACCGACCTTGAGCCCTGCCGACATTCGTTGAGCCCTGTGGAACGGGCTCAAAGTACGCCCTAGGGGCTCAAAGTCGGGCTTGCTGGACGCTGGCTCAGCGGAATTCGTGGCCGCGGTGTGAACCTCGCGGCTGCAAGTGCCGCTCGGGCAGCGTTCATACCGCAGGCACCGTGCACGCTGCCGCCCGGGTGCGCGGAGGCGGATGCGAGGAACAGGCCGCGGATCGGCGTGTTGGCTCGGCCCAGGCCGGGTATGGGGCGGAAGATCACCTGCTGGTCGAGGGCTGCCGTGCCGCCATTGACCGAGCCCCCGACCAAGTTAGCGTTGCGCGCCTCGAGTTCGGCCGGTCCGAGGATCCGGCGGGCGAGGATGCGGTCCGCGAACCCGGGTGCGTGCTGCTCGATCCGGGCTTGCATCCGGTCGGCGAATCGCTCGACCTCACTACCATCCCAGGACCCCGTCAGCTCGCCGCAGGCGTCTGAGCGCACCTCTTGAGGGACGTGGGTGTAGGCCCACAGGGACTCGGTTCCCGCCGGTGAGCGAGTGGGGTCAGTAGTGGTCATCTGGCCGATCAGCAGGAACGGCTTGTCCGGGATGGCTCCGGCGCTGAGTTGACCGTAGAAGGTGGCCAGCTCCTCGTAGGAGTCGGCGATGTGCACCGTACCGGGCGGGTAAGGCGGCCTCTCCGCCCACGGCACCGGTCCGCTGAGCGCGTAGTCGATCTTGAGCGTCGCTGGGTCCCGGCGGAAGGCCCGCATCTTGGCGAGAGTGCTGGACGGAAGATCATCCGCGGAGACGAGTCGGCCGTAGAGCTGTTCGGCTCCCACGTCGGCCAGCACGGCGCGGCGAACACGTACCGACTGATCATGAACGCGAACGCTGACCACCTTCCTGGAGTGGACATCGATCTGGGCCACCGGTGCGTTGGTTTCCACTTGGCCGCCGTGGTCGACGAATCGGTCCCGCATCGCTTCGGTGAGTTTCCCGGCACCGCCTTCCGGCACCGGGAAACCTACGGTCTGGCCCAGCATGATCAACAGCATGCCGAGGAAACCCGAGCCAGCAGCATCGAGCGGAATGTCGGCGTGCAAGGCGTTTCCGGCCAGCAGCAGCTGCGCCCCGTCACCACCGAACGCCTCGCCGAACAGCGTCGAAGCGGGGGCGAGCATGTTGCGAACGAAGGACAGACCACCCACTCGTGGCAGCTTGGTCAGGGCCTTGAGGCCGGGCCGTAACGGGGGGAAAGGAGTGAGCAAACACTCGATCAAGCTGGGTCCGATGATCTGCCATTGATCATGTATCGCTCGCCAGGCGGCGCCGTCACCGGCGTGCTCGGCATCGAGGAGGCTCGCGGTGATCTCGAGGTCGCGGTGCAGCATGACCCACGAATTGTCGGCCCGAGGATGGCCGAGCACGGCCGGCGCGTGTGCCCAGCGCAGCCCGTAGCGCTCAAGGTGCAGACCCCGGATGACCGGGGAGGCGGCGGCCATGGGGTAGAAGGCACTGAAGGTGTCTTGAACGAAGTGCGGGTGCAGCTCACGGTCGCTGCGTACTGCGCCGCCGACCTCGGGCTGAGCTTCCAGCAGTAAGGTCTCCCAGCCTGCGTCGGCCAGGCGGTTCGCCGCTACCAGCCCGTTCGGTCCGGCACCGATGACGACCGCGTCGACCTCCGCCGGGAGCGCCATGGCCTGCCTTTCGCCGAGTGAGACCCCAGACTCGTTCAGCGCACGACCTACCCGGCGTGTAGCACGGCCAAACTAGGCCTAGCCGAGGCCTTCGAAGAGGGTCAGAGAATCGGACGCCCGCCGGTCACCGCGATCCGTGCTCCTGAGATGTAACTTCCGGCGTCCGAGGCGAGCAGGACATACACCGGTGCTAGCTCGACAGGCTGACCGGCTCGGCCCAACGGCGTGTCCTGACCGAACTTCTCCACCTTCTCGGGCGGCATGGTCGAGGGGATGAGCGGCGTCCAGATCGGACCGGGCGCGACGCTGTTCACCCGGATACCTTTCTCGCCAAGCAACTGAGCGAGGCTGGCACAGAAATTGGCGATCGCCGCCTTGGTGGCGGCATAGGGGGCCAGAGTTGGTGAGGGCATGTCGGAGTTCACCGACGAGCTGCCGATAATCGAGGATCCGGCCTTCATATGGGGCACCGCCGCCTTCGCCAAGTGGAAGAAGGCCCCGATGTTGGTGTCGAAGGTGCGGTCCCAGTCCTCGTCCGGAATCTCGTCGAGCGACTCATAGGTCATCTGATAGGCGGCGTTGTTGACCAGGATGTCGACGCCACCTAATTCCTTTACCGCCGTCGCGATGAGATCGCGGCAATGCTGCGGTTGGGAGATATCGCCCTTGACCAGGGTGGCCTTGCGGCCCGCTTTCTCCACGTAACCTTTGACTTCCTCGGCGTCGGAGTCCTCGCTGAGGTAGGAGATCAACACGTCGGCACCCTCGCGGGCGTACGCGATGGCCACGGCCCGCCCTATTCCCGAGTCCGCGCCGGTGATCACCGCGACCTTGCCCTCGAGCTGCCCGGTGCCCTGGTAGCTGTCCTCGCCGCAGTCCGGGACAGGAGTCATCTTGCTCTGGATGCCGGGTACGTCCTGCTGTTGTGCTGGCTGGCCCATCGGGCACTCCTTTCCGTCGCATCTCTCATCAGCGGAAGTACCCACTCACTGGCTCGGCGACCCTCGATTCGCTCCCGAATCTGCCATCCGCTGCCGAAGATTCGGCGGCCGATGGAACGATCAGCAGCGGATGCGGAACAGACTTCGGTCAGCCGAGCCCTTGGTTGAAGCGATCCGCTGCCCGCCTGCCCAGAATGGTGATCGCCTCCGAGACCCGTCGACCAGGTGCGCTCAGCCGCTCTTGGGCTTGCCAACCCTCAACAGCCTCGGCCGGCGCCGACGATCGCGGCAGCAGTCGCGCTGCCAGGCCGAACACAGCTGACGTCAGGGTCGGGAACAAGGCATCGATGCGCCAACCAATGCGGGCTAGCGGGGTCGTGATCACCATGGCGCGGCCCACCAATATCCCGCTGACGATCTGGGCTGCTGCCCGCTCGGCGTCCATGGAGATCAACGGCAGCGAGGCTCCAGCCGAGAACCAGGCGTACTCTGCCGGCTGGTTGCCCACGAACCGAGCCCGCAGATGAGATCCGGTACGCATCAAGCCCGGGGCAACGGTGGTCACCGTGACCCCTGAGCCGGCAACTTCCGCTCGTAACCCGCGGCTGAATCCGACCGCTCCGAACTTCGCCGAGCAATAGGGCAGCAGGTGAGGCACCGAAACGAGGCCGCCGACTGAGGTGATCAATCCAATCCGTCCCCGCTTTCGCTCTCGCATTCCAGGCAGGACGGCGAGCGAGGTGTTGATCGGCCCCCACAGCATGGTGTCGATCGCGGAGGTGAAGTGTTCGCGGGTCTGTGCTTCTAGCGGCCCAACTTGGATGATCCCGGCCACGAAGATCATCACTTCGATGGGTCCTTGGGTTTCCTCGACGCGGCGGACCAGATCGTCCACTTGATCACGGTCAGTCACGTCGCAGGTCTCGGTGGAGACGTCGTACCCCGCCGAGCTGAGGTCGGCCGCCGCCCGCTCCAGCCCGGCGGCGTCCCGGGCGCTGATGGTCAGCCGGTGCCCGCGGCTTCCGAGCTCGTGGGCGAGGAGCAGGCCGAGCCCGCGGGAGCCGCCGATGACCAGCGCGAGGGGAAGAACGGGAGTGGCTGCTGTGGTCATGGTCGAGGGTATCGACGCCCGAATCGGGGCTGGTATAGAGGGTCGTGCGGCTAGCTGCGTTTGTCCGGCTTGCCCTCCGCGACGCCTTCCTCGTTCGTCGTCAGGACGGCCATCGCAGACCCTGATCGCTCAACGTCGCTGTGCGCAGACGATCGTTCATCGCCGGCCCTCCTTAGTGGACCACCGCCTTTTCCGCTCCGGCCCCGGTCAGGGCCCGTACGGACAGCTCGTCGTAGCGCTCGGCGCTGTGCGTCTCTTTACTGATCAAGGTACCCAGGTACCCACACAGGAAACCGAACGGAATTGAGATCAGCCCGGGGTTGCGCAGCGGGAACCAAGCGAAGTCCGCGCTGGGAAAGAGCGAGGTCGGCGTGCTGGAGACCACGGGCGAGAAGGTGACCAGGAGTACGGCCATGATCAATCCGCCGTAGATGCTGAAGGTGGCGCCCCGAGTGTTGAACCGCCGCCAGAACAGGTTGTAGATCAGAGCCGGCAGGTTCGCGGAGGCAGCGACCGCAAAGGCCAGAGCCACCAGGAACGCGATGTTCAGCCGCTGCGCCGGAATAGCGAGCAAAATCGCGATCGAACCGATGCCAAACGCCGCAATCCGGGCGACCGTCAGCTCGCTCTTCTCGGTTGCCTGACCTTTCTTGAACACGTTGGCGTAAAGGTCGTGAGCGACCGAGGATGCCGACGTGAGGGTCAGCCCGGCAACTACCGCCAGGATCGTCGCGAAGGCGACGGCAGAGATCAGCGCCAGCAAGATAGACCCGCCGAGCGTGCCTTCGCCGCCGCCGACCGCCTGAGCCAGCAGTGGTGAGGCGGCATTGCCGGCGGAGGTCTGGATCTGGCTGCCCTGGCCGGTGTCAACCAACGCCGCAGCACCGAATCCCAGCACAAGGGTCATCAGGTAGAACGAGCCGATCAGCCCAATCGCCCAGAGCACCGACTTCCGGGCGGCATTGGCGGTGGGAGTGGTGTAGAAGCGGATCAGGATGTGCGGCAGACCTGCCGTGCCCAGCACTAGGGCCAGGCCGAGGGACAGGAAGTCCAACTTGCCTGTCAAGTCCTTGCCGTACAGCTGGCCCGGTTGCAGGAACGCCTCGCCCTTACCCGACCTCTCCGCCGCGGCGCCGAGCAGTTCCGACAGATTGAAGCCGAACTTCACCAGCACCAGCACGGTAATCAACAGCGTGCCTACCATCAGCAGCACGGCCTTGACGATCTGTACCCAGGTGGTGCCCTTCATTCCGCCGAGTGTCACATAGATGATCATCAGCACGCCCACGATCACGATGGTCAGATTCTTGAGCGCGGTGCTATTGACGCCCAGAAGCAACCCGACCAGGGCGCCGGCACCGACCATCTGGGCCAGCAAGTAGAAGATCGACACCACGATGGTGGAGGTGGCGGCAGCAGTCCGGACCGGTGTTTGGCGCATCCGGTACGCCAGCTGATCGGCCATGGTGTATCGGCCCGAGTTGCGCAGCAGTTCGGCGACCAGGAGCAGGGCGACCAGCCACGCCACCAGGAAGCCAATGGAGTAGAGGAAGCCGTCGTAGCCGTACAAGGCGATGGCGCCGGAGATGCCGAGGAATGACGCGGCGGACATGTAGTCACCGCTGATCGCCAGCCCGTTCTGGAAGCCGCTGAACGAGCGGCCGCCGGCGTAGTAGTCGGCGGCCGTCTTGTTCTGGCGCGACGCCCAGAACGTGATGTAGAGCGTGAGCGCCACGACGGCAAGGAACAAGCCGATGGTCAGGGCTCGATTGCCAGTGGCGAGCGGGACCAGCAGGGCGGCGTTCATCGACCGGCCTCCTGCTCGAACTCGTCGCGAAGTTTGGTCGCCAGCGGATCCAGCGACTTGTTGGCGTGGCGGGCGTAGAGGTAGGCGATCGCGAAGGTCGAGGCGAATTGCAGCAGCCCGAAGACAAGCGCGACATTGATGTGGCCGATGACCTTGGTGTTCATGAAGTCGCGCGCCCAGTTGTTGCAGATGACGTATGTCACGTACCAGACCATGAACGCGATCGTGGCCGGGACAGCGAAGCTGAGGTAACGGCGGCGCAGCTCGATGAAGTCGCTCTCCTGCGCGATTCGGTTGTAGAGCTCGTGATCGCGCGCCGGAAGTCGGTCGGCTTCTCCCGACTCATAGGCAGGGGTTGTGCGGTCAGCCATGGGAACCTCCGGTCATCGTCGGTGAACTGACGATAACCCGCACCGGTGTGGGCGGGAAGTGCGGCCGGTGTCTAGAGACGGATGTGGAGTGCGTCCTGATCGGCCTCGAGGGCCAGGCTGGAATGGTCCACTGTCGCTCGCCAGCAGGAGGCTTGGTATGGCAGCAGGAGAGGCTCAGGAGCGCGCGCCGAGGAGTCATAGAGAGCGCCCACGTCGGCCAGCAGCTGGTCGCGGACATCCGGGTCGAGTCGAGCGGTGCTTGGTCGGCGTTCGACCATCACCAACAGGCCCTCCCGGGTGATCGGCACCCAGTTGCGGAAGTTCCGCCGCTCGAGGTCGACGAAGTAAGGACTCTCGGCCACCGCGTCAACCGAGTCGACCCCGTAGTCACCTTTCATGGCCTCGGGATCGGCCTGCTGCATCAGCCCGATCAGCCGCCGGACCCAAGGCACCGTGTCGTCACGAGTGTTGTACGCCACCGCGAGGCGGCCGCCGGGCTTGAGGACTCGGGCTATCTCAGTGAGTGCGAGGCCGGGTGCGAAGCGGTGCAGCGATTGGGATGCCGTGACCACGTCGAAGTGACAGGAAAGATAGGGCAACGACTCCACTTGGCCGACGACGTGCAAGCGCGTGCCGAGCCGTTCGGGAAGGACAGCGACCGCGTCGAGGTGGCGATCGATGGCGAAGACCTCATGTCCCCGTTCGTGCAGCATCTCCGCGAACGCGCCGTTCCCGCAGCCGACATCGAGCACCCGGGCGCGCTGATCGCCAACCATCCAGCCCGGCACCGCCTCCGGATAGGGCCGTCGGGGGGTGCTGCTCATAGTGCAGACTTTATGCGGTGCCTGACCCGGTGGCCGATCTTGAGCGCCTGGAGGGCGTGCCGTCCGCGGTGGCGTCGGCGCTCGCGGCGGTCGACGTGGTGCTGCGGGATCGGGGACATCGGAGGGTCACCCACGACGAATCTGCCCGCGCGTTGCTGGCGGCCGCGTCGGCCTCAGCTGAGCTGACGGGCGATGTTGAGCGCTGGTTGCCAGGTACTGTCCGGCTCTATGCCGAGCTGATGGACTTAGCTGGGCTGGTCCGCGTGGCACCCGGACAGGTGCTGGCCCGAGCGCATGTGCTTCTGGCTCGCGGGGTGGTGGCCGATGATCTGCTCGGCCGGCTGCGCGGTGATCCGGCGGTGGCTGATCGAATGGCAGATCTGGCCAGCGTGCTGACAATGCGCACTGAAGCATCCGGCGTGGTCCTTGGCGCCGTAGCGCACGCCGAGATTGCTGTGGTCTCGCCCTTCGGGTCCGGGGACGGCGTGGTGGCCCGGGCCGTCGAGCACATGGTGCTCATCTCGGCCGGCGTGGATCCGTACGGTGTGATCAGCTGCGAGGTGGGCCATCGAGCTGATCCGGATCGCTATGCCGAGGCGCTGCGGCAGTACCGCGACGAGGGAGCTCCCGGGGTACGAGCGTGGCTCCAGCACTGCGCGTCGGCGCTGGCTCGCGGCGCGGCTGCCGCTGGGACCGCGGCTGCTGCGGGATCCTAGCCGTCGCCGGCTGAGTCTTGGGGGTGCGTCTTTCCGCACAAGGCCGCGGATGGGGCGCTGCTGGGCGGGTTAGGGGTGCGTCTTTCCGCACAAGGCCACAGCTTGTGGCCCGCACTTCCACGAGACATGACGCGGCGCCCGGATGCCTAAGCGCATGACGGGCGCCGTGCCTAGCACGTCCCGCTCAAGTGACCATGCGTGCTTTCTTCAACGTGTTGGCCCAGGTCAAGCCTGGGACGCAACTACCCGTCGTGGATGGGTGATCGCCGCGTGGGTGCTTGATGGTCGTGCAGGGTGACCCGGAGCGACGCACAAACTGCGCGGACGTGCGGGAGTGATCTCCGGCACCGTCTGTCGCGTAGTACGAATACGTCGTCCGGTCGTTCCTGCCAGCATTCTTACCCCCAATCCGCCAGCTTGAAAAGGGTTACTGGCGAGGGATTTGGGGCGATGAAAGGGGCCTTCGGCGTGTCGTCGGCGCGTCGCACCGGGCTGTCGTCGGGAGCCGACTCACATGCGAAGGTGCTTTTGACCTGAAGGCGTCCGAAAGGGCGGTAGCGCTTTTATCCACAGCCGGGGACGCCCTCGGAGCGGCATTATCCACAGATTTCGTCCATGCCGACTCATCTGAGCGCGGATCCGCAGTGTATTGAGCATGGAGGCTCACTGGCCCAACACGGCATCGCCCGTGGTTCTGACTACCGATGCCGATTTGCTTGATCATGTGCTGGCCGTTGCCGCCGTCGCCCAGGTTGAACCTCACGTGCTTGCCGACAGCTCGTCGCTCCGCGCGGAGTGGTCGGCCGCGTCGATGGTGGTTGTGGGCGCTGACTCGGCGGCCCGCGTGGCCGCTCTACTCCTTCCGCGTCGGACCGAGGTGTATCTGATCGGTGCCGCGGAGGCGGGCGACGAGCTCTCCCGATGGTCGGTTCAGCTGGGGGCCGCGGTCGTGATGTTGCCCGAGGCTGCGACGTGGTTCGCCACCGCCATGGCAGCGGCCGCTGGCCGGTCGAGGAAGCCGGGCAGACTAATCGCATTGGTCGGCGGGACCGGTGGCGTCGGCTGCTCAACGGTCGCGGCGGGCCTCGCCATCGTCGGCGCCCGGATCGGCCGGCGGACCTTGTTGCTGGATTGCGATCCGCTGGGCGGCGGAATTGACTTGCTCGTCGGCGCGGAACGCATCGACGGCTGGCGCTGGCCGCGACTGGCTTCGGCCTCCGGTGAGTTGGGTGACCTCACCGGCCAATTGCCTCAGATCGACGGGGTGGACGTGTTGTCCATGGCGCGTAGCGCGGCCACGCTCAGTGCCACAGCTCCTAGTGAGCCGGGTCAAGCGTCGATGGAATGCGTGCTGTCCTCGGTCGAGCGCAGCCATGACGTGGTGGTCGCCGACCTGCCGCGCGCTTTGGATGAGGTATGTCACGAAGTTCTCGTACGAGCCGACGACGTGGTGCTTCTCGTGCCAGCGACTGTGAGGGGCGTTGCCGCGAGCCGTCGTGTCGGTAGCGATCTGGTGCGCGCGGGCCTCACTCCCGTCGTCCTGGTACGCGAGTCACGGGCGTCCCGAATTGGCCCGGACGCGGTTGCGGAGGGACTCGGGATGCCCCTGCTCGGCATGATCGGAGATGAACCCGCACTCCGGCTCGGCGCTGAGCGCGGTGACCCGCCGGCACGTTCGCCGCGTAGCCCGCTGGCGCGGCGGTGCCGAACGATCCTCGAACACTTGATTTCCAGCCGGGCGGCTGCATGATCGACGCTCTGGAGCCGCTGCGCAGCCGGTTGGCAAGCCTCAACCGGTCGCCCCAGCCAGCTGACGTGGCCACCGCCATGCGTGCTGAAGGCATGATCGTCACCGACGAGGCGCTAATCGATACGGTCGAATCCCTCCGCCGGAACAGCGTTGGGGCGGGGCCGCTGGAGCCGTTGCTCCGGCAGCCGGGGGTAACCGACGTGCTGGTCAACGGCCCTGATCAGGTCTACGTGGATCGAGGGTACGGCCTCGAGCTGACCAGCGTCCGGTTTCGGGACGATGACGGGGTGCGACGGCTTGCCCAAAGGCTCGCTGCCATGGTCGGTAGGCGCCTCGACGACGCCTCGCCGTATGTGGACGCGCGCCTGCCCGACGGGACTCGGGTGCATGCGATGCTGTCAACCATTGCGGCCCCGGGCACGTGTTTGTCATTACGTGTGCCAGCGAGGCGGGCGTTCTCGCTCACGGAAATGATTGCCAGCGGCATGATCTCGATGGATGCCGCTGCGCTGTTACGCAGGATGGTCGACGCCAAGCTCGCCTTCCTTATCAGCGGTGGTACGGGATCCGGCAAGACAACGTTGCTCGCTGCCCTGCTCGCGCTTGTTCCTCGGTCCGAACGCCTGCTGATCGTGGAGGACTCTCGGGAGCTGGCTCCCGATCATCCACACGCGATCCGCCTTGAAGCCAGGCCGCCGAATGCGGAACTGGTTGGCGCCATCACAATGACCGACCTGGTTCGCCAGTCGCTGAGGATGCGGCCGGACCGGGTCGTGATCGGCGAGGTTCGCGGTGCAGAGATCAGTGACCTGCTGATGGCGCTGAACACCGGTCATGAAGGCGGGTGCGGAACGGTGCACGCCAACTCTGCGCGCGACGTGCCAGCTCGTTTGGAGGCACTCGGCGCGCTCGGCGGACTGAGCCGCGAGGTGCTGCACGCACAATTGGCAGCGGCCCTCGACGCCGTGGTTCACATCACCCGGAAGGACGGTCGGCGGTGGGTCAACGAGATGTGTGTGCTCCAAAGAGGACCAGGCGGGTTGGTGGAAGCTGAGCAGGCGGTCCAATTCGATTTGGAGGCGGGCACCGTGCTGGGCCCGGGTCGGCGGCGACTGGAGTGGTTGCTGGATCGATGATCATTTTGTCGCTGATCTGCGCTGTCCTGGCGGCCTGGGCGTTCTTGCCCCGGGCCCCGACGGCCTGGTTATCTGCTCGGCTCTCGACCTCGCCCGATGAAACGAGGGAGAGGCGCCGAGTTCGCTGGTGGCTCGTGGGGCTCCCGCTGATCGCGGTACTCGGTATAGCGACGGCCGCATGGCTGGCCGGTGGCGCTGGAGCGGCGGTCGCTCTCGGGATCGCCATCAGCATGGCTACGGCGATCCGTCTGGCGTTCTCACATGCTGGGCTGCGGGCTGCGCTGAGGGCCCGAACATCGGCGGTAGACGCCTGCGCCACCCTTGCCTCACAAGTGCGGGTTGGCCGGACACCAGCCGAAGCCTTGATCGCGGCAGCGGAGGACTGCCCGCTGCTGGCGCAAGCTGCTTCTGCTCAACGACTCGGCGGAGACGTGGTGGCCGTCTGGCAAGCACAATCACTGCGGCGCGGCTGCGGCGGGTTGGCGGATCTTGCCCGCGCGTGGGCGATCTCGACCCAAACTGGGGCGCCAATGGCGGCGACCCTCGAACGCGTCGCCGATGGCATGGCAAGCGAGGAGGCCGTCCGCACCGTAGTGGCCGGCGAACTTGCTGGCCCCCGGGCTACGGGCAAGATCATGGCCGTGCTGCCGGTGGTTGGCCTGGCCTTGGGTTACGCGCTCGGTGGCGATCCCGTTGGTTTCTTACTTGGCGGCCCTGTGGGTTGGGGTTGCCTCGTCGGTGGAGCGTTGCTGGCGGCGGTCGGCGTGCTGTGGGTCGAGGCGCTGGCCCACCGTGCCGCGGTTGGGTGGTTCCCGGTGAGCGGGTCGGCTTCGACAGCGGCCGTCGGCGTGCGGCTCGTCACTCGCGCTCAGCGCGCCACGGAAACGGGGTGGGGTCCGAGGTGAGCCCGTTGGTACTGGCCGCTGTCGCGGCGAGTCTGGCAGGACTTGCTGCGGCGCTCGCCGTTGCTTCGCCAGCCGGTCGACTGCGGGCTGCTGTGCCGGGGGAGGAGGGAGTGCGCGAGCGGCGAGCATGGCACCGGGTCGCCAGAGTGCTTGCGGGACGGCCTGACGCGTTACCGCTGAACCGCAGGCTCCTGGCCGGATCGATGGCCATGGCAGCTGTGGGGCTGGGGGTAGTCCGGGCGGCTGCCGATTTTGCGCTGGTCGCACTCATGTGTCTGTTGCTGTTGACGTTCGTCGTCATCATCGCGCTGGGCTGGGTTGAGCCGGCGAAAAGTCGTCGCCGACGTCGTCAACTGCTGATGGACGTTCCGCAGGCACTTGAGCTGTTGGCCTCCTGTCTGGCCGCCGGCCTACCGTTGCGAGCGGCGACGGCGGCGGTCGTCAGCGTCCATACCGGTCCGGTTCGCGAGGACCTGAGCACTGTGCTGAGACTGATTGATCTGGGCGTATCTGAACTGGACGCGTGGCGGACGCTGCGGCGGCATCCCGAGCTCGGTTCGGCAGCGGTTGATCTTGCTCGCTCGGCGCAGTGGGGAACAATGCTGGTGGAGACCCTGAACCACCATGCCCGAGCGGCGCGCCAACGCCGTCACGCGGCGCTACAGGTTGCGGCCCGCGCGGTCGGCGTGCGCAGCGTTCTGCCGCTGATGATGTGCTTTCTGCCTGCGTTCTTGTTGATCGGCATCGTGCCGGCCGTCGTGTCAGCCATCTCCTCTGCTCTTTCCTGACTGGGCCGGCACGCCGCTAGATGCGCCGCTCCCGATCTTGGATCTGGTGCTCCGACGGTGGTTTGCGGGCGGCGAGCCAGCGTCGATAATCAGACACTGAGTCCACGACGATCGCATCTGGTTGCAGAGCGTAGGTGCTCTCGAAGTCTTCTTCGGTGACGGCGGGCCAGAGCCAGATCTTGATCCCTGCCGCTCTGAGCTCCACCACTCTCTGTTTCGTCAGCTTCCACCACCGCGGCATGTAGTAGGTGCCGCCTGACGCTTGGATCTGCTCTAAGGTGTGCGGCTCGCCGTGGGAGATCAGGCCTGACGGAATCTCCCCCTGCGGATCGACCGACCGGAAAGCCGCAAGGGCTGGCGGATCGAACGAAGAGGCGATGGTGCGGTTAGCCACGCCTGCTGCGATGAGCGCGTTCAGGCACGCACGTGCTTGGGCCTCCGTCACCTGCGGATTCTTGATTTCGACGTTGATCAACAGACGCGGATGCTTGGCCGCGAAGGCGAGCACCTCCTCGAACGCCGGCACTTGCACACCCCGGAATTGCGGTCCGAACCATGAGCCGGCGTCGCATGCCCGGATCTCGGCATAGGTCATTTCCGTGACGGTTCCGGTTGAGGAGGTCGTACGGTCGACCGTCCAGTCGTGAATCAGGACCATGCGCTGGTCCTTGGTCCATTGCACATCCAGTTCAATGGCGTCAGCACCCGCACGTACAGCTTCCACAAAGGCCGGCATGGTTTGCTCCGGCGTATACAGGCAGTCGCCACGGTGTCCGCAAACCAGCGTGCTCATCGACGGGGCCGTTTCCGCCGCCCTGCTGTCGTCCCCGAGCGCACGGTCCCACCAGCCCGGACGAAGCGATGCTTCGTCGCCCTTGCCCAGGTTGGTCAGCCTTCCAGATCTGCGCGCCATGTCGCCTCTCCGCGGTTTGCTATGCCTCGACGGCAGTTTTCCACAGTCGAGACGGAGTCCGACCGTCGTCAACAGATTTCACCCGGCCCGCACAAATTCGTCCGAGATCAGCAAGGTAACGGCGTATCCATCGCGGATGCGGCACCAGTTCGGCGCCAGATACACAGGAGGCAGAGATGTCACAGTTGGTGATCAAGACGGACGGCGACGTCGTCCCGATCGTCGAGACCGGCGCCGCGGTGGAGCAGGCTGCGGTCGACAAGCGCGAGGTTTGCCGGCCGGTCACTGCGGTCGATCCCAGCCGCAATCAGCGCGGCATGGTGACTGCCGAGTGGGCGGTGGGGATTATCGCCGCTGCAGGGCTGGCGGGGGTTCTCATTGCGGTACTGACGAGCGGCGCGGTGGAGACAGCCCTTCTCAAGGTGGTCTTGCATTTCATCGGTGCCGTGGCCGACAAGTTCTGATCTGTCGTCGCGACAGGCGAGTGGTTGATCATGTGCTGGCCGCGAAGGCAACCAAGGAGCAGCGACCGGGGGATGGTGACGGCCGAGTTGGCCGTCTCCACTCTCGCCGCCGGAGCACTGTTGACCGCGCTCAGCTGGGGGATCTTCTTGATCACTCTTCAGCTGCGCTGCATTGACAGCGCTGCCGAGGTGGCTCGACAGACGGCCCGCGGCGATATGGCCGCGGTGGCGGCGGCGAAGGCCCGAGCGCCGAGCCGAGCCACCTTCGAGGTGAGGCGGACCACGCAACTCGTCACGGTTGAGGTCGGCCTTGCGGTGGATCCGTTCACTTTCGACGCCCTTCGGCCGACGTCGCCTCCCGCATCTGGGCCCGACACCGTCTCGCTCCGGGCCAGGGCCGTGGTTGTCCCAGAACCGGAATACTCGTGAGGCGGTCAGCCGAGGCGTGCGTCCACCCGCAGATCGGGTCGACGGCCCGTGATTTTGCGCAGGTCTTAGATCAGCGGGGTAGCGGGTCCATGCTCATGATCGGAGTCATCGGCACGCTGTCGCTCTTCGGCCTCGGAGTCATGTGCATGGCGACTTACCTGGCGGCCGTCCATCACGCCAGAGGCGCAGCAGATCTCGCCGCGCTCAGTGGCGCGGTCGCGGTTCAGGCGGGCGAAGACGGCTGCGCGGCGGCCAAGCGGGTGGCACGCGCTAACGGGACGTCACTGCTCACGTGTGACCGGGTCGGTGATGCGGTCAATTTCGTGATCAGCATCAAGGTCGTCCGTAGCGTCCGATTGAACGTTCCCGGACTGCCCGGCAAGATCACCGGGTCCGCCCACGCCGGTCCCCGATGAGTGATCAGGGTCTGGATCGTCCGCAAGACCGTCCGGCTGAGCCTTCTTGTGCTGTCGGCCAAGATCAACGGGGTGGCCAACGCCGGACGCCGCTGAATCTGTCCTGAGCATGATCTTGATCTTGGCCGTACCCGCGTCAAGATCAATGCCGAGCGGCGCTCCGCCGCCGTGGGATGGCTTAGCGATCAGCATCTTCTGCCTTTCCTTCTCCTCCCGGAGATACTTCAGTTCCGGCTGGAAGAGCTCGAAGAAGCTCATCTCGCTCTGCGCTCAGTCGCCTGGCGAGCTTCAGCGTCCGCGCAGTCGCTACACAAGCCGAAGATTTCGAGATTGTGCTGAACATCCCGGAAACCGTGATCTGCGGCGATCTGGGTGGTCCAGGTCTCCATAGCTGGTCCCTCGACCTCGACCGTACGGCCGCAGCTTCGGCACACGAGATGGTGATGATGACCGGTGGAGCATCGCCGGTACGCCGTCTCGCCGTCGTCGGTCCGGATCGAGTCCAGTTGGTCGGCCCCGGCCATCAACTGGAGTGTTCGATAGACGGTGGTGAGGCCGATTCCGGCGCCGGCGTGGCGGAGGTCGTCGTGGATCTGGCTCGCAGTGCGGAACTGGTCTGTCCGACCGAGCATCTCTTCCACTGCGGCACGCTGGCGGGTTTTGCGTTGCGGGATGGTCATCGGCCGCTGCTTTGTCCGCCTGCCATCACATCGTCAGGGTAATGACCACGCCTTGCCCGATCAATGTCGCGCAGACCGCACCCAATTACGGATTGACCAGCAAGCGGAGCAGCACAGCGGCGGTTGCCTTGTCCAGCGACTGGTTAACGCGGCCGCAGTCGGCGGAAACGACGCAGGCTGGGCAGCCGAATTCGCAGGAGCAGGATTCGACCCGTTCAAGTGCGCTGTGAAGCCATTCCTCTGCGCGTCGGTAGCCGCGTTCGGCGAAGCCGGCCCCGCCGATCTGGTGGTCGTGCAGGAAGACCGAGACGCTGCCCGCTTCGCTGGTTCCGACGTCTGACCAGCCACCCACCTCCCAGCGATCGCAAGGCGCGAACATGGGTAGCAACCCGACCATGGCATGCTCCGCCGCATGCGCTCCTCCGGCCAGCTGTCCCGCACTCACCTCCTCCTCGACAAGAGCCGACGGGATGGAAAGCCATGTCGCTGTCGTCCTGCGCACCCGACGGGGCAGTTCCAGCGGTGTTTCGTCCCAGACAGTGCCGGAGAGCTCGTCGCGTCGCAGATAACTGGTCACCTGCGACGCAACCTCCACCTCGCCATAGCCGGCCTTCCCGCGTCCGACCACACGCACTTCCGCCGGCCGGGTTATCGACACTGAGGTGCTGACGCGCGCTTGGGTCAGGTATCCGGGCCGCCCCGCGCGGACCAGAGCCTCACCCTCATCGTGGTTGAGCTCCTCACACAGGTAGGTGTCGCCGCGGTGCAGATACACGGCACCGGGATGGACGGTCGAATCAGCAGAGACCGCATCGACGTGCCCGAGGACACGTCCGGTGTCGATTTCGACGATGTCCACCGCGTCGCCGCCCACCGCGCGGAGGTCGATCCGGTCGACCGCGCGCTCAGCGCGCGTCCAGAACCATCCCCCCGGCCGGTGGCGCAGTGTCTGCGTGCGTTCGAGTTGCGCCAGCACCGACGGCATCACGGGACCGAAGTAACGCGCGTCGCCATCAGTCAGCGGCAGCTCCTGAGCGGCGGCTGCCAGCTGGGGACCCAGCACGTACGGGTTGTCCGAGTGGAGCACCGCGCTCTCCACGTCACGATCGAAAAGCTCCGCCGGGTGCTCGAAGAGGTAGGCGTCGATCGGATGCTTTCGCCCGATGAGGACGACCCGGGCAGCGCGCCCTTTCCGCCCGGCCCGGCCGGCCTGCTGCCAGAAGGCCGCCCGCGTGCCCGGGAAACCGGTGATGATCACAGCGTCCACTCCAGCGATGTCAATCCCGAGTTCGAGGGCGTTGGTCGCGGCGACGCCGTCCAGGGATCCCATTTGCAGTGCACGTTCCAGCCCCCGCCGGTCATCGGCGAGATAGCCGGCTCGGTAGGCGCTGATCGTCCGCGGAGCATCCGGGCCGAGCTGTTGCTGTGCCCGCAGTGCGACGACCTCCGCGGAACGCCGCGAGGTGACGAAGGCCATGGTCTGGGAACCGGCCGCAACCGCCGAAGCCAGCAGGGCCGCGGCTTCATCCTCAAGGCGGTCCTCGGGCTGCCACAAGATGATTTCGACCGCTCCTCGCGCAGACCGGTCCTGCTCGACCAGCACCACCTCGTGTGGTTCCACGCCGATGAGCCGGGCCGCCGTGGCACGCGGGTCGCCAACCGTTGCCGAGGCGACCAGAAATGTTGGTTGGGCGCCGTAGTGTGCGGCCAATCGGCGAAGCCGCCGCAGTACGGCCGCCACTTGCGCTCCGAACAACCCGCGATAGCGGTGCGCCTCATCGACCACGACGAACCGCAGCGTTCGCAGGAACGCCGCCCAGCGTTGGTGGTTCGGCAGCACGGAGAGGTGCAGCATGTCGGGGTTGGTCAAAACGTACGAGGCGTAGTCCCGTGCCCAGTCCCGCTCATCCTGGGTGGAATCTCCGTCAAGTGTCGCTATGGACCAACCCGGCGGGCCGAGCTCGGCCGAGGCGCGGAGCTGGTCGTGCGCCAGCGCCTTGGTTGGTGCCAGATACAGGGCTGAGTGCGGGCGCCTGTTCCATTTCCAGCTCTCTTCGCCCGCCGAGCCGGACGCGGTGGCAGCGAGAACGGGCAGCAGATAGCCCAGCGACTTCCCCGAGGCCGTGCCGGTGGCCAGGGCGACATGATGGCCTGCGTACGCCGCCTCGGCGGCCGCCACTTGGTGCGCCCACGGTGCCGCGATGCCGGCGCTCTCCAATGACTTGTTCACCCCGTTCGGCAACCAGGCCGGCCACGCGGCCGTCATCCCCGGCTTCGCTGGGATAAGGTGAACATGCCGAACCTGGGGGGAATCGGTCAGATTCGCCCAACCTGTGAGGGATTCGGCTAGCACGGAATCAAGCGTGACACCGCCGTTGAAAGGCCGGGGGACCGCTGTCCCGTGCTGACGCCCGTGCGCGCTCGCCGTGCTTCCTGTGATTAGACTTCGCCGGTCAGACGCAGGCTACGTAGTGCACCTGTTCGAAAGGACGTCGTATGTCGGTACTTCCAGCTCCGTTGGAAGTCACCCTGAACGGGACGAATTTGACCTTCGTTGCCGTGGTGGCTGCCATTGCGGTGGTGGCACTGGTGATGGCCATGGTCTTCCGACGCGAGGTTCTGGCCGCGAACGACGGTACGACGAACATGCGTACCATCGCCCAGGGTGTCCAGGAGGGCGCGTCGGCCTATCTCGGCCGGCAGTTTCGCACACTGAGCGTCTTCGCTGTCGCTGCCTTCCTCCTCCTGCTCCTGCTGCCGATTCACCACGACAGCGACACCGGTACCTGGACGCTGAAGATTGCGCGCTCGATCGCCTTCCTCGCCGGTGCCACGTTCTCGGCCCTTATCGGCTACATGGGCATGTGGCTGGCGGTGCGCGCCAACGTACGGGTGGCCTCGGCGGCTCGCAGCAATAGCCGAGACGCGGCCATGAGAATCGCCTTCCGCACCGGAGCGCACGTCGGTATGGCCACGGTGGGGCTTGGTCTGCTGGGTGCCTCCATCGTGGTGTTGATCTTCCAGGGCGATGCTCCCACCATCCTGGAGGGCTTCGGCTTCGGCGCGGCCATGCTCGCGATGTTCATGCGCGTAGGCGGCGGCATCTTCACCAAGGCGGCTGACGTCGGCGCCGACCTGGTCGGCAAGGTCGAGCAGAACATCCCGGAGGACGATCCGCGGAATGCAGCCACAATCGCTGACAACGTGGGGGACAACGTCGGTGACTGCGCCGGCATGGCGGCCGACCTCTTCGAGTCGTATGCCGTCACCTTGGTCGCCTCCCTGATCTTGGGGATGGCAGCCTTCGGCTCGTACGGATTGGTCTTTCCGCTGATCGTCCCTGCCATCGGTGTGGTGACTGCGATCATCGGCGTCTACCTCACGAAACCTCGCGCACGCGAGAACGGTCTGAAGACCATCAATCGCTCCTTCTATCTTTCTGCGGCGATTTCAGCCGTGCTCTGCGCCATTGCCGCTTTCGCCTTCCTGCCGGGCGATTTCGACGCGCTCGGCGTCGAGGGCCTGACACCTGGGCTGATCAAGGACCCGCGAATAGTGGCCATCGGTTCGGTGATCATCGGCATCGTGCTCGCCGTGATCATCTTGTCGCTGACCGGCTTTTACACCGGCACGGAGGACCGCCCGGTACGCGACGTCGGCAAGACCTCGCTCACCGGGGCGGCCACGGTCGTGCTATCGGGCATCTCTGTCGGGCTGGAGTCCGCCGTGTACACCGCAGTGGTTATCGCGGCCGCGGTGCTCGGCGCGTTCCTGCTCGGCGGCTCCGGAGTCATTGCGCTGTTCTGCATCGCCCTCGCTGGCTGTGGCCTGCTGACCACCGTCGGCGTCATCGTGGCCATGGACACCTTCGGCCCGGTATCGGACAACGCCCAGGGCATCGCCGAGATGTCCGGCGACGTCCACGGTGATGGCACCCAGATCCTCACCGAGCTGGACGCCGTCGGCAACACCACCAAGGCGATCACCAAGGGCATCGCAATCGCGACCGCTGTGCTGGCGGCGACCGCCCTGTTCGGTTCCTACACCGACGCGATCCGCGGCGTGCTGGCCGAGAACTACGCCAGGTTCGTCGAGCAGGCCGTGGTCTTCGCGCCACTGACGCTGGTGGGGTTGATCCTCGGCGCGGCCGTCGTGTTCCTCTTCTCAGGGCTGGCCATCAGCGCCGTCGGTCGGGCGGCGGGCGCGGTCGTGTTCGAGGTGCGGCGGCAGTTCCGCGAGATCCCCGGGATCATGGAGGGCACGGGCAAGCCGGAGTACGGCAAGGTCGTCGACATCTGCACCAAGGACTCATTGCGCGAGCTAGCCACGCCCGGCCTGCTCGCCCTGAGCGCTCCGATCGCCGTCGGCTTCGGATTGGGATCGTCGGCCCTGGCCGGCTACCTTGCCGGGGCGATCGCCGCCGGCACACTGATGGCGGTCTTCCTGGCCAACTCCGGTGGCGCGTGGGACAACGCCAAGAAGCTGGTCGAGGACGGCCACCACGGGGGGAAGGGCTCGGACGCCCATGCGGCGACCGTAATCGGTGACACTGTCGGTGACCCGTTCAAGGACACCGCTGGCCCGGCCATCAACCCGTTGATCAAGGTCATGAACCTCGTCGCGCTACTGATCGCACCAGCCGTGGTGGCGATGTCCCCGCTATCGACGACCCCGTCCGCGCTCCGCTTCCTCATCGCGGGGATCGCCCTGGCCGTGATCATCATCGCCGTAACGATCAGCACCCGCCGGCACGTGGCCATCGCCGATGAGCCGAGCGGCCAGCCCCCCTCGTTGCCGGCTACGCCGTCCGCGGCTCCTGCCGAAACGGTACGCCCGAGTCACTACGTCGAGACGCCGGCGGAACAGCTTCACGAGCGCCGCTGAGCCTCGCCGCGGGAGCAGAAATCCCAGGCCAGGACCCAATGAACCCGTTGAGCATTGACGCGCCCTGAGCCTGGCCAGCTGCCGTCGGCTCTCGGCGGTTGCCCGAATGCCGCGAGACCTCCCGCCCATCCGTCGACTGTGAGCCCGACGAAAGCACCTTAGCCCGATCTAACAGGCTCAACGAAGGCCGACGGGGCTCAGGGGCGGGCGGGGGATGCCGCCGGCGGCCGGCCGAGCGCGATCACAGGTTCGGCCAAATCGGGATGGCACACTTGAATCGCGATGAGCTATCAATATCAACTTCCCGTGCCCCAGCCGACGCGGCCGCGTCGCACCGCGCTGCCGCAAGAGCC
>DASQUD010000154.1:0-19005 GCA_035641455.1 Propionibacteriaceae bacterium | reverse complement strand
TGAACCAGAATCAGCCGGGCTGCCAATTACCCCATACCCCATCGCTCGCGCTGCCGCGACGACGCGTGCCCGCGCCGGGGCACGGGGAACGACTTTACTGTAGAGCGACTCGGCGCCCAAACCACCTTAGCGGGCCGGCGCAGGCCGGACGATCGACAGATCGACCGCCGTGCGCAGCTTCATCCGGCGCGCCACCAGGTAGGCGAGCATGGCGAACACAGCGAACCCACCCACGTCGAACGCAGCGTCCAGCCAGTCGATCTCCCGAACAGCGCGGAGAGCGGCGATCGATGTGGTGAGCCCCGCGATCAGGTAGGCGAAGACGTTGTTGATCACGTGGGCCGCGATGCCCGCCTCGAGGCCGCCGGTGCGCCACACCAGGATGGCGGCGAGCAGTCCAAACGCCAGCCGGTCGGCGAACAGGGCCGGGTTCTGCGTCCCGTGGAAGAAGGCGAAGACCAACGACGAGACGATCACCCCGAACCAGGGCTGCCGGACGAGGCTACCCAACGCTTGCATCAGGTAGCCGCGAAAGAACAGCTCCTCTGCGGCGGCCTGCAGGGGCGAGGTCAGGATGATCACTACGAGGAAACCCCAGAAACCGGCTTGGACACCGAAGTCGAGTGGCTCGGTGACCGCGGACGAGATCAGCAGAACGCCGTTCAGCGCGACCACGGCGATGCCGAGGCAGATCAGCAGATAGCGCCAGCGCACGCCCGGTTCCACCGAGGACAACCAGCGTGGCGCGACCGAATGCACCATGGTCATCAACAACCAGCAGATAGGGATCAACATCGCGATCCCGAGGTTGGCGGCCAGCATTCCGCTGGGCCGTTCGAAGGCGTAGGCCTGGGTGTAGTACTGCCCGTACCGCACACCTGGTGTGGTGATGGTCCAGGCGACCAGCGTCACCACCCTGCTCAGCAGGCTGGTGATCAGCAGGAACATCGAGAGGCCGAAAAGAACGCCGAGCGCCGACCGCCACCATACGAATTCTGACGTTCGCAACAGCTGCGGATACACCGCTCCATCGGGCGGCAGGAGACCCGGGACATCTTCCGTACGGGGTCCGAAAACTCGAGCCAGCTGTTGCCGCCGGCTGGGTGCGGTCGATTCGACCAGAGCCGGCGGTAGCTGTTGCGGAGATGAACCAGCACGAACAGCAGGATTGCCAGACCGCTGAGTTGCTGACGCCCTCGATCCGGTCCGCTGGCTCGGCTTCTTCGTCGCTCTAGGCATGCGCGCCTTCGCTGGCCAGGATCTCCTGCGCAGCGCTGAGCCGCGCCACGGCCGAGTCCCGGCCAAGCAGCTCCAACGACTCAAACAGCGGTGGTGAGATGCGCCGACCGGTAATTGCCGCCCGAACTGGACCGAACGCCAGCCTGGGCTTCAGTCCCAACTCCGACACCAGCGCGCCGCGTAGGGCGGCCTCGATCGTCGTGGCGCTATAGGGCTCCAGGTCGGCCAGGGCTCGGATGGCCGCATTGATGGCAGGCGCGGAGTCAACGGAGAGGCCGGCGTCCGGCTCAATCGTGATGGCGTCGTCAGCGGTGAAAAGGAATCGGAGCAGCTCGACCGCCTCTGACAAGGTCGCGATCCGCTCCTGGATCAACGGCGTGGCGGCAACAAGTCGTGAACGCTCCTCCGGTAGCGGCGGGTCGCCGACCAGTCCGGCGCCGACCAGGAACGGAACCAGCCGCTCACTGAGCTCGTCGATGGGTAGCCGCCGGATGTGCGCGGCGTTGATCGCCTCACATTTCTTGGGATCGAACCGAGCCGGGTTGGCGTTGACTCGCCCGATATCAAAGGCCGGGACCATCTCCTCCATGGTGAAGATGTCACGATCCTCCGCGATCGCCCAGCCGAGCAGCGCAAGGTAGTTGAGCAAAGCCTCGGGCAGATAGCCCTGCTCGCGATACTCGGCCAGCCCGGAGCCCTTGTCTCGCTTGGAAAGCCGCCGGTTGCCCTCACCCAGCACAGTCGGCAGATGGCCGAAGGTGGGCGTCCGGCCACCGCCGATGCCAAGTTGCTTCAGCGCGGCATAGAGCACGATTTGACGGGGCGTCGAAGGCAGCAGATCCTCTCCGCGCAGCACATGGGTCACCTCCATCAGCGCGTCGTCCACCGGATTCACCAGGGTGTAAAGCGGCTCACCGTTCGCTCGGACGAGGACGTAATCGGGCACGTGGGCAGCAGCGAAGCTGACCTGTCCACGGACCAGATCCTCGAAGTCGATCGGCACGTCCGGTACCAGCATCCGGATCGCCGATGGTGCGGACATGGCCTCCAGTTGGCGAATCCGCTCAGGATCCAGGTAACGGCAGTGCCCGTCGTAGCCTGACGGTGCCCCGGCCGGGCGGGTGGCCTCCCGAGCTTCGATCTCTTCCCTGGTGCAATAACAGCGATAGGCCAGCCCCGCGGCCAACAGTCGGGCCACCACATCACGGTAGAGTGCAGTCCGCTCAGACTGGATGTACGGACCGAATGGCCCCCCCTTGATTGGACCCTCGTCCCAGTCCAGCCCGAGCCAGGTGAGAGCGTCGAGCAGTCCGGCGTAGGACTCGGGAAGATTTCGACCGACGTCGGTGTCTTCGATTCGCAGGATGAACGTGCCGCCGTAGTGACGGGCGAACGCCCAGTTGAACAACGCGCTGCGGACATTGCCCACATGCAGATTGCCGGTCGGGGAGGGGGGAAACCGGACTCGCACCTGGTCAGGCCGCAGGTCACCCAGCACCATGGCGTCGTTCGTCCCCTGCTCCGCGTCACTCATGCGGTTCCTCCGTCACCGGGTGCGCTGCTGGCCACCGAATTGCGGAGGACTCCGATTCCATCGATCTCCACGCGAACTTCCTGCCCGGGAACCATCTCGCTGACACCCTCGGGCGTACCGGTCAAGATCACGTCGCCCGGCAGCAGCGTGGTGAACGAGGTGATGTAGCCGACGATCTCCGGAATGCCGAACACCATGTCCCGGGTACGCCCGTCCTGCTTCAGCTCGCCGTCAAGGGTCGTCCGGATCCGCAGGTCGGAGACTTCCTCGACGCTCTGGTGAGTTGTGATCCACGGACCAAGCGGGCAGAACGTGTCGTAGCCCTTAGCGCGCGACCACTGGCCATCCGTACGCTGCAAATCGCGGGCGGTGACGTCGTTGGCGACGGTGTAGCCGAAGATCACATCGGAGACCCGGTCGGTCGGCACGTCGCGGCAGATCCGTCCGATGACGATGGCCAGCTCACCCTCGAAGCTCAGCTCCCGACTCGCCGACGGATACACGATGGATTCGTCCGGACCTATCACGGACGTATTGGGCTTGAAGAAGGTCAGTGGCGTCTGCGGCACCTCATTACCGAGCTCCGCAGCGTGCGCCGCATAGTTGCGACCAACGGCAACGATCTTGCTGCGCGGGATGACCGGAGCCAGGAGCCGGACCGCATCCAACTCGAAGCGCTCGCCAGTGAGCTGAACCGGCATGGCGATGGGGTCGCCGGTCAGCACCGACACTGTCTGTGGGTGCTTGCCGTTGTCCTCAGCCAGTTCGACGATGCCGTACTGAGGGTCTCCGCCGGCCGCGAACCGTGCAATACGCATGCGCGCCAGCCTATCGACGCGCAATAGTGGCTCGGTGAGTCCGGAACCGTACGAGATCGTGGAACTGATTCGGCTCAAGCGCGACGGTGGGACGTTCGAGCGCGACCAGATCGACTGGCTCATCGATGCCTACACCCGTGAGGTGGTCGCCGAAGAGCAGATGTCCGCGCTGGCAATGGCTGTCTTTTTCCGCGGCCTGACCCGCGAAGAGCTGTCCCGATGGACCCACGCCATGATCGCCTCCGGGGAGCGTCTGAACTGTAGCCATCTCTCACGCCCAACCGTCGACAAGCACTCCACGGGTGGCGTCGGTGACAAGATCACCCTGCCGTTGACTCCGCTGGTCGCCGCATGCGGCGCCGCGGTACCCCAGCTGGCCGGTCGCGGGTTGGGTCACACCGGCGGCACATTGGACAAGCTGGAGTCCATCCCCGGCTGGCAGCCGTTTCTGAGCCAGGCCCAGATGACCCGCCAGCTGGAAGACGTGGGTGCCGTCATTTGCGCTGCAGGTCTGGGGTTGGCTCCCGCCGACCGGAGGCTGTACGCGCTGCGCGACGTCACCGGGACCGTAGAATCCATCCCGCTGATTGCCTCCTCGATCATGAGCAAGAAAATCGCCGAGGGCACGGGTGCGCTGGTGCTGGACGTCAAAGTGGGCTCCGGCGCGTTCATGAAGGATCCACAACCGGCCGCCGAGCTGGCGCAGGCCCTGGTCCAACTAGGTGTTGACGCAGGTGTGCACACGGTGGCGCTGCTGACCGACATGTCCACTCCCCTCGGCCTGACCGTTGGGAACGCTTTGGAGGTACGTGAATCGGTCGAGGTGCTAGCCGGCGGCGGACCGCCGGACGTCGTCGAGTTGACCCTGGCCCTGGCTCGGGAGATGTTGGCCGCCGCCGGCGTCGATGATCATGATCCGGCCGACGTGCTTGCTTCTGGGCGGGCCATGGACGTGTGGCGGGACATGATTCGCGCCCAGGGCGGGGATCCGGACGCTCCACTGCCCTCGGCACGTGAGACCGAGGTGATCAGCGCTGAGGCGGATGGGGTGCTTACCTCGCTTGACGCTCGCGCCGTGGGGGAAGCCGCGTGGCGGCTCGGCGCCGGCCGGGCTCAGAAACATCACGAGGTGCAAGCCGGAGCGGGCGTCGAGCTGCACGCGAAGCTCGGCGACGTGGTACGGATCGGCCAGCCGATCATGACCTTGCACACCGACACGCCGGAGCGCTTTCCGCGGGTGCGGGATGCGCTCGCCCGCGGATACGAAATCGCCCATCAAATCGCTGAACGGCCACCACTGATTCTTGACCGTGTGGGCTAGGTCAGACAGGGAGTGTGAGCGGCGGTAGATCGCTTTGCTTCGGCACCACCGGGTCGTCCGCGTGAATCAGTCCGTAGAGGTAGGCGTCGGACAAGGCCTCCCACGACGCCTCCACAATGTTCTGACCCACGCCGACCGTCGTCCATGCCCGCAGGCCGTCGGTGGTCTGAATCAGCACTCGTACGGTCGCGTCGGTCCCGTGGCCCTGCTCCAAAATCCGCACCCGATAGTCGATGAGCTCGAATTTCTCGACGACGGGGTAGGCCGGCGTGAGCGCGTTGCGGACCGCATGGTCGAGGGCATTGACGGGGCCGTTGCCCTCCCCCACCACTCGCTGGTTCTGCCCTTTGGCCGTCAATCGCACCGTGCATTCGGTGTCGATCTCCTGCTCCCCGGACGCCGTGAACGGTGCCGGATGACCTTGGGTGAACACCCGCCAGGACTGGACCGAGAAGAACTCGGGCAGTTGATCCAGCTCCCGGCGGAGCAAGAGCTCGAAACTCGCGTCCGCCGCTTCGTAGGTGTAGCCGGCCGCCTCGGCGTCCTTGACCTGATCGGTGATCTTGGCCGCCAGGTCCCGATCGGACAGGTCGAATCCCAGCTCCTCACCCTTGAGCTGGATGTTCGCCCGCCCAGCCATGTCGGAAACAAGCATCCGCATGTCATTCCCGACTTCGGTCGGGTCGATGTGCTGGTAGAGGTTCGGATCAACCTTGATCGCCGAGGCATGCAGTCCCGCCTTGTGAGCGAAGGACGACAGTCCCACGTAAGGCTGACGAGCGCTCGGTGGAACGTTCGTCACCTCGGCGATCGCGTGCGAGAGTCGGGTGGCTTCCCGCAACGCACCGGCCGGCAATAACGGCCAGCCATACTTCAGTTCCAGATTGGCGATAACCGACACCAGGTCGGCGTTGCCGGTCCGCTCGCCGTAGCCGTTGATCGTGCCCTGGACGTGCATCGCGCCGGCGTCGACGGCAGCCAACGTGTTGGCCACCGCACATCCAGTGTCGTTGTGGCAGTGGATTCCGAGCGGAACCCCGACCTCACTCACCTCGCCGACGATGTCGCCGACCCACGTCGGCAACATCCCCCCGTTGGTGTCGCAAAGAACGACGACCTCGGCTCCCGCCGCTGCAGCGGTCCGGACGGCTTCCATCGCGTACGAGCGATTCCTACCGAAGCCGTCGAAGAAGTGCTCGCAGTCGACGAACACCGTCATGCCCTCGGCGCGCAGGTGGGTGACCGTGTCGGTGATCATGTCGAGGTTTTCGCGCAGGCTCGTCTTGAGGGCTTGCTCGACGTGTCTGTCATGGCTCTTGGCCACGATGCAGGCAACCGGAGCGCGTGACTCGCGCACCGCGGCCGTCAGCGGATCGTCGGCGGCCTTCATACCGACCCGACGGGTGAAGCCAAAAGCGACGAGCTGCGCATTGGTCAGCCGAAGCTGGCCCCCGGCCATGGCTGAGAAGAACGCGGTGTCACCGGGATTTGCTCCTGGCCAGCCACCCTCGATGAAGGTCACGCCCAGCTCATCCAGCAGCGCAGCAATTGCGAGCTTGTCCGACACCGAGAGGTTAAGTCCCTCCTGCTGTGAGCCGTCGCGCAGCGTGGTGTCGAAGACATGGAAGTCGGCCGGCTTGGGCCTTAGCTGGACGGGCATTCGTATCCCTCGAGTCTGTCGGTTTGATGTCCTAGCAATGAAAAAACCTCCCGTTTCCGAACAGGAGGTTTAGCGCGCTGCTTGATCGTCAGCGCGCTAACAGATAATCACCGCAAGGAACTGCATGACGACAGTGTTACCTAGATTGCGCGGAATTGCCAGCCGACGTCGCTGAGTGGGTGTCTCAGAGCGGCTAGAGGATGCGACGGAGCCAGCCGTGGGTGTCCGCTGCGCGACCGTACTGAATGTCGAGCAGATTCTTCCGCAGGGCGGCCGTGGTCTCGCCAGTCTCGCCACCGCCGATCACGTATGAGCCGGTGTCGTTTCTCAGTTCACCGATCGGTGTGATCACGGCGGCGGTGCCACAAGCGAAGACCTCGCTGACCAAACCAGAACCGATACCCTCCAGCAGCTCATCGACTCCGATCCGGCGTTCCACCGGCGTCAACCCGAACTCCTTTGCGAGCGTCAGGATCGAATCGCGCGTGACGCCTTCCAGGATGGAGCCGGTCAGCTCCGGAGTGATCAACTCCTGATCCGTAGTCACGGCGTAGACGTTCATGCCGCCCAGTTCTTCAATCCACCGATGCTCGGCGGCGTCGGCGAACATCACCTGATCGCACCCCTGATCGGCCGCCTCCTGCTGCGCGATCAGACTCGCAGCGTAGTTTCCGCCGCACTTGGCGGCCCCGGTACCCCCGGGGGCCGCGCGGGTATAGGTCGTCGAGATCCAGATCTTCACGGGGCGCAGACCAGAGGCGAAGTACGGCCCAGCCGGGCTCGCGATGCAGCAATAGGTGACCCGCTTCGCTGGTCGAACGCCAAGGAAGGCCTCCGACGCGAACATGAACGGCCGCAGATACAGGCTCTGCTCACGATCACTGCCACGGCCCGCTGGGGGCACCCAGGCGGCGTCAGCCGCCACGAGCGCGTCGATGCTGGCGAGAAAGTCCTCCGGTTTCAGCACCGGCAAGGCCAGGCGTTTGGCTGAGCGCACCATGCGGGCCGCATTTTGATCGGCTCGGAAGGACCAGACGGTGCCATCGGCATGTCCGTAGGCCTTGAGCCCCTCGAAGACTTCCTGCGCATAGTGGAGAACCGCTGTCGCCGGATCGAGGGTGAATGGACCGTAGGGGACGATCGCCGAGTCGTGCCATCCATCGACCGCCGTCCAGGTGGCCACGGCCATGTGGTCGGTGAAGTGCAATCCGAATCCCGGGTCGGCCAGGATCGCCTCCCGCTCGACGTCGGCGCGAGGACGCGGGTTGGGGCGCAACTCGAACGAAAGGCTCACGATGTTGCCACGCTAGCAGCGCCACGAATGAGATGTCCGGCTAGACCGCGACGGCTGGTGGCTACGATGCGCCGGTGACGGACACCCCCCACCCCGCAGGCTCCCCTGGCTCTAAGGCAGGTTCTACGCCGATCAATCTCGCCGTGATCCCTGGTGATGGCATTGGGCCCGAGGTCGTGGCCGAGGGCCTCAAGGTGTTGACAGCGGCGGCGGGGCCCGCCGCATGTGCGACCAACGAGTACGACTTGGGAGCAGCTCGCTGGCAACGCACAGGAGAAGTCCTTCCCGACTCCGTACTGGCCGAGCTCGCCGAGGCGGACGCGATCCTGCTGGGCGCGGTGGGTGCAGCACCGGGCGCCAACGATGTGCCGAGCGGGCTGCTGGAGCGAGGCCTGCTGCTGAAGCTGCGTTTCGCCTTCGACCATTACGTCAACCTGCGGCCCAGCCGGCTGTTTCCTGGCGTGCCGACGCCGCTGGCAGATGATGTCGTGGCCGGTAAGGAGATCGACTTCGTCGTTGTCCGTGAGGGAACTGAAGGTCTCTATGTTGGCAATGGTGGTGTCGTTCGCACCGGTACCCCAGCCGAGATCGCGACCGAAGTCAGCATCAACACCGCCTACGGAGTGGAGCGGGTGATTCGCGACGCCTTTGACCGCGCGGCTCGACGACGGAACAAGATCACTCTGGTGCACAAGCACAACGTCCTGGTCCATGCCGGCGGCCTGTGGCGGCGGTTGTTCGAGTCGGTCGCCCGGGAGTATCCGAGCGTCACCACCGACTATCTGCACGTGGATGCGGCGACGATCTTCCTCGCCACGGATCCCGCCCGATTCGATGTGATCGTGACTGACAACCTGTTCGGCGACATCCTCACCGATCTTGCCGCTGCCGTCACGGGTGGCATCGGGCTTGCCGCGAGCGGCAATCTCAATCCCGAGAAAGCGTTTCCCTCGATGTTCGAGCCGGTGCATGGCTCGGCGCCGGATATTGCGGGTCGGGGGATCGCCGACCCGACCGCCACCATCCTGTCGGTCAGTATGTTGCTTGATCATCTCGGTCTCGTGGATGAGGCGGCACGGGTGGAGAAAGCGGTGATCGCCGACATTGGCCGTCGGTCAGGACGAGGGGCTCGTACCACCGGCCAGATCGGTGACGCGATTGCAGCTGACGTCTAGCGGTTCAGGTGGCGCTGATGCGCACTCCCGGTTCAGTGCCGAGGGCTTGCCGTCTTGGATCTCTGGGCAGTGAGGATGGCCGGTACGACGGAATGCTCTTTTCGTGCGCGGCGGCGTGGTCGGCCGCTCGTCGACGGCCGGTCCGGCGAGACCGGCCACGCGTCGGGATACATCTCGTACATGGTTGCTCACTACCTCGGTGGGCTGACACCGAAATAGTAGGGCGCACGACTATTTTGTTGCTATTGATTTCGGCCATGTTCCAGATGGTGGACGATACCGGGCTGCCCGCCATTCCTGCAAAACTCGTCAAGGTGAGTGCTCCACCCCAACTGCCCGAGCTGGTGATGCGAGCGCTGCGTATGTCGTTGGAGCGCGGTTATGTCCAGGCCTCGCGGACCGAGACTGGCCGCCTGCTCGCGACTCTGGCGGCTACCCGGGCGGGCACCATCGCCGAATGCGGCACCGGGTGTGGCGTTGGGGCGGCCTGGTTGCGCACCGGGGCACCGAAGACGACCCGGGTCATCACCGCCGAACTCGATCCTGAGTTGGCGCACGGCGTGATGACCATGTTCGCCGAGGACGACATCGACGTCATGCACGCGGACTGGAGCAGCCTGGCCCAGCATGCTCCGTTCTCGTTGATCTTTCTCGACGCCGGCAGCGCGAGAGGTTGGCCGCGAGAGGAGATCGTGGACCTTGTCGAGGGAGGCGGAATGATCGTGCTCGACGACTTCACACCCAGCCAAACCTGGCCGCCCCTCGATCGCGGAAGAGTCGACACTTTGCGACAGGACTGGCTCGCCGACGAACGATTCGTCAGCGTCGACGTGATGGTCGCCGAGGACACCTCGGTCATCATCGCCGTCAAGCGCTGAGCAGCTGCGGCCGCCGTATCGGTGCCTCAACGCGTCCGTGGAGTTCTCATGATGGCTCAGGCATGCTGTTTGAGTGGCGGAGCGACAGCCAAAAGCGGCCCGGGTGATCGAGGGCACCCTGCTGATGGCGGCTTTCGTACTCATCGCCTTGGCGATTATCGCTCAGTACGCGGGCGGCTGGGGCGTGCCGTACTTTTCCTTCACCTCAGAACGTGGGTCGCCCTGCCGCAACAACCTGTCCGGCTACACCTGTACGCCGTTGACCCTTCCTGATCTTGAATTCTACGGCGACGTCGATCTCCCCGACGACTCTGCGATGATCAGCGGGACCTACACCGCCACCCACGACTACCAGCTGGACGCGACAGTCGAGGTTCCGCCGCGGTCCGCGAAGGCTGCGCTCGACGGGTTGAAAGAGGCCTACGGCGACTGCCAGAAGGGTCATCCGACGCCGATGGACACCGAAGGCCTGCGGAGCGTGTGCGTCCTGGCCAACGACGACCTGCACACGCGCACCGCGGAGCTCAGCAGCCGGCTCTACATCGTTGGCACCGGTCTCCGCAAAGACGGCAGCAGGCCCATCGTCTTGACAATGAGGTCTCGGTAGACCGTCTCTGCCTTCGATGTCATGCTGATCCGGTGACGACCACGGCGACAGCGCCAGCCGTCGAGGCACCGCCACGCTTCTCGTGGGGCCTGGTTCCGGCCGCGGGTGTAGCAGTGTCGGCGTTCTTGATGTTCGGTTTGGGCTTGGAGGCCGTGGCCTACCCTGTCCTGGCCGCCGCGATCGCTCTGGGCTTTGTGCTCGACCGGGATCTCGGTCGCAGCCTGTTGCTGATCGGCCTCGGGCTGACTCCCATCGGGCTCATCTCCGTGGCCGCGGACATCCGCTGGGGACACTACGCCCTGGTGGCCGTGGTGCTCACCGTTGCGGTGCTGACGCCGTACCTCATCGACAGGTATGTCTTTGCTCGGCACATCATCCGGTTCCCGCTCCGAAGCGGGCGGCGCTGGACGCGCGCGGAGCGCGCCTACATGTTCAGCGTGGTAGGCCTGGCCTGGCTGATCATGCCGTTCTACTTCATCAACTCCGGAACGTACCTCAACTGGCCGGCCCCACGGGAACCGAGCGAGCTAGGGCGGCTCTTCGTCGGGGTCAATGCCGTGGGCCTGTGGGATGAGCTGTTCTTCATCTGTACGGTCTTCACGCTCCTGCGGCGGCACTTTCCGATTTGGCAATCCAACCTGCTGCAGGCGGTGATCTTTGTATCTTTCCTCTGGGAAATCGGTTACCAGAGCTGGGGGCCCTTTCTCACCTATCCGTTCGCCCTCGTCCAGGGTTACCTTTTCGCCCGGACCCGGTCGCTGCCTTACGTGCTGTGCACGCACTTGATTTTCGACTGCGTGTTGTGGCTGATTCTGGTGTATGCGCACAACCCGGGGTGGCTGCCAAACATCTTCTGGTACTGACGATCAGCTCAGTGCCTACCGGGCTGCGGTGCCCTCGACGTAGTCATCGTCGTGGCTCTTGACCCAGGACATCAGCCCGCGCAGCTCATGCCCCACCGCCTCGATTGGATGCTTCTCCCCCGCCTCCCGCAGGGCCTTGAACTCGGGTCCACCCGCATCCTGATCATCGATGAAACGCTTGGCGAAGGAGCCGTCCTTAATCTCGGCAAGCACGGATTTCATGTTCTGCCGCACGTGGTCATCGATGATCCGCGGGCCGGAGACGTAGTCGCCGTACTCGGCGGTGTCGGACACGCTCCAACGCTGCTTGGCGATCCCTCCCTCGTAGATCAGGTCGACGATCAGCTTGAGCTCGTGTAGGCACTCGAAGTACGCGACCTCCGGCTGGTAGCCCGCGTCGGTCAGGGTCTCGAATCCGGCCTGGACCAGGGCGCTAACCCCGCCGCAGAGCACAGCCTGCTCGCCGAACAGGTCGGTTTCGGTCTCTTCGGTGAAGGTGGTCTTGATGCCCCCGGCCCGCAGCCCGCCGATGCCCTTGGCGTACGACAGGGCCAGGTCCCACGCTTTTCCACTGGCGTCCTGCTCGACCGCCACGAGCACCGGCACACCGCGACCCTCGGCGTACTCCCGACGCACCAGATGTCCAGGGCCTTTCGGGGCGACCAGTGCCACGTCGACGCCCTCCGGCGGCTGAATGTAGCCGAAGCGGATGTTGAAGCCGTGGCTGAAGAACAACGCGTCGCCGGTCACCAGGTTCGGTTCGATGGCCTCGGCATAGACCTTGCGCTGCGCCGGGTCCGGAGTCAGCACCATGATCAGGTCTGCTTCCTCGCAGGCATCGTACGGCGTCAGCACGCGCAGACCCTGGGCTTCGGCCTTCGGCCGGCTCTTACTGGCTTCCGGCAGCCCCACCCGAACGTCCACGCCGGAATCACGCAGGGACAGCGCGTGGGCATGTCCTTGGCTGCCGAAGCCGAGGACGGCGACGTTGCGCCCCTGGATCAGGGAAAGGTCGGCGTCCTTGTCGTAGAACATCTGTGCTGGCACGTGCGTTGTCTCCTCAGGAAAGTCGGGCCAGAGCCAAGGTATCGGATGCTCAGACGGCGCGAATGGCCTTTGGCCGTTCGGTACGGGAGTTGCGGTCGGTCATCGATCGGTTGCCGCGGCCGAGCGCGACCAGTCCGGACTGCACCAACTCGCGAATGCCATACGGCTCGAAGAGCTCCAGCAGGGCGGCAAGCTTGGCCGGACTGCCGGTCGCTTCGACGGTGATCACCTCCGCCGTCAGGTCGACCGCCTTCGCACCGAACAGGCTAATGATCTCAATCAGCTGACCGCGGGTCTCCGGCGTGGCCCTCACCTTGACCAAGATCAACTCGCGGCGGATCGCGCTCTGTTCCAGCTCCACGATCTTGAGCACCTCGACCAGCTTGTTGAGCTGCTTGGTGATCTGCTCGAGGACGACGTCCTCGACGGCCACGGCCAGAGTGATCCTCGACATGTGCGGGTACTCGGTGGGGCCCACCGCCAACGACTCGATGTTGTAGCCGCGCCGAAAGATCAAACTCGAGACTCGGGCCAGCACGCCGGGCTTGTTCTCCACCAGGACGCTGAGCGTGTGGGTGTTCACCTCGGTCATCAGAGCGTCTCTCCGTCCCACTTCGGCGCCATGTCACGTGCGACCTTGATGTCGTCGTTGCTGGTGCCCGCCGCGACCATGGGCCAGACCATGGCATCCTTGTGCACCACGAACTCGACGACCACTGGCGCGTCATTGATCGACAGCGCCTTTTCGATCACCGGGTCCACGTCCTCAGGCTGCTCCGCCCGTAGCCCCACACAGCCCATCGCCTCGGCAAGCTTTCCGAAGTCCGGAATGCGGTTGGTCTTCAGGTCGGTGTTGGAGTAGCGGCTGTTGTAGAACAGCGTCTGCCACTGCCGCACCATGCCCAGGCTCTGGTTGTTGATCACGGCGATCTTGATCGGGATGCCTTCCAGCGCACAGGTCACCAGTTCCTGATTGGTCATCTGGAAACAGCCGTCGCCGTCAATGCCCCAGACAGTTGCGTCCGGCCGGCCCACCTTGGCGCCCATCGCGGCAGGCACGCAGTAGCCCATCGTGCCGAGCCCTCCGGAGTTCAGCCAGCGACCGGGCAACTCCCACGGCAGGAAGTGTGAGGCCCACATCTGATGCTGGCCCACTCCGGCCGCGTAGTAGGCATCGGGCCCAGTGAGGTCGCCGATCCGCTTGATCACGTGCTGCGGTGACAGCTCGCCACTCGACGGCAGGTCGTAGCCGGTCGGATAGCGGCGCTTCAGGTCCTTGAGGTAGCGGACCCAGTCACCGATGTCGAGGGACTCGGCGGAGGCCTTCAACAGCGCGGTCAACTCCGTGATTACTTCCTTGCAGTCCCCGACGATCGGGACGTCCGCGACCCGATTCTTGGAGATCTCCGCGGGATCGATGTCGGCGTGAATCACTTTGGCCAGCGGCGCGAAGCTGGACAGCTGTCCGGTAACCCGGTCGTCGAATCGGGCGCCGAGGGAAATCAACAAGTCGCTGCGCTGCAGAGCGCCGACGGCAGCGACCGTGCCGTGCATTCCGGGCATGCCCATGTTCTGCGGGTGGCTGTCGGGGAAGACCCCGCGAGCCATCAAGGTGGTCACCACTGGAATCCCGGTCAGCTCAGCCAGTTCGGCCAGCTCTTTCCATGCGGTCGCCTTGACGACCCCGCCACCGACGTAGAGCACCGGGCGGCGGGACTCGGTGATGAGCTTCGCCGCTTCACGGACCTGCTTGGCGTGCGGCTTGATGACCGGGCGATACCCGGGCAGGTCGATCTGGCTCGGCCACTCGAAACGAGTGCGGGCCTGCAGCGCATCCTTGGTGATATCCACCAGGACCGGCCCCGGCCGTCCCGTACGGGCGATGTGAAACGCCGCCGCCATGGCCGGCGCGATGTCGTGGGCCTTGGTCACCAGGAAGCTGTGCTTGGTGATCGGCATCGTGATACCGCGGATGTCGGCTTCCTGGAACGCGTCGGTGCCGATGGCGGCGCTGCCCACCTGACCGGTGATGGCGACAATCGGGACGGAGTCCATGTGAGCATCCGCGATCGGTGTGACCAGATTGGTGGCGCCAGGGCCGGAGGTTGCCATGCATACCCCGACCTTGCCGGTCACCATCGCATAGCCTTCGGCCGCATGCCCAGCGCCTTGCTCGTGACGAACAAGGATGTGGCGCACCTTCGGCGAGTCGTAGAGGGGGTCGTAGGCAGGCAGGATCGCCCCACCGGGGATGCCGAAGACGGTGTCAGCTCCGACGTTCTCCAGTGACCGCACCAGCGACTGAGCGCCAGTGAGCTCCTCGACGGGTTCAGCGCCCTGATCTGGGACGGCAGCCGCCGGCGTCTTCGCCATCGTCTTCTCCTTGCCGATCTTCGGTGATGCTTGCGGATGGTGGGCCCGGGACACGGCTCTCGTGCCAAGAAAAAACCCCCGCCGCCGGGTGGCAGACGAGGGAGCGTGTCGGAGATGAGCTGAACTCAGCCGACACGCTGTCTTACAACGAGAATGAGCGAGGGACGCACCCGCCAACCATCCCGCACGTTGCTCGCCCCGTCAATTTCATCTTGATATCCGGATGGACGCTAGGCGGCCCTAGCAACCGAGTGTCTAAGACGACAGCCCAAGCGGACGTATCGTCGATCTGATGCTTCGTCCTGCCCTTGGACTGGCCGTGTTAGCCCTGGCTGCAGGGTGCACGGTCGATCCGCGGCCGGTCCAGCCAGAGAGTTCCTCGATGGCCCCGACCTTGCCGGCTGCCACCGCCACACCGACCATCAGCCCTGCCAGCCCCCGGCCGCGACAGTCGGCGACAGCGACACCCCGCAGACCGCGCGAACCCACGATGGACGCCAGTGCAGCAATCCGGGACGTACGCACCCTGGCAACCGACATCGGCCCGCGCGAGGCAACGTCAAGCAACTTCGCTGAAGCCGCGGATCTGGTGGAGGCCAGGTTCAATCGCCTGGGCTACGACGTGCGGCGCACTACGGTGCGGGTTCCTGCTGGAAACTCCTGGGGCACGCCCGTGAGGCGCGGCAGGTCAGCGAACGTGATCGCGGAGCCGCCCGGCTTCGATTCCCGGAGGCCACACGTCGTCGTGGGCGCCCACCTCGACACGGTGCCCACCGCTCCGGGCGCGGAGGACAACGCCTCCGGCATCGCCGTCATGCTCCAGCTGGCGCGGATGGCGGCCCAGCAGCCGGCAGAACTGCCGGTCCAGTTCATCGCCTTTGGGGCCGAGGAGCCGCGAGGATCTGGCGACGCGCTGCACCATTTCGGCTCCCGGCAACTTGTGGCCAGCATGTCACGCCCCGAGCGCCGCGCGGTTCGAGCGATGGTCTCTCTGGACCGGGTCGGTGTCCGGGCTTCCTACGTGCCCGTGTGCTCGGCTGACGACTCCGGCGACGAGCTCCGCGCCTCCATCCGGGCCGCAGCTCGTCGTGCCGACATCACCACGCGCTCCTGCCTCAATCGTGCCAGCGACCATTGGTCGTACGCAAAAGCGGACATTCCTGCCGTACGTCTCGGCAGTGTCCCCTACGCCGGCTATCACTCAGCGGGTGACGTGCCCTCGGTGGTGCACCGCCGACAACTCGACCGGGTGGGACGGGTGATGTGGGCGTGGTTGCGCAGCGTCGAGTGATCAGGGGACGGCGAAGGGACCGTTGCTGGTGCCCCAGACGTCGGCCAGAATTGCTCGCGCCCTCCCACCGCTCACAGGCCGTGGTGTGAAGTCGGCGTCGATGACGTAAGGGACCGCTTCGACGGCTTTCACCTTGCCGCCCCAGAGCACGACCTCGAGGAAAATCCCCTCCCGGGTCTTGGTCTGAAAGTCCATGTCGAAGACGAAGTTGCCGAGGGAATGTACGACGATCGCGTCGCCCGCCGTCTCCCAGCCTTGCACCCAGTGGGGATGGCCGCCGATGACCAGATCCGCCCCCGCCTTGGCGAAGGCTCGGGCGGCGGTGCGCTGGCTCGGCTCCGGCCGATGCGTGTACTGCGTGCCCCAGTGGGTCAGCACGATGACGGTGTCCACCCGGCGAGCGAGCGCGGAGATATCGGAGGTGATCCGCCGGAGATCGTCACGGTCGAGCGGTCCGGTTCTGGGAGGCATGTCCAGCCGGTTCGTGCCCGGCCTCGACGACGTGGCGGCCGGGGTCTCACCAATGGAGTCAGTGGCGAGGAAGCCGACCTGCACGCCGCTGCGTTCCAGGATGACCGGTCGCCGAGCCTGCTCGGCATTGCGGCCAGCGCCGACCGTCGCGATCTTTCCGTCGGCGAACCGGTCGAGCGTCTGCCGCAGCGCACGCGCTCCGTAGTCGCCGACGTGATTGTTGGCCAGGGAGAGCAGGTCGAAGCCCGCAGCTCGCAGACCCGGCAGCACCCGGCGGCTCGCCGCAAAGGAGTCACCGCCCTGGGTCGGTGAACCGTCGGTGGACAACGTCGACTCGAAGTTACCCACCGTGAGGTCCGCTGCGGCCAGTCGCCACGACAGCGGTCGAAGGGGAGCGCTCGGATCGTCGGCATGGCGACGGCCCACCCGGCGCCCCAGCATGACATCGCCGACCGCAGCCAGCGTGGTGACCACCGGCACGCGCTGAGAGGAGGGCGTCTGAAGTGGATATGTTTGCGGGTCGCGCAGTGGATGCCGTCCACCTACGGTCAGCACGCGTACGGTCGGATCTACTGCTTGCGCCGGAACGATTCCCAGCACGTCCTCGCTGCGGCGGACCGCACGGAGGACGGCGGCCGCGCCGTCGGCCTTGGCAGTGAGCACGCGCATCCGGCCCCCCGGCTGTCCGATCCCGGCCCAGCGTGTCCCGCCGTCGGCCACCACTCGGCGGGCACGGGCGATGGACACATCAGTGACTGGTCGAGTGACCCGCACGATCAGGGCCAGTGGCATCCGGAAACGAGGTTCGC
Source organism: Propionibacteriaceae bacterium (assembly GCA_035641455.1). GTDB lineage: Bacteria > Actinomycetota > Actinomycetes > Propionibacteriales > Propionibacteriaceae > Microlunatus. The sequence continues at coordinate 1,625 of DASQUD010000154.1, read as the reverse complement.
TCGCGCTGCTGGGGGATTCGGTTCCCGGCGCCGGTGAAGTCTGGGGCATAGCGGAACTGGTAGGCGGCAGCGGTGTCCGGATTGACACCGGCTGTTCGGCGGAGCAACCGGCGAGCAGCGCCAATACCAGGCCGACCGGCCAGAAGCGCGCCATGGCGCCCAGCGTAGGAGCCGACTCCGCTCGATGGTGTGATCAGCCGAGCAGCGTTGCCTGAATGGCACCGGGAAACCGAACGGTGAAACGCGTCTCGCCCACCAACGACTTCACGGCGGCGACCCGGGCCTGCACCTGACGCCTACGACTTGCGGCTACTCGTTCGAAGTAGTGGGTTCGGATCTCGCCCTGGGGATCTTGTGCCCAAGCACCAACGACGCGGCCATCGACCCAGATAGTCGGGCCCGCGTTGCCGTTGCGGTCGAACGCTTCCGCCGCCGCTTCCGGCAAGTACCAGGAGCGCGACTTCCAGCCCATGGTGGTCGGATCCAAGCTCGGCAGTACCGCGACCCAGGGTTCCGAGGAAGCCGGGCCGAGATCATCGTGAGCCAACCAGCCGACCCCGCCGTCAACACCAATCTCGACCGCGTTGCAGTCCGACAGAGCCTGTTTGGTCCGGGCGACCGTCCAACCCATCCACCACTGCAGATCCGACGTTGTTGCCGGACCGAAACGCCGCAACCACCGGCTGGCCAACTCGGCCGCCGCTGAGCGGGGATCATGATCGCCGAGACCACCAGGCAGCCAGAAATCGGCCGCAGCGTACCGATAAGCCCCATTGATCCAACTGCCCACCGGCTTGCCGCGCACCAGCTTTCCCTGCAGGCAGAGCGCCAGGAGCACGCGCACGTGGGCGGATTGGGTCGCCGCCCACTTCTTCCCCGGCGACAGCTGCAGCGGGTGGCGGAGCGCCTCGACCCGCTGCCCGAGCTCCCGGGCCGTGCTCGGCCCGTGCTCGTGGAGGTCAGCGAGCACCTGCTCGGCCGCGTCGTCGAGCCAACGCTCCGGATCGTCGATGCCGCTCGAAGCCAGCAACGCCGCCGTCCGACGACGCTCGCCGGGGATCAGGTCGCGGGTTGCTGCCGCGTGGATGAGCCGGACGACTTCCGGAGTGCTCACCCAAAGGGTGCGGCGCATCCCGTGGTGGCGGATCAGGCTCCGGTCCTCGTAGAGCGCCTTTGCCACCGCAGGCAGCGACGGGGACCTCATCCTGGCCGTGGCTGACAAGTACACCGTCACCGGATCCGACGAGTGAAAAGCGACCAGGTCGTCGGCAACCTGGGGGATGTCGTCGATTCGGGTGCTCGGCAGCAGTCGATGCCGCACGGCCAGTCGGGCCCGACGTTCCTCGGCGTCGATCATGTGCGCCAACAATTAGCCGCAGATGGCACCCACGTTGGCCGACTGGACGAGCTTGACGTACTTGGCCAGGACACCACGGGGTGCAGGCCGGTTGGCCGGAATCCAGGAGGTCCGGCGGACCCGCAGTTCGGATTCGTCGATCTGCAGGTCAAGTCGACCGCCGGCGACGTCGAGCACGATCTGGTCACCGTCTTCGACCAGGGCAATAGGACCGCCCTCGGTGGCCTCGGGGGCGATGTGGCCGACGCATAACCCGGTGGTACCGCCA
>DASQUD010000153.1:0-3730 GCA_035641455.1 Propionibacteriaceae bacterium | reverse complement strand
GGAATGGGGATGACGCACTCGCTCAACGACAGCTCCCAGGCCAGCACGACCTGCTGCGGGCTCACGCCGTGCTCCCGGCCGATCTCGCCGAACACTGAGAACTGCTCCCCGACATCGCGCGCGGCTCCACCGGTGCCGCCGAGCGGGCTCCAGGGCAGGAAGGCGATGCCCCGCTCGGCGCAGAAGTCCAGCTCGTCCTCGCTGCAGCGGAACTTCGGGGAGAATTCGTTCTGCACGCTGACCAGTCCGCCTTCACCGAGCACGTCGACGGCGATCTGAATTTCCTCGACGTTGGCGTTGGAGATGCCGACGGCTTTGATCTTGCCCTCGTCCTGCAGTGCCTTGAAGTTCGCGATCGCGTCCGCGTACACCATCGAACGGTCAGGCCGATGCCACTGGTACACGTCGATGACGTCGGTGGCGAGGTTCCGCAGCGACTTCTCCACCGCCTCCCTCAGGTACGGCATCGTTGCGTTGCGACCGAAGACGTTCCCTTCGCTTCGTGTGATGCCGCCCTTGGTGGCGATCACCACCTCGTCGATGTTCCCGCCATAGGACGCCATGGCTTTGCGGACCAGGGCCTCGTTGTGGCCCATGCTGTCCCACGTCGGCGCGTAGATGTCGGCAGTGTCGATCAAGGTGACGCCGGAATCCAGCGCCGCGTGGATAGTGGCGATCGCCTGAGACTCTTCCGGGTACCTCTTGTCGTCGTTCATCGACATCGGCATCGCGCCGAGTCCGATTGCCGAGACACGAAACGGACCAAGCTGTCGGGTCTGCATGGCCCGAGGCTATCTGCACTGCCAGAGCCTCGACCGTGGACCATCCGCCGTGAGCCCCTTCACCGACTTCCACGTAGGCAGGCGGAGCCCTAACGTCGAGGCGTGGAGAACGAGCACACACCACCGGTGACCGGTGACATCTGTGGGCTAGACGTCTGCGGCGCACCTTGTTACACAAACTCCATACCAGTCCCGCGCCCTTGAACGGGTGGACGATCACTGACCACTGATTAGTCTCAGAGCAGCCGCAGGCCGAAGGGGTTGATCGTCATGGAGACAAGAGTTGCCGAGCAACAGGAGACCGGGCTGAAGGCCCTAGTGCAGCGCCATCCGATTGCCGCCTTCCTTCTGCTGGCTCTCGGCTCGGTGTACTTGCTGTCGATCATTCCCATCCTGATGCAGTACGACGTCATCCCCGGTAAGAACTTTCCGGCCCGGCTGGGCATCGATATGGAAAGGTTCTCCGCTGCAGTGCTGACCATTCTGCTCTTCGGCTCGGCGCTGCTGGTGACCTATCTTTGCGGCGGCCGGCGAGATGTTCGGCAGTTGTTCCGGCGCATCGTGCGCTGGAGGGTCAGCATTGGCTGGTGGTTGGCGGCTGTCCTAGCCCTACCGCTATTGACTGTGATGATTGCGGTGCTGCTCGGCGATAGCGCCGTAGTGCCGAGCGGAAGCGTGCTCTGGCGGGAAGTTCTCGGGATCGCCATCGCGTTCGTGCTGATCAACCTCTGGGAGGAAGCGGCCTGGGCGGGCTTTCTGCAGACCCGGCTCGAGCGACGCCACAACTTCTTCCTGGCCGCGTTGTTGACCGGGATCCCGTTCGCAGCGATTCACATGCCGCTGCAGGTGATCACTGGTCAGGTCCGTTCCGCTGTGGACTTTGCCGTCGGCTTTGCCCTGCTGATGGTGCTCGTGATCTTCGTCCGATCCTTCTACGGCATGGTGCTGCGGGGAGCGGCCAACAGCCTGCTGCTAGTGGGACTGAGCCACACCATGTTCAACCGGTCCAACAACACCGACGGCATAGCCGCCGACATCCTGCGCGGCGGGGACAGCCGACAGATCGCCGCGCTACTGGCGACCGTGGTACTGGTCGTGGTGCTCGGACTGGTCCTGCGGAAGAAGCTGAGCCGGTCCTACCGACGAGAGCTCGACGATGCCGAACAGCGTGCCTCCTGACCCGACTTCTTCATGCTTATCGCGCTGTCCACAGCGCTGCTCACAACGACACACTCCATGAACAACACCGCAACCACCGGCTGGATCTGGGCAGGCCTTGTCGGCAGCACCGGAGGGACGATCCTGGCTATTTTCGGCACCTTCGCCCTCCGGGCTTACTGGTTGATGAGCCGGGGTTTGACGCTGAGCACATCGGGTTGATCGAGGTCTAGTTACTTCCCCGTCGGAGGGACGTGCGGTTCATCGCCACCGGTCTCCCGTGGAGCGCACGTAGTTCCGCCACACGTAGGGCCACAGGGGTGACGGCAAGGATGACAACTATCAGGGAGCAACTAACCAGGGTCTGGGTGGTGGCCCATGTGATCCGCGTGTGGGTCAGCCTCATCGCGCGAGGCAGGCACTTATTGGTGTTGCGGTTCGGAGGACTTGGGTCGTGAATGGACTCGATGGACGCGACGGAGATGAGGGTGATCCCGAGGTCGCGGACCTTGGTAAGCAGGCCGTGCAGCTCGGCCTGATCGGTCACTGTGCCACGGAGGGTGGTGGTGCCGTCGTCTTGGCGGATCAGGGTCAGTCCGCCGAACCAGGCCGACCAGTGCGGGTCGAGGTGGCCTTCGATCCGCAGCTCGTAGTGGGCGGCCGCGTGGGGCCCGGGAGGTTGGGTCATCGCGACCCCGCCAACGCTGCACGTGCGCGAGCCCGACCGACCCGGCGGTTGGTCGGGCGGCGGATGACCCATTCGGCGACGAGCGCGTTGATGACCCAGCCGGAGCCCATGGAGATGGCCTTACTCAGGTCGCCGGTGCCGAACAAACCCTCGCCGATCCCTTCGGTGAAGGCCTGCGTGCCCGCGCCGAGCCCGAGGGCGTAGGCCCGCATCATCCAGGCTCGGTGGGCGGCGATGTTACGGCGGCGGATCGCGGTGAACCCCAGGACGATGGCGGCGGCCATCGTCGAGCCCGCCAGGAGTCGGATGACCCACAGCAGGTCCCCGCCCGGCGCTCCGGAGTAGAACAGCGTCATCCAGATGCCGGAGGCGGCGACGGCCAGACCAGCCGCGACCAGGATTCGGCCGGACTTGCGGTGCCAGCGCGGGTGCCGACGGCGTAGCCGGGGCGAGAACTGGAATGCACCGAGGAGGGCGTAGAAGATCGCGCCCACCACATGCACCACCAGGGGCGCCGGGGAGACGTCGATGCGAGGGTTGGTGGGCATCAGCTGGGGGCCGCCGGCGACTTCGAGCAAACGCACCGACCCGGAGATCACCGGGATGAGGCTGAGGGCCACCAGCGCGACGGGGACCGGCCAGCTGGACTTCGCCCCGGCGCACGGCCGACGCTGCCGCGCCGGTCGGGTCTGGGTGATGGCGGTTGTGGTCATTCGACACCTGCCGGGGTGACATGCGGGTCGTCGGCCGGGACGTCAAAGTGCGCGGCGGTCTGAGTGCGGGCGGTGCGCCACAGCGAGTAGCCGAGTGCGACCAGGGCGACGCTGACCGGAATAGCGAACAGCCGCTGGGTGAGCTCCGGCAACATGGAGGTTGTCAGGATGGCGGCTGCGCCAACGGAAAGGAGTGCGGCGGCCCACCGGGTGAGGACGTTGGCCCGGAAGAGGGCGATGCCGAAAACGATGCCACCGAGCACGTAGGCGAAGCCGCCGCCCTTGATGAGGATCTGCAGCGGGCCGATGTCGCCGACCGGGGTGCCGTTGGTGGCCACAGCAAGGACGTCGTTGACGTAGCCGGGCTGACTGGCAGCCAGGGTGGGGAG
>DASQUD010000152.1:0-8224 GCA_035641455.1 Propionibacteriaceae bacterium | reverse complement strand
GCAGTTGCCGTTGAACCGGGGCGAAGTTGCGCTCGCCGTGCGGGTACCCCCGCAGGACGCCGATCCCAGCTCCGAGGTGGGTCAGGTGGGGCAGGCGCTGAACCACATGCTCAACAACGTCGAGGAAGCGCTGGCCGCACGGCAGGCGTCCGAGACCAAGGTGCGGCAATTCGTCGCGGATGCATCGCACGAACTTCGCAATCCATTGGCCGCTATTCGCGGGTACGCCGAACTGACCCGGCGCGGGAGGGAGGATCTCCCGGCCGATGCCGCCTACGCGATGTCACGCGTGGAGTCGGAGTCGGAGCGGATGTCCCACCTGGTCGACGACCTGCTGCTGCTCGCCCGGCTCGATTCGGGTCCGGACCTCGAGATCAAGCCCGTCGACCTCACCGAGATCATGATCAATGCGGTGAGCGACGCACGGGCAGCCGGACCCGACCACACCTGGGGCATGGCGATGCCCGATGAGCCCGTGAGCGCCCTCGGCGATCGGCATCGGCTGCATCAGGTCGTTGCCAATCTGCTGGCCAACGCCCGTACGCACACGCCGCCGGGCACCCGAGTCGACACGGCCCTCATCGTGCGCGATGGCCGCGCAGTGATGACGGTAAGCGACAACGGACCCGGGATTCCCGACGGCATCCGCGATCAGGTCTTCGAGCGCTTCACTCGCGCGGACACCAGTCGTGTCCGCGCTGCGGGCGGCGCAGACGGTAGGAGCACGGGCCTCGGCCTGGCGATCGTCGCTGCCGTCGTCGAGGCCCACCACGGCCGGGTGAGTGTGACGAGCCAACCAGGGCATACCGAATTCACCGTGGAACTGCCACTGGCGCCCGAACCGACTCACCCCGGCCCTGGCCCCGACATGCTCCCGCCGCCTTCACCTCCGGCCTAGGTGTAGCGCGGCTTCGGGTGGCCCGCTTCCAGTTCTCCGACTTTGACCCCGGCGCTCCATCCTCGACCCCCGAATATAGGGGTCAAGGTTTGCCCCCGGGGGGCAAGGTCGAGGGCGCGGGGCCGGGGTTGCGACCAATCGCGACCGTGGCGTCCAGATCGTCTGAGCGGGCAATGGTCGCGGCAAGGCCCGCCCGCTGAAGAGTCGCGACGGTGGCCGATGCCTGATTTTGGCTGGTCTCGATCAGGACCTGACCGCCCGGGATCAGCCAATCGGGAGCCTCCGCGATCACCCGGCGTTGGATATCGAAACCGTCCGGGCCGCCGTCGAGGGCCGCCGTCGGTTCGTGCAGCCTCGCCTCCGCCGGCATGAAGGCGATCGCCTCCGTCGGTACGTACGGGGCGTTGCACACCACCAGATCCACCCGGCCGGCGACCTCGGCCGGCAGGGCTGCGTACAGGTCGCCCTGGCAGACCATGCCTCGGTCACCGATGTTCCGGCGAGCGCAGCGTACGGCGACCGGGTCGATATCGGCGGCGTACAACTCAATTTCTGCCACTCGTACGAGCAGAGCTGCGCTGATCGCTCCCGAGCCGCAGCACAGGTCCACGACTACGGCTCCCGGCCGCATCGCTGTGACCGCCTGATCGACCACGAACTCCGTTCGCCGGCGTGGCACGAACACGCCGGGCTCCACCATGATGTTCAGTCCGCAGAACTCCGCCCAGCCGAGGATGTGTTCCAGCGGTTCGCCCGAAATGCGCCTCGCCACCATGGCGTCCAGCTCGCGGAGCGTGGAACTCGCAGCCAGCAGCAGCACGGCCTCGTCCTCGGCGAAGACACATCCGGCTTGCCGCAGACTCGCCGCGATCTGGCGGAGCTCTGCCGTGCTTTGACGTCCCGTCCGGTTCGGGATATCCCCACCCCGGATTCGGTCGCTAGCCTGATGGCGAGGCTCGCTCACAGTTGGCAGCGTAGAGGCATGACCAGCACGCGCCCGAGCACCGATTCGCCCAGCACCGAGGTGCTCGACCTCTACGACGTCCTTCCTCCGGCGAGCGCCCGCGCCAACGCAGGAGCTGAGAATCTGACCCACATCATCCGAGGCGTCGGCCGCAACTTGGCCGCCATCGTCGGCATGTTCGCGGTCGCGCTTGTCGCGTTCGTCGCCTGCACCGCCCTGTTCAGCGTCGGCGTCTCCCTGGCCATCTTCGTCGTCGGCCTATTCGTTCTCGTCGGCTGCCTGGCAGTGGCGGAGTGGTCCACGCGGCTGATCCGACTGCTCCTCGGGTACGCGGGCGTGTCGCTGCCGCCGGCACATTACCCCGCGCCTGCCACTGGCTTTTGGGCCAAGCTGTATCGGCTGGCGGACGGGCAGTCCTGGCGCGACCTGATCTTCGTCTTAGTCAACTTCGTGCTCAGCACGGCGAGCTTCTCCATCGCGATCAGCTGGGTGGTGTCCGGGCTGGCGGGCAGCACGTACTGGTTCTGGAGTCGTTTCCTGCGTGATGACGATCAGGGCCTACCGGAGCTGCTGGGATTCGAAAGCCGCTTCGACGCCGTGGCCGCTCACGAGATCGTCGGTGTGATCATGTTGCTGACGGCGCCGTTGGTGTTGTCCGGTCTCGTCCGCTTGCATGGGGTGGTGGCACGTGGCCTGCTGGTCAACGAAGCCTCAGCGCTCAGGGAGCAGGTGAGTGTCCTGGCCTCCAGCCGGACCGCCGCCGGTGAAGCCGAGGCACATACGTTGCGCAAACTCGAGCGCGACCTGCACGATGGTCCCCAGCAACGCCTGGTGCGTTTGGGCATAGACATCTCGGCGGCTCAGCGCCGCCTGGACGGCGATCCGGAACAGGCGCGAGCTCTGTTGGACGAGGCGTTCGCCCAGTCGCAAGAGGCGCTCTCCGAGATCCGTACGCTCTCCCGCGGCATCGCCCCACCGATCCTGGCCGAGCAGGGTTTGCGGGCGGCGGTCACCGCGCTGGCCGCTCGTGGGAGCAAGCCGACCTCGGTCGATGTGGATGATGTTCCGCTGACCGACGCTGCGCAGAATGCGGCTTATTTCGTGGTTGCCGAAGCACTGGCCAATCTGGAGAAGCACAGCGGGGCGGACTCCGCTGCGGTGGATATCCATGCGATGGGCGCGCTTGCGGTGATCAACGTTTCTGACAACGGCGTGGGTGGCGCGTCGATGGCGAAGGGCCAAGGACTGGCCGGGCTCGCGGACCGGCTGGCGGGGGTGGATGGCACTCTCACGGTCTCCTCTCCGGTTGGCGGTCCGACCCAGTTGACGGCCACCGTGCCCTTGGCTGCCAGGAATTCGTGACAATCTGGGGCAGTGCGCGCGAGCCGGATGAGTGTCGTGCTCGCCGACGACTCCGTCCTGCTGCGGGAAGGGTTGGCGCGACTGCTCAGGGAAGCCGACTGCGAGGTGGTCGCCTCTGTCGGGGACGCGCCCAGCCTGCTCAGCGCGGTGGCCGAACATCGCCCGGACGTGGCGGTGGTTGACGTACGGATGCCACCAACCATGACCGACGACGGACTGCGGGCTGCGGTTGCGGCTCGAGCGGTGCAGCCGGACCTTGGCGTCTTGATGCTGTCCGCCTACATCGAGATGAGTTACGCCGACGCGCTCCTGTCCGATGGACGCGGCCGGGTGGGTTACCTGCTCAAGGATCGAGTGACGTCGTTGGATCGGCTATCCAACGCGTTACGGACGATCGCCGCTGGCGGCACGGTCCTCGATCCTGAGGTCATCGCACAGCTACTCGTCTCACGTCGCTCGGACCCGCTCGGGACGCTCACGCCGCGAGAGCGAGAGGTGTTGTCATTGATGGCCGAGGGGCGCAGCAACGCAGCTATCGCACATCAACTCGTGGTCTCCGGCGGTGCGGTCGAGAAGCACATATCGAGCATCTTCGCCAAGATCAACTTGCCTGACCTCGGCTCGGACAATCGCCGAGTCCTCGCCGTCCTCGCCTGGCTCAAGTCGCGCTGAGCACGCTGGGCTGGCCAATCGGCCGACGCCGAACAGCTGCGGACGGCGATCCTCTCCGTCCTCCGGGACCCTTCCTATCGGGAGCGGGCCGAGGAGATACAGCACGATCTTGCCACGAACGACGGGTCCGGCGGAGGCCGGCGATCTGCTCGAGCAATTGGCCGCGACCAAGAAGCCGGTGCTGCGCTCTGGCTCATAGGTAGGGAGCGTCAACCGCGCCGGACAGGCCGCGCGTCTTTCCGCACAAGGCCACAGATGCGGCGCCTTCTGACCGATTCCAGAGGTTTCTGTGGCCTTGTGCGGAAAGACGCCACAGGAGGGGCGGCCGACACCCCCCAGAAGGGCAGCCAGTCGATTCCGGGGCGCTCCGGCGAGAATGGCGATCGCCTCCAAGCCGTTCGAGCCCTGTCGAAGGCCGCTTTTCGACAAGCTGGGTCGCGTACGGCCCCGGGTGGCCACGGTATGGTGCCCGCATGGCCGCGGAGCGCGTCGAATTCGAGGTCGGTGATCGGGTCGTCAAGATCAGCAACCCCGATCGGGTCTACTTCTCCCAGCGCGGCGAGACAAAGCTCGATCTTGCGCGCTACTACCTCTCGGTCGCTGACGGCATCGTCAATGCCCTTTACCACCGGCCCTGCATGTTGCACCGCTTCCCGGACGGGGTGGACGGTGAGAAAGTGCACCAGAAGAGGCTGCCCGCTGGTGCGCCGCCGTGGATCGAGACCGTTCGGGTCCACTTTCCGCGCTTCAACCGGGACGCGGACGAACTGTGCGTGAATCACCCGGCCGACGTGATCTGGGCAGTGCAGATGTCCACGGTCGAGTTCCATCCCTGGAACTCACGCCGTGACGACACGGAGTCGCCCGACGAATGGCGGATCGATCTGGACCCCATGCCGTTGGCCACCTACGCCGATGTCCGGCGAGTGTCGGTGATTGCCCAGGAGGTACTAGCTGAACTCGGTGCGGTCGGTTTTCCGAAGACATCCGGCGGCAAGGGATTGCATATCTACGTGCGGATTTCGCCGACTCATGGTTTCGCCGATGTACGACGCGCAGCCTGGGCCTTTGCTCGGGAGGTCGAGCGGCGCAGCGACGGCATGGTCGACCTCACGTGGTGGCGCAAGGACCGCGATCCCGGTTCGATCTTCGTCGACTACAACCAGAACGCCCGTGATCACACGATCGCGAGCGCTTACTCGGTCCGCGGCACACCAGCTGGGATCGTCTCGGCCCCGGTGAGGTGGGACGAGATCGCCAACGCCGAGCCCGCCGACTTCACGATCGCGACCATGCCGGCGCGCTTCGCTGATCTTGGTGATCTGCACGCCGACATCGACGAGAACGTCTATCAGCTCGATGAACTTCTCGAGTGGGCGGAGCGTGACGAACGCGACAGCCAGGAGCGTCCGGCGGACGCGGACTCCTGACCAACCGGCCGGGGACTAGGCGAGGCCCTTGCTCGTCAGCCACTCCCCGGCAACCTGATCGGGATCTTGACGCTCACTGTCGACTTTCTTATCCAGGGCCATCAGATCTTCAGTAGTCAAGGCGGCTTGCACCGCGTTCAGGGCGGACGTGGCAGTCGAATTGCTGGCCACGTCCTCCCGCACCAACGGGATCACGTTCTGCGGCAAGATCATCGATTGCGGATCTTCGAGCTGCACGTAGCCCTTCTCGGAGAGGACGGCGTCGGTGGTGAAGAAGGTCGCCACCTGAATCTTGTTCGAGTCGAGGTCGCTGATCTTAGGCGGGTACTTGGCGTACGGCTTGAACGCCTTGAACTTGGCACCGTAGATCTTCTCCAGCCCCGGGGGTCCGTACGCACGCTTCTCCAGCTCGGGCGGGCCACCTAGGGTCGCACCGCTGGCGATCTTCTTCAGGTCCTCCAGCGAGGTAATCCCGTTCTTTTCTGAGTACTCCTTGGTCACCACGTACACGTCCTGATCGATAGCCGGCGAGGAGTTGAGCACCTTGAGCCCGCTCGGCAGCGCTTCTGGTAGAGCCTCCTCGACTTCTTCGGCCGTGGTGGCGGTGGCGTTCGCGTCGAAGTTGATCAACAGGTTTCCGGTGTATTCGGGCACCACCGAAATGGACTGATCCTGCAGTGCCTTGATGTAGATCTCCCGCGATCCGATCCCCAGCTTCGTCGAGGATTGGACGCCCTTGGCCTGAAGCGCCTGCGAATAGATTTCAGCGAGAATCTTGGACTCGGTAAAGTCAGCGGAGCCCACCAGGATTTCACCGCCTGTGGGGCTCGACGCAGCTTCGGAGGGTTCGGCCGAGGACTCCGCTAGCGGATCGGTTCCGCCGCCACAGGCCGTCAGCAGCAGGGCGGCAATCCCCAGGCCAGCACCGATCACGGCACTCTTGATCTTCATTGTCGACTCCATCTGGACGCGGGGCATTTCCGGCCGTCGGACCAGGTTATGCCGGAACGGCAAGCGCGGCGCCGACTGTATCGGTGAGCGAATGCCTCCGTCGCGCGATCAACCAGGCGATTGCGCCCAACGCCAGGTCCAAGGCGATAGCCAGCAGGGCGACCATAAGGGCGCCGGCGAACATTTGGGGGTAGTCGCGGTTCGCGTTTCCGGAGATGAGCAGTCGACCTAGACCGGTGCCCGAGCTGTACGCGGCGATGGTCGCCGTGGCGACTACCTGCAGCGCTGCGCTTCGCAGACCGGAAATCACCAGTGGCAGCGCCAGCGGCCATTCGACTTCGCGGATGACCTGGCCGCCTGACATGCCCAGGGCGCGCGCCGCATGGACAGCCTCATGGTCGGCTCCCCGGATGCCCGCGGCGGTGGCGGTCAAAATCGCCGGCAATGCGAGTACGGCCAGCACGCCGACAATCGGCCCGTTCCCAGTGCCCAGGAGCAGCACGATCAGGACCAAGAGGCCGAGGCTCGGAATGGCCCGGGCCGCGTTGCCTAGCCCGATGACTAGGAACGACCCTCGGCCAGTGTGACCGATCAAGATCCCCAGCGGGATGGCGATCAACGCAGCGATGCTCACCGCCGCAGCCGTATAGCCGAGGTGTTGCAGCAGCAGGTAGCCGATTCCGGCTTCACCTTGCCAGTTGGCGGGATCACTGATGTAGTCGAACAAATTCATGCCGCCACCCGCCTCCGGAGCCAGGGAAGGCTTCCGCGCTGCAGCAACAAGATCAGCCCATCCGCGATCAGCGCCAGCGCCAGCGTCAGCACCAGCGCCACAATGATGGGCGTATAGAAGTAGCTCCCGAAGCCAAGATCAAAGAGCTTGCCGAGTGCTCCGCTGCCGACCAGCGTGGCCACGGTGACAAGAGCGATGTTCGAGACGGTAACGACCCGCAACCCGGCGAAGATCACCGGCATGGCCAGCGGCAAGTCCACGCCCCAAAGCCGACGGAACGTGCCGTAGCCCATGGCCGAAGCGGATTGCTGGACGCTTGGGGGCACCGAGCGCAGGCCGTCGACGACGCTACGGACCAGCAGGGCGATCGAGTAGACGGCGAGCGCCGCGGCGATGTTGACCGGATTGAGGATCTGCGTACCAAGGACCAGCGGCATCAGCACGAACAACGCCAGTGACGGGATGGAGTAGATCACGCCCAAGATGGCCAGCAGCACGTTGGCCGGCTTTCCGGTCTTGAAGACCAGATAGCCGAGCGGCAGCGAAATCACAAAGGCAAGCACAACAGGGACCAGCGCCAAGATGACATGCTCAACCAGCAACCCGCCGATCATCTCAAGGTTGCGGTTGAGCCAAGCCCAGTCGAGATTCACCGGACTGGCGCCTCGGCTCGGTCAGCGTCGGACTCGTGCACCTCTACGGGCCGCACATCTTGGCTGTCGTCGATGGCGCCTTCTGGAACGTTGTTTGCCGGAACCGCGGCTACCACAATCGTGTCCTCGTTGGAGTTGTCACTTTCTCCGGTGATTTCCTCCGTTGCGGCTGCCCGTCCCACGTCACCTCGTGGCTCGGTGGCGGGGCCAGCTCCAGACCGCTCCTGGTCTTCGACGCTCTCAGTTAAGTCCGGGTGAACGCGCGCTTCGGTATCCGAGCCGTCAGAGTCCGCAGCGGCTCGTTCGTCGGCGCTCTTTGCCGGGCTGGTGACGTCCGCCGGCTCAGAGGCCTCCTCGTCCCCGCTTTTCACGTCCCGTTCCTCGGGGCTGCTGTCGTCCACGTCCGCTGCACCACCGGCTGCCGCTCCGGCGGCCGCATCAACACCGGCCGCCGCTCCGGCCGCTTCAACAACGCCTGGCTGTCTGGCTGTGTTCTGGTCGCCCACCTCCACCGCCTGACCGTCCTCTGCGTCCGCCGGCGCGATCGACTCCTGCTGCGCC
>DASQUD010000151.1:0-17261 GCA_035641455.1 Propionibacteriaceae bacterium | reverse complement strand
GTGAACTCGACGCTCGCCTCCGGTCGGGCACGACTTAGCCCGCTCTCTTCGAGCAGGACACGCTGTTGCTCGGTGTGCACGAGTTGGCTGACGTCTACTTCGGGGCCGACCTGGTAATTCGTATCCAGGCGTGTGACGTGGGCATCGATGAACTCCGCATGCCGTTCGAGCGCCAAGGCGACACGATGGTGGCCATCCTCGACGAAGTAGGCTCCACCGATCTCGAAGACATCGATCGCCGGCGTGTCCCCATTGGGGAAGGCTGTCCTCAGGTTCTGCAATCGGCTGCTTGACAGCCCACGGCCGGCCTTGAAGTGACGGTCCACGTCCCTGCTGCGGTCCACCGACCCGATGATCCGGTTGAGTGGGATCTCTCGGACGCCGAGGTAGGACTGCCCGGTGACCCGGAGCCTCCGGCTCGCCTCAGCAAAGGGCAGCAGGCCCACGGGATTTGATCTTGCCACCACTGTCAGACCGCGTCCAGCCTGACGTCAGACAGTGCGCCAGCTCGGCGAAAGCTCACCCATGAATTCTGAGCTCTTGGGGGTATTTTCGAGGGATGGTCGCCGATGAGCGACGGCGCAAGCGATCGGACGGCAGGGACCGGTATCGCAAGGGGCTACCCGGCTACCATGACCCCGCCGCCGGGATCGGCGGCGCGGCGCCAGCCATGAGCGCACTCACGTTACGGCTTTGGCTTGCTGTGTTTGGGTTGGTCCTTTGCACGGGCCTCGCGATCTGGCTGTACATGATTGGTGCACCGATCGTCTTTCCAATCCTGCTAGCGACGATGGCGGCCGTTGCCCTCGTCGACATAGCGATCATCGTTCGACGTAAACGGCGCGGCGAACCCGGCTGACGGATCACCTCGTTCGGCGGCAGCGCGGTCGCCATGCTGAACGAGGCCCAGCTCCGTCAACCGCAGGACCTGTTACTCGGCGGCTGAGTGCAGGTTCCAATTCGGTCCAGATCGTCACTTCAGGCGGATGTCAGGCGCTCAGTCAAGCAGGAGAAACGGAGCGCGGGCAGTAATTCGCTCCGCATCGTCCGGATCGAGAAATTACTCACTTACAAGCAGGAGAGTCGAAGGTGGAACAAGCCACGGGAATTAAGTGAGGAGCTCTCCTGGCCTCGAATAACCAGGTCTATTGCGTCGAATCGGTCGATCAGCCGGGACAGCGGCGGGACGACATGGTGATCGACGCCAGCGGCGAACCGTGATCAGGGAGGCCAGCAGTCACTGCTCAGCAGGAGCCGTGAAAGGAAAGTCGTAGTCCTCGCCATGATAGGAATCCGGGACAATCAGCAAGGACAGCCCCTGATGAGATTTGAGCCGAACACCGAAGCTGAACGCCTGGTCAACTTGAGTGAACACCTCACCGGTGAACATGTCGATCACCTTTCCGCGGGGTGTCAGATGTTCCGAGGTGACGGTGCCGGCTACCGGACGGCCAGCGAAGTTCAAGACGGTGACCTGCATCAGGCCGCTGTTCAGCCGATGAACCATGACGAGCATGGCTTTGTCGGACACGGGTGGAACATCAACTTGGACACTGGTCGCGATGCCGTATCGCGCTCGCAGCGCGAGAACGTCGCACAACCGCGAAACGAACGAATTGGGGTCCTTCAGCTGGTCCGGCAACGATCCGTACAAGCTGACACCACGTGGCATCCCTGACGTCGACTCGCTCGCATGGGGCTGGTAGTCCATCAAGTCGTATGCCCCGCGATTGATCCAGCGAGTGTCACCCGTAGCCAGAAGCCACGGCGCCTGTGATCGCTCCAGGGTCAGCATCCCGCACAGATCCCAGCCTGAAAAGGCAAACACACCAGGCTGGAAAGCGTTGAACATCACCAACAACAGGTGCCCCTGCTTGACCTTCTCGATGAGCTGCCGGTTCAGGTTCGAAAGGTCCGTTACGCCCAGTGACGCGGTGATAACAGTCGCCGTGGTGGAGGCGATGCCGTTCGTGGTGAACGTTGAGTTGTAGGGACCAGCCTCACCGGTCAGCCGCTCAGTGAGCTCGCCACGGATTGTCACGGCTAGCTCGGCACCCGTCAGATCCGCCCCGCGGAAGGTGAAGATGTCGTCCTTATGGGCAATGGCGAAGTGGACAAGTTCATAGGTCAACTCGTCATGGTTCTGGAGGGCATGCACCAAGGAGATCGGCTGCAGGCCGCTCGCTAACGCGATGTTGAGGGTCAGTCGCAAGAAGTCCGTGTCAGCAGTGGCAAGGGCGTGGTGGTAGGCCGGTCGGTTGACGAAGTCGTAGGACAGATCGGCACCCCGCTGAGCGGTGTTTGTGATGTCGTCGATAGCCAGGTTGAGTTCCTGGAACGTGAAACCACCGACCTTGCGGACCATGCTGGCGATCATCTGGTTGACGGCTTCCGAGAGCGGATGGCCCTCCGACCAGGCCGGGCCATCGCCGTCCGCACTCTTTTCCAGACCGAGGAATCCGTTTGCGTCCAGTCTCAGCGCGCCTGCGCCGAGCGCAGCCAGTGCGTGCATTGCGTCACCCATCACCAACCGCATTCCGGCGCTGGTGGGGTCCAGCCAGTTGATGGATGGCTGCCCGTCCTTGAAGTAGTGCAGGTACACCCAACGCCGCTCGACCCCGTCGACACCGGTCACCGGCGCAGTGGCGCTCCAGTTGGTCTCCTTGATACCGGGCTCGTGAAATAGCACGCGCTGCATTCGGCCGATGATGTAGCCAGCCTTTTCCAGCTGCTCCTCTGCGTGTGCATCGAGGTTCACAGAGTCGAGACCGCTCGGCACGGTCGGCAAAAGGGACCAGTCCTCAGGCAGTATCTCTACCATGTGGTAAATGCCGGGATAATCGCCGACTTTCCTTTCCGCCAGGCGAAAATCCGGACCTTTGCCGGTATGTCCGGGGACGACATCGTCGATGATGATGCCATTGTGTGCGGCTGCCACCCGGCACATGGACCGGAACTCATCCTCTGTTCCGAATGCGGGGTCAATTTGAGTGCTGATCCGATCAAATTGGCCGTCGACGCTTGGAGTCAGCTCCCAACCGGAAATGCCGCCGGCCAGTTTGACCGGTCCGGTGTGTATGGCATTGATCCCTATAGCTTCGAACACACGCCATAGCCCTTCATCTCCCAGAGTGCCGAGAAATGAGTGACCTGACTTGGTGATCATCGAGGCCGGATATGCCGTGAACCACACTGAAGCCTTTTCAATCGCCGCCCGAGGATTGGGATTCGCGTACGGGTTCTGCCACATGCCGCGTGATCCTGAGAACTGAGCGGCGACCGCGCCGGCACCTGTAAGCATGGACTGGTCCTGCAACCAGCTGACGTAGTCATCCTGTGTCGAGCTTTCGCTCACTGCTTCCCCGTTCCCAGTTGTCAGCTATGTTCACGACTCTTGCAGGCTAGATCACCGCAGCAGGACGGCCCTTGATTCGGGGACGGAGGGCAGATCCCTGCGTATCCAGCCTTGTCCTCATGGCGGGCCTCAGCGCATCTGTACGACCCCGAGACGATCGCGCTGGCACCGTTGAAGCGAACCGAACCCGCCCGCGTTTACGTCTCGACGAACCCAAGTCTGCCCTCAGTGAGGAAGTGGTGGACCGCGTAGACGCTCAGCTCCGGGTCCGGCACGCGTAGAGCGCTTACGGTTGGCAGTACCTCCTCACGGAGGAAGAAATCAAACAGTTTGAGATTGCGCCACACCTCGGTGGCGCGCACTCCCTCCGGTGTGCTGGTAGCCCAGTGGAACAGGCACCCGGGCAGGCCTGACCCGCCACGCGCGAGATCTAAAGAGGACATCAGTTCGTCGTACTGGTTGAGGCCGATACCGATGAAGTCCATGACGACCGCGACAGGGGCATCGGGTCGCCAGATGGATCGCAGGCCGTCAACTGAGGCCGTTGACACTTGCTCATCGGTCCCTGAATCTGGCCCCTGAACCAAGGCACGGAGCAGATTCGATGGCACTGACGTTCATTCCCCTCATGTGACGACCGTTGCTTTCAGGCTGGATCAGTACTGAAGACGCCAACCACTAGGGCGCATGACGCGTCAAGGCAAAGTTGCCTCGTGCCGGACTCACGACTTCGCGAGGTATCCGCGCCTAGTCATCTCGTAGGTGGCGAGCACCTCGATAAGGAACTCCGAAGCGGTGGCGGTCAGGTCGTCGATCTGGTCGTGGCTGCTGGTGGTCAGCACTTCACGCAGGACGTCGTGGTGCACCTGGGCTAGATCGAGGATGCTCAGCCCGTCCGTCACCGCCGACCGGCCGATCTGGTAGCCCGCATCGAGGGCCTTCTCATCGCGGCTCGGCAGATATCGGAGAAAGGCTGCGCGATAGTTGCGGCGAAGCCGCTCAAGGGCGTTCACAGGCCCAGGTGGCGGTGTACGTCATCGCGCGCAGGCAGGCGGATACCGCTGAGATACTCCAGGCCTTCCTCCAGGTCGAGAGCCGTGTGCACCGAGCCGGTACCCAGTCCAAGTTCCGCCATCGAGAACGCAACATCCGGCTGGATGCCCACGATCACGGTTTCCGCTCCACGCAATCGCGCCATCTCCGCGATGGCACGCAGCGTTCGTGAACCGAAGGAATCGAGAACATCGAGGGCGGCAACGTCGATGATGACACCTCGTGAGCGCTGCTGGCCGATCTGCTCAACCAGATTCCGCTGAAATCGGACCATTTCAGAGTCATCCAGGGCAGTGTGGATTGACGCGATCAGGTTGTCGCCCTGCCGCAGGATGGAGACCAGTGCTGGCCCTGAATCCACTATTCGACCGTTCCGTCCTGTCCCGAGCTGTATCCGAGCATCCGCTCGGCCTCCTCGAGGCCGCCCTGTAAGTCGCCGATCGTGTTCATCTTGCTGAGGTCAACACCGATCGTGACCAGCGTTTCGGCAATCTTCGGCGAGAGCCCAGTAATGATGACGCCCGCGCCCATCAATCGTGACGCGTCGACCGTCCGAACGAGGTGATTGGCGACTGCTTGGTCCACGTCTGGTACGCCAGTGATGTCGATCACGACCACCCTGGCGCGGTGCGTACGAATACCGGTCAGCAGCTGCTCTGTCAGCTGGCGTGCGCGTTCGGTGTCCAACACTCCGATGATCGGCAGGATGAGCAGGCGTTCCCGTACCGGAAGCACCGGGGTGGAGAGTTCGCGGATCGAGTCTTGCTGCTGCCGAATGATCCGTTCGCGCTCCTCGACGAAACTGACAGCGACGGTGTTGGCGATACGGTTGGCCGCTGGCTCATAAGCGTCCAGCACCCGGTTGAGGAGCGCGAAGTCGCGCTGGTATTTCTCGAACAGGGATCTCGCCAGGACATCGCGCAAAAGCAGAACGATGCCGACCACCTCATGGGTCTCGACGCCGCGAGGGATGATGCGTTCTGACAGATCGCGGGCGTAGTGCTGTAACGCCTCGACACTCCCGGTTTCCAGCACCTCCACGTAGTTGTCGTACACCGATGTCGTCTCGTCGGCCGTCTCTTGTGGAGTCATGGCCTCGAGCAGGTGTGCTTGTTGTATTCGGCTCGCCCATTCTTGACGCAGCCGGCTGCGGTGCTGACGCAGATGTGCCACCAATTGTGGAAGGAGCTGCTCCTCATCCTCATGATCAAGCGCCGGGAAATCGGCCGCCAGTCTCTCGGCCGTCGCTGAATCCTCAGTCATTCTTCATCCTTCCGTTCGCCACTTTGTCATGGTCACTGTCGTTCCGACGTCGATCTCCGATGAAATCGTGAACTCGTCCATCAGCCGACGCGCACCCGGGAGACCGAGACCCAACCCGTTGTACGTGCTGTAGCCATCGGTGAGGGCCTGGTCAACGTCAGGAATCCCCGGGCCTGCATCGCGCGCCACAATCCGAATCCCCGGCCGCGGTTCATCTAGCAGCTCAATGAAGATCTGACCATTGCCGGCGAAGCGAACGATGTTTCGAGTCATCTCCGACACCGCTGTGGCAATCAACGTCAGGTCGGTTCGCGAGAAACCAAGCTGCGTGGCGAGTTCACGTGCTTTCTTCCGCGCCTCGACAACGTCGGCGTCGCGCTGTATTCGGATAATGATCTGGTTCTTGTCCTGTGGCGCACGTTGCAGAAGCGGCTCGCTCAGCTCCGAGCAGAGGGCACACTCCAACAGATGTCTGGCGGCATCAACTTCGCGCTGACGGCGACGATCGGCGCTTGACAGGGAATACAAGACGGCCCGGCACCGGTCGGTAGGCGGTTCCACTCCGTGGAGGGCAAGCAGGTATTCCACGCGGAGACGAGCGCGACTCCGACTGAGTTGTGCAGCGATGGCGCCAGCCGATGAATTCAATTCGGCGGCAAGCGATTTCGTGTCCTGTCCTGAAACCTCATGCGCGACGAGCGTCTGCTTTTCCCGCTCCGTGAGGCGCTGCAATGCTGCGGCGATCGCCGCCCGTTCCTCGTCCTTGAGCATGCGCTCATCGGGTGCATCCGGGTGCGCCATGTCGATGACTCGATGCTGGTTCCGACGCTGCATATCTCGCGTTCGCCACATCGAGGTCACGAGATTCCGCGCTGTCGTAATCGCATAGGGCTCGATCATTCCCGGTTCGACGCGGTTGGCGGCGGCTAGCACCTTGACGAGGGTCTCTTGGACGAGGTCCTCGGCAAGAGCATCATTAGGCACCCGAGAGAAGATGATCCGTCGAACCATCGGCAGAAGCGCCGCGACATCGACGTCAGAGTCTGGCCGAGCTCCATCGAGCTCCGCACCGGCCATGACTGGCACACTACGCGGAGTGGCAGAGTCGCGTGGCGCAGGCGCTCGTCCAACAAAGCCAGGCGGATTAGCGAGGCACCGGTACTCGCTCGTCGAGCCACCCTTCGGCGCACAGATCTCTCCACAGCTGAGCTGGAACCGCTGCCGCAAAGGAGCTGACGTTCTGCCGGACCTCCTCAGCGGAGCGCATACCAACAACTACGCCGGCTACGGCAGGGTGGGTCAGCGGGAACGCCATCGCTGCCTGTGGCAGGGTCACCCTGTGTGCGGCGCAAATCTCTGCGATGCGGTTGGCTCGTTCCAGCACCGCCGCCGGGGCCGTCTGGTAGCCAAACATCGCTCCCTCGACGGGTCGGAGCTGGGCTAGCACGCCAGAGTGGAACACTGCGGCCGCAATGATCGATACCCCACGCTCCTGGCAGGCCGGCAATAGCTGGTCTAGCGCAGACTGGTCGAGCAGCGTGTACCGGCCAGGCAACATCAGGACGTCGACATCAGCCTCGCGGACAAGCGTGGTCAGCAATTCGGCATTTTCCATCCCCGCACCAATCGCTCGAACAACGCCTTCTGCCCGAAGCTCCGCGAGAGCCGGGTACCCGTCGTTAAGCGCGGCCTCGAAGTGCTCGCCGGCGTCGTGGAGATAAAGCACGTCCACCCGCTCCAGACCCATCCGAACCAGAGAGTCTTCAAGACTTCGACGAATTCCGTCGCGGGAGAAGTCCCACACCCGGCGATGGGTGGCAGGAACCTGGAAAGCTTCGTCGGTTCGTCCTGCAGGGTCTTGCTCGACAAGGAGCCTGCCGACCTTCGTTGACAATGTGAACGCATCCCTGGGCTGCTCGCGGAGGAACTCCCCGAACAGGCGCTCCGACAGCCCAATCCCGTAATGAGGTGCGGTGTCGAAATAGCGGATGCCGCTCTCCCACGCCGCGGCCAAAGTCGCAGCCGCCGCATCATCTTCCACCGGCTGGAACAGCCCACCGAGCGGCCCACCGCCCAAGCCCAGCTCAGTCACGTCAACCATGCTCCGTTGAAGGCGATTCGTCTTCATTCAGCTCACCCCGTCTCGGTTCCTCCTTGACGCTACCGGTGAGATCCACTTGGGGATGGACGAGACGGCGACGGCCGTGCTAAGCGAGAAAGTCTGTGCAGGAAGGTCCGACCTAGTTCACGTGGCCAGCCGCTCTCCAAGAGGTGGCATCGAATCGGAAAGTACGCTGAAACAGTGCGACAGTCGATTCCGCTAGGCCGCATCGCTGGCATCCATGTCGGGATCAACGCCAGCGTGTTTCTCATTGTTGCCATCTTGGTGGCCGGCCTTGCGACCGGGCGGCTGCCTGCCGCCTTTCCGGGCCGCAGCATCACCGCCTACGTGATCGCAGCGATCATTGCTGCGGTCCTATTCCTGGCCTCGCTGCTGGCTCACGAGCTGGCACATTCGCTCGTGGCCCGGCGCAACGGCATCGAGGTCGAGAGCATTGTGCTGTGGCTCCTTGGTGGCGTCGCCCAGCTTCGGGGAGAGGCGAGAACCCCGGGGGCGGATTTTCGCATTGCTATCGTCGGCCCATTGACCAGCTTCGTGTTGGCCGTAGCTTTCGGCCTTGCCGCTGGCGGGGTCACCTGGCTCGGCACCTCTGGGCTGCCGTTCGGGGTGCTGGCCTACCTAGCCGCGACCAATGCCATGCTTGCGGTGTTCAACCTCATCCCCGCCGCGCCGCTGGATGGTGGCCGCGTTCTGCGGGCGGCCTTATGGCGATGGCGAGGTAACCGGCAGTCAGCCGCCGTGAACGCGGCTCGGGCCGGCCGAGTCTTTGGCTTCCTCATGATTGCCCTCGGTGTACTGCAAGTGGTGACCGGTGACGGGCTGGGCGGGATATGGCTCGCACTCATCGGCTGGTTCGTGGTCAGCGCGGCGACTGCGGAGGAGCAGCAGGCCCGGCTCGGCAGCCAGATGGCCGGTGTCACAGTTGGCGATGCCATGACGGCAGGCCCGACCATTCTTGACAGCAACCTCACCGTAAACGACTTCGTCGCGCATGTGGCACTGACGCAGCGGTTCTCGACTTACCCGCTCGTTGATCACCTTGGGCGGCTCACCGGTCTGGTCACCCTCAATCGCGTGCGCGACGTGCCGCCCGGCCTTCGTGCCACCACCCACCTCAGGGAAATCGCCTGTGCGCCCAGTGAGGTGCCAACCGCGCGCCCCGAGGAGCCTCTGGTCGAGCTCTTGGAGCGCATGCACGGCTGCAGCGATGGCCGGGCTGTGGTCGTGGACGCCGACGGCCGAGTGGTCGGCCTGGTGTCCCCCACCGACGTCGCTCGGGCATTGCAACTGGCTGACCTTCGGTCCTTCGATCCCTACCCTCGGCCATCCGGAGCTGACCTGACCTCGCTGCCACCGCGTTGGGGCCCATCCCGTCGCTGACCCGCGGCAGGTAACAGCGGGACCGGCTGGAGTGACGGATGCGGCCCTCGGGGGAGTTGATCACGCGAGATGATGTGCTCGCTGCTCGCGCCCGCATTCAGGGCTACGTGCGCCGCACGCCGCTGCTTCCTCCCCAAGCACCGTCGCACCCACTGTGGCTGAAGTGTGAGTTCCTGCAGTACACCGGTGTCTTCAAAACGCGAGGGGCCTTCAACCGTCAGCTCGCTGCCCGCGAGCGCGGTGAGCTTGACCCGACAATCGGAATCGTCGTTGCCTCGGGTGGCAACGCCGGATTGGCGAACGCCTATGCCGCGGCCGCTCTTGGAGTGCGCGCCACCGTGTTCGTCCCTGAAACGGCGCCGCCGATCAAGATCGAACGGATTCTCGAGTACGACGCGCATGTCCGACAAGTGGGTTCTGAGTACGCCGAGGCGTACGAGGCGGCGGTCGACTACGCCAACACGCGGGGAGCTCTCCTATGCCACGCGTACGACCAACTGGAGATTGCCGCAGGTGCCGGCACCCTGGCCGAGGAGATCTTGGAGGACGAGCCCGCTATCAACACGATCGTCGTCGCCGTCGGCGGCGGCGGCCTCTACGCCGGCGTCGCAGCCGCTGCCGAGGGCCGCGCACGGGTCGTAGCGGTCGAGCCGATCTCCATTCCTACCCTGCACGCCGCCCTAGACGCCGGCCGCCCGGTCGATGTGGCCGTATCCGGGGTCGCAGCGGACTCCCTCGGTGCGCGCCGGGTTGGCGAGATCGCCTTCCGCATCGCCTCCCGAGTCGCACCGACCTCAGTCCTCGTGAGCGAGGATGCCATCGTCGCCGCGCGCTCCCAGTTGTGGCGCAGCTTCCGGATCGCGGCCGAGCACGGCGCTGCCGCCGCCTTCGCCGCCCTCACCGACGGTGCATACGTACCAGCGTCCGGCGAAAAGGTCGCAGTCGTCATCTGCGGTGCCAACACCGATGTGCGCACCCTGGAGCCCGAAGCCGGCTAGGTGATCCGGGGAACCCGGACGCCCGAGGGAACCGCTGTGCATGGCTGCGGAGATCATCGCGGCGCGGGGCCCCACTGAGTGATCTCATGAGCACGGCTGCCTGAGGAAAGCGCCGTCAGGTTGACGGAGCCCTCGGTCGTGGTCACTGGAGGCCCGCCGAGCTGGCGTCCAACGAGTGCAGTTGGTCGGTCAGCTCTCCGGAAGAGGCGCATCTAGGAACGTCTGCACCACATCGAGTACCAGCGCCGTACGGGCCAGGCCGAAGAAGTGCGTCGTGCCCGGGAACACCGCGAGCTGCGAGGACGGAACCCCGACGAAGTCGCCATTGACGTCACCCCCGCGCAGTTGGAGAAACTTCACCATGTGGTTCAGGTAGACGGCGTCGCAGTCCCCGACCGTTATCAGGGTCGGCGCGGCGATTCGCTGGATGTCGGCGTCAGACCAGCCTGTGAAGCCCTGGTCGAAACTGCCGAGCTTGTCCAGCAGGTCCTGCAGCCGGTCGGGATGCGGCGACTTGGCGCGGTACTCCTGCTCCATTGGGGTGTCGGCGATCATGTCGACTGTCATCGCCCCGAGCGCGTCGCTGTTCTCCGCACGGTCCCCGTCGGGGTGGAAGGACGCCGAGGACACGATCAGCTTGCGGACCAACTCGGGGTGCCGTATCGCCAGGTGCAGCGCGACGCCGCCGCCGACGCTGAACCCGAACACGTCCGCCTGCGCCACCCCCAGGTGCTGCAGCAGGCCGACGACGTCGGAGGCCAGATCGGCGCTGGTGAGCGGTCGGTCGATGTCGTTGGTGCGCCCGTGGCCCTGGAAGTCGCAGGCGATCACCTGTCGGCTTGCGGCCAGGCTCGGCAAAAGCTGGCCGAACTGCAGATCGATGTCGAACAGACCGCCGTGCAGCAGGAGCAACGGGGTGCCGCCAGAACCGTGGACCTCGTAGTACATCTGCAAGCCGTTGACGGGGGCGTACCCCGTCTCCGGCGTGGTTGGCGGCTCGGTTGCTCTGTGGTGGCTTGGGTCGGACATGTCGGCTCTCCTTAGGTTCCGGCCAACGTCAGGCAGCGCCAGCGTGCCATCCTCCGCTGCACAAGCCACGCTTGTGCGCCCCTCAGCAGATTCCTGGCGCTTTCCGAACGTGCTACTCAGGAGCTACGGTTTGCGGGGAGCTCCCGGCAGGAGAATAAGCATGCCTGGGTACCGTGCACGTTGGCGCCTGCTTATTTCGGCGGTGCTGGCCTTGGTGTCTTGTCTTGCGCTCAGTTGCATCGGTCGGCCGCAGCCAGGCGCCGCGCCTACGTCATCTTCGCTGACCACTGTTTCAGCTTTTCCGTCCGCCTCCGCTCACCGGGCGCCTGACTACAGCGCGATGAAGCAGCAGCTCAAGCGGCGCCTCGCCGGTGACGACTGGAGCGTAAAGGCCGTCCGAGCGGTCCTGGTCAGCGTCGATGGCCAAACCGTGCTCTCCTACTACCGCGAGCGTCGGCCGACCGACTATGCCCACGTCTGGTCTGTAACGAAGAGCGTGATGAGCATTCTGGTAGGCATCGCAATAGATGAAGGCCGGTTGCGGCTGGATCAGACGCTCGCCGATCTGCTGCCACAACATGCCGACCGGATGAGCGATGACGTCAGGTCCGTCACCCTGCGGCAGCTGCTCACCATGACGTCCGGGATGCAAGGTGGCTACAGCTCGTTGGAGATCGGCGCCCAGGACCCCATCGGCCAGCTTGTCAGTGCAGCTTTCGTCGCCGAACCGGGCGCTACCTTCGTTTACTCCAACGCGACTGCCCACCTCGTCGGGGCGGTCCTGCGGCGTGCGGTTGATCGTCCGCTCCTGGACTACGCACGGGAGAAGCTGTTCGACCCGCTCGGTATCGACACCCGGCCCGCCTGGCAGGGCTGGAATGTCGAAGTAGGCCTCAGCAAGCCGGGCTTCGCCTGGGCCACGGATCGAGAGGGCACGAACTCTGGCTGCTGCGGCCTCAAACTGACCGCACCAGACATGCTCAAGATCGGCCAGCTTTACCTTGATAACGGGCGCTGGCAGGGGCGCCAGCTGGTATCACGACACTGGGTCAAGGACTCCACCACCAACCAACTCAGCAACGACCAGCAGAGTGCAACCGACGGACCATACGGATACCTCTGGTGGATAGGCGACATTCAGTCCCACCCCTACTTTGCCGCCTTCGGCAGCCATGGCCAGCAGATCATTGTCGTGCCGGACTCGGGACTCATCGTCGTGACGATATGCGATGAAAGCGGATTCGATTCGCCCACCGAGGAATTCAGAAGTACCTTCGACGACGTCATTTTCACGCCGATCCTCCAGGCCTGAGCCGACCGACCCAAGCCCGGGAGGCTCACGAAGGGCAGCGTCCAACCTCGACGGGCCGGTTCACCTCAGTACGTGGCACGATCGTTGGCATGTCTCCCCGCGGGAACGGGTGTGGTCGTTTCGCGGACCGGGTGGTTTTGGTCACCGGTGCCGGTTCGGGCATCGGCCGCGCGTGCGCCGAACGGCTGTCAGCTGAGGGGGCTCGAGTCGCGCTCGCCGATCTCAACGAGGAAGCCGCCCGAGATGTGATGGCCGGTCTTCCCGACGCCAACCGCCACCTCGTCGTCGGCATGGACGTCACCGATCGGGCGGTCGTGGAGGAGGCTTTCTCTGCTGTCGCCGCTCACTTCGGAGGACTCGACGTGCTGGTTAACGTCGCCGGCGGCGACACCGAGCACCCCGATTTCGAACACACGGAGGACGCGGTCTGGCTCGACATGGTCGACCTCAACCTGCTCGGAGTCGTCCGTTGCTGCCGGGCCGCGATTCGGCTTTTGCGAGGCAGCACCTGCCAGCCCGCGATCGTGACGGTGAGTTCGATAAATGCGCTCAGGGCTCTGCGCAGCGAGCCTTACTCCAGCGCCAAAGCTGGCCTGACTGCACTCACCCTCAACCTCGCCGCTCAGCTTGCGCCGCAGATCCGCGTCAATACCGTCGCACCGGGCACCATCCGCACACCGGTGTGGAACAGCCAGCCCGGCGGAGCCGATCGCCTCGCCGGCCTTTACCCGCTTCGACGGGTTGGAGAACCCGGTGATGTGGCCGCGGCGGTCGCCTTCCTCGCATCCAACGACGCCGGCTGGATCACCGGCCAGATCCTGCCCATCGACGGCGGACTGCTGTTAGCGACAAACGCGTTCACGGCGATGTAGCGCCTCGCGCTACTTACCAGCCTTCAAGCGTGTGCCAGGAACGGTGAGCGGCGTCCGACTATTGCCTTGGCGTCGTTCACGCGTCAGAGGCGGGCAATCGCCTCGGCGATGGGCGTGTCACCGCTGATCAGCTCGAACTGCGCGTGCACGGCCGCGCCGGACTCCAGCAGGTAGGCCAGCACCGCGGCGACGTCGGCTCGCGGCACGGTACCCCGACCTGTGGAGGAGGCAATCCGTACCAGCCCAGTCGGTGGGTCGTTGGTCAGCCCGCCGGGGCGCACAACCGTCCAATCGAGATCGCGGGCCCGTAGGTTCGCGTCAGCCTCACTCTTGGCTCGCAGGTAGATCTGGAAGACCTCATTGGAGTCGCGCTCGTAGTCGTCAGTCCCGATGGCGGAGACCATAAGGTAGCGACGGACGCCGGCGGCTTGCGCGGCATCAGCGAGCAGGATTGCGCCGTCCCGGTCCATGGTCAGCTTGCGGGCCGCGCCGCTGTTCGGTCCACCGCCGGCGGCGAACACGACGGCGTCCGCCCCGTCCAGGTGGGCCGCGAGGGTTCCCGCTTCGGTGTGCTCAAGGTCGAGGACCAGCGCCCCGCTCCCGATCCGCTCGAGGTCTCCTGCCTGGTCGGGGTTGCGGATGACTCCAACCGGTTCATGCCCCGCCTCCGTGAGCAGCCGCTGCAAAATCAGAGCGATCTGACCGTGACCTCCGGCGATGACAACCTTCACTCCGCTCTCCTCCCGTACGTGCCTCCAGTCGGCGCTTGCCGCAGCTGCGGCAGAACCTGAGCCCCGAAGACCTCGATCCACTCGTCTTGCCTCTGCCCGACGTGGTGCAGCGCGATCTCGTCGAAACCCAGCTCCGCGTATGCGGCAAGCTGGGCGGTATGCCGGCCCAAGTCGGAGGAGATTTGCACGACCTCGCGCACCCGCTCAATCGGGACGTCCGTAGAGACGGCATCAAAGGTCTCGACGCTGTCTATGTCCCAGCAGGCCGGAGGTGGCAACACGTTGCTGCGCCACTGCTCGTGCGCGATCGCCTCGGCCTGAGCCTCATCGGGTGCCCAACTTAGATGGACCTGCAGCAGCAACCGTCCCTGGCCGCCCGCTGCCCGGTAGGCGTCGATCAGGCGGCGCAAATGCTCGAGGTCGGCGTTGACTGTGATCAGCCCGTCCGCCCAGGCTGCGCACCAGCGGGCCGTTGGAACACTCACGGCCGCGCCGAGCAGCGGCGGCGGGTCTTGCGGCCGGGTCCATACCCGCGCCCTGTCGACGCGGACCAGCCCGTCGTGGCTTACCTCCTCGCCACGCAGCAGCGCACGGATGATGTCGACGCATTCCCGCAGCCGATCGTTGCGTACCTGTTTGCGCGGCCAGCCAGTACCGGTGATGTGCTCGTTACTGGCCTCGCCCGTGCCGAGTGCGGCCCAGAACCGGCCGGGATACATGCTGGCCAGGGTGCCGATGGCCTGGGCGACCACGGCAGGGTGGTAGCGCTGGCCCGGCGCGGTAACAACCCCGAACGGCAGCGCGCTGGCCTGCAGGGCGGCACCGAGCCATGACCACGCAAACCCGGCCTGGCCCTGCCGCTCGCTCCACGGCGAGAAGTGGTCCGAGGACATCGCTGCATCGAAGCCGGCCTCCTCGGCGCGCTGCACCGCGGCCAGCAGCTCGCTGGGGTGAACCTGCTCGTGCGAGGCGTGGAAGCCGAAAGTGGGCATGCAAGACCGTAGCCGTTCATACGAACTCGAAGCCACCGGCGCAGCGGCGGCCAGGCGAAGAGATGTTCTGGGCAAGCACCGTGCCGCGGTGGACTGACTGTTCAGCGGCCGCGCAGTGTCACCGATGGCGTCTAGTCTGCGGTCATGCCGGCGACACCGCGGTTTCCGCCTGGCCACGAACCGACCATCGACGTGCGGCCCGCGGTAGGCCGCTTTGAAGACTTCGCCACCGTCGTCGGCACCCAGCGACCCGACGCGGGCGGTTGCTGGTGCATGGCCTACCGAGACAGCCGAGTACCCAACCGCGACCGGCCGGCCTATATGAGCGCGGAGTGCGCGACTGAGCCTGGCCCGGGCGTGCTGGTCTATGTGGATGACGTCGTGGCCGGCTGGTGTTCCATCGCCCCGAGAGCGAGTTACCGCCGGCTGCTTAACTCCCGCACCATCCCGATCCTGGACGATCGCGACGCCTGGATCGCCGTCTGCTTCGTGGTCCGGGCCGGGTACCGCAAGCACGGGTTGATGCACCGGCTGCTGGCCGGTGCCGTGCAGCACGCGACCGCCCACGGCGCGGACGTGGTCGAGGGCTACCCGGTAGAGACTGTTGGCGGCCGTGTCGACGTCATCTCCGGTTACGTCGGCACCGTCGAGCTGTTCGAGCGTGCCGGTTTCGTACGCGCGGCCCCCACTACGGGCCGTAGTGGCGGTCAGCCGCGCTGGGTGATGCGCAAGACGCTGCGCTAGCCTCCTGCTCGGTTCAGCCGGGTCTCGTCGACCGAGGTTCGCCGGAGAAGTAGGTGATTCCGTGACGATCCCTATAGTCCGATAGCAGACCGTCGATAACGCGAGCCGTTCTCAGAGCACTATGTCCGTTGCTGGGCGACTCGCCACGGCCGGTCAGAGCATCAACCACGGTCTGGATCAGGGGCAGCTGGACTGTCTCGGGATAGGGAGCTTTGATCTGTTCCACTCCGCGAGCAGTGAGCAGCCGCACGGGTTCGTCGGCGAAGCAGGAGAAGCTCAGAGCTCCGGCTGTTCCGACGATCTCAATGTGATCTTGATACTGGAACGAGTCGTAGTTCCAGACACCAACACCTTCTACACCGGAACGAAAGCTGAAGACACCAGTGACCAGGTCCTCGGCTCGGTAGCGTCCACCACGGTTCGCAGCGATCCCGGCCGAATGCGTCACTGGACCAAGCAGCCAGTCCAGCAAATCGAGGATGTGAGAGCCGAGGTCGACGAAGTGGCCACCGCCCGAGATCTCGGGATCTACCCTCCAGCCCTCCTGGTCGACCTCACCCGCTGGGGCGGGCCGCTCATTGCGGATGCTGACCGACCGTAAGAGACCGATCCGGCCACTGTCCAACAGCTCCTTGACCGTGACAAAACGCGGCATGGCGCGACGGTAATAAGCCACGAACAAACCCACCCCTGCCTCGTCGCAGGCCGAAATCATGTCCTCACACTCCAGGGCCGTACGAGCCATCGGCTTCTCGACATAGACGGGCTTGCCTGCCCGGGCGACGCGGACCGCGTATTCCCTGTGTGAGTCAGGTGGCGTGGCAACGTAGACGGCATCGACTTCGGGATCGTTGATCAGCTCGTCGGCATCGTCGTACCACCGCGAGACATTGTTTCGTCGAGCGTAGTCAGCGGCAAGATCACCATTTCGCCGCATGACAGCAACCAGTTCGGATCGTTCAGCCTGCTGAAAACCTGGTCCGCTCTTGCGTTCAGTCACATTCCCAACGCCGACAATGCCCCACCGGACCCGCTCCACGATCATCAGCGTATTGGCAGCGCGGAGAGGATCGAATGCCGCCATAGATGGGTCCTGGGTGCGACAGCTTGGGCATTGCGACCGAGCCGGCGAAGACCGCTAGCGTCCGCCGCCAGAGAGGCGGTGCTTGATGTCGCCCGGCGCTGTGCCAATGTGCCCGAGATGCTTGGGGTTGGGCACATCTTCTGCTCATCGCAAGACGGCCCACAGCATAAATCAAATACCGGGGTGGTTACTGGACGCAGAATTCGTTGCCTTCAGGGTCGGCCATAACGACGTGGTGGGTGCCTGGTTCCTTGATCTCCTGGAGAACACTGGCACCGAGGTCCTGGAGCCGGGCGACCTCGCCGTCGCGGTGCTCGGGACCGGCA
>DASQUD010000150.1:0-47765 GCA_035641455.1 Propionibacteriaceae bacterium | reverse complement strand
CGACTCGTTCAGCCACAGGTCATCCCACCAGCGCATCGTGACCAAGTCACCGAACCACATGTGCGCCATCTCGTGCGCGATGAACCCCGCCCGCAAGGCCCGGTCGGTACGGGTAGCGCGACCACGGTAGACGAAGGTGTCCCGGAAATTGACACAACCGGGATTCTCCATCGCTCCGGCGTTGAAATCCGGCACGAACGCCTGGTGGTACTCGCCGAACGGATACCGACGTGCGAAAGTGCGGTGGTAATAGTCGAGGCACTGCTTGGTGACCGCGAACATGTCTGCCGCCTGCTCACCAAGCTGCTCTGTCAACGACTTCGGGACATGGAGTCCGAGTCTGATGCCGTCGTGCTCGTCGAGCACCGACGCGTACGGGCCGGCCACCAGAGTCACGAAGTAGGTCGACAGAGGCATCTGCTGCACGATCTGCCAGCTACCGGGGCCGACCCGCTGGCTCGGGCCGTTGCCGAGCACCGTCCACTCGGCCGGAGCGCGGACGTTGATCTCATAGCCCGACTTCAGATCAGGCTGGTCGAAGCAGGCGAACCAGCGTGGGGCCACGTCCAAGAAAGACATGGCGTAGAGGTAGATCTCACGATCCTGTGGATCGACATGGCGGTGCAAACCTTCGCCGTTGAGAGAGAAGCTCATCTGTCCCTCGACGACCACCGTGTTCTTCGGACGAAGGTCGGCCAACGTAATCCGGCCGGCACGCCACGCGCTCGGGTTCAGCTCGACGCCGTTGAGCCTCGCCGAGGTCAGGGTGTGCCCCTTGAAGTCGAGGAAGCTCTCCGTGCCGCGACTGTCGAATGAGATGGTGGTCCGGGACGTGAAGGTGTCAGTTGATGGGTCGGTGAGGTCAAGCTCGATGACGGTGCGGGTGATCCTGAGCTGTGCGGCCCGGGTCTCTGCCTCACTCCGTTGCAGACTGGTCGCGCTGAGGTCACCGTGCATCTCACGATCGTCTCTCGACCGGGGAGCCGACAGCGGGTCGGGGGTCCCGACACAATGTGATCGTGAACTGGACCGTGCGCCGATTGACGTCCGACGATGCCGGGCAGGCGCGACGACTCGGATTCGAAGCGTTCGGTGTACCGGCAACGCCTCCGGCGGACCCCCCTTCTGTGGACCAACCGGGGTTCACGTGGTTCGGGGTTTTCGATTCCGACATGCTGGCCGCGCGGATAGTGGACCGGGAGTTCGAGTCGTGGTTCGGCGGCGTGCGCCTGCCGACCTGCGGCATCGCCGGGGTGACGGTCGCAGCTGAGTACCGGGGACGGGGGCTGCTGACGCCGCTGTTCGTCGAAGCACTGCGGCACGCCAAGGAGCGCGGCTCGCTCATTTCCGGCCTCTTCCCCACGGCGGCGAGAATCTATCGCCGGTTCGGTTATGAACTGATCGCGGATTACGTGTCAGTGGAAGTACGGACCCACGCGCTGGCCGCCGTGACCCCACCCCAGTCGGTACGGACCCGCCGAGCCGACGTTGCGGATTTTGATGCCGTCCGCGACATCTACGACGCTTGGGCCAGTGGCCAGAACGGTCCGCTGACCAGACGTGGAGTCTCATTCCCCGCGCCCGCGGAACAGTTCCTCGACAGCTTCACCGGGGTCACGCTGGCCATCGACGAAACCGAAGCGGTCCGCGGCTTCGCGTCCTGGAATCGTGGGCCTGGCTACGGCGAGAAGGCAGCGGTCGAGGTCGCGGACCTGCTGGCCACCACGGGCGACGCCTATCGGGCGCTGCTCGCGGCGCTGGGTAGTTTCGTCACCGTGACTCCCACCTTGCGCATCGACACCTCCGGAGATGATCTTGCCCGGCTGTTCCTGCCGGGGGTCGAGTGGCGGGTCGCCGAGTCGTCGCCGTACATGATCAAAGTCCTCGACATCCGTGGCGCGCTCGGCGCGCTCCGCTACCCGGCCGGCATGACGGTGGAACTCGATTTCTCGATCGGGAACGACTTCCTGGTCGAGAACAACGGGTCGTACCGGCTTGAGGTGGCCGGGGGTGAGGCACGCTGCTCCGCAGGTGGCGACGGGCACCGCGTCCTCACGCCGCAAGGGCTTGCACTCCTCTTCGCCGGGGTTCAGTCGTGCGCCAACCTGCGCGCGACCGACCACCTGAGGGGCGGCGATGTTGATCAAGATCTGGATTGGGATGCACTCTTCGGTGGCCGTCAGCAACACATCCGCGATTACTACTGAGCGGCTTCTCTCCTGCCGGCTTGGGGTCGCCGCAGAGCTGGGCGGCCCACGGACCCGCTGAGCACCCGGTTCAAGCCTTGGGTCGCCGTCAGGCTTGCTTGCCAGCGAAGCTTGGACTGAAGCGGAACTCCACGACGTCCCCGTCCGCCATCACATAGTCCTTCCCTTCCAGACGCACTTTGCCCTTGGCTCGAGCGTTGGCCACCGAGCGCGCAGCGACAAGATCATCGAACGAGATCACTTCAGCCTTGATGAAGCCCTTCTGGAAGTCAGAGTGAATTACTCCAGCGGCCTCCGGGGCCGTGGCGCCCTTCGGAATCGTCCAGGCCCGGGACTCCTTGGGGCCGGAGGTCAGGAACGTCTGTAGGCCCAGGGTGTCGAAGCCGACTCGAGCTAGCACGTCCAGCCCCGGCTCGGCGATATCCATCTCGGCAAGGAACTCCCGGGCCTCGTCCGGTTCCATCTCCACCAGCTCGGACTCGATCTTGGCGTCCAGGAAGATGGCCTCAGCCGGTGCCACGAGGGCGGCCAGCTCGGCCTTCAGAGCACCGTTGCCCAGCTCGTCTGAGTCGCAATTGAATACGTAGAGAAACGGCTTGGCGGTGAGCAGGAACAAGTCCTTCAGCGGTCCCCGATTCAGCCCGGCCGAAAACACCGTACGGCCGCTGTCCAGCACCTCCTGTGCCTCACGGACCGCGGCCAGGGCTTCGACCCGGTCCTTGTTGATCCGCGCCTCCTTCTCCAGTCGGGGAAGCACACGCTCGAGGGTTTGCAGGTCAGCCAAGATCAACTCGGTGTTGATTGTCTCGATGTCACTCGCGGGATTCACGCTGCCGTCGACATGGGTGACGTCGGGGTCGGTGAACACCCGGGTCACCTGACAGATCGCGTCGGCTTCGCGGATGTAAGCCAGAAACGCGTTGCCCATCCCTTCACCCGTGCTCGCGCCGCGCACGATCCCGGCGATGTCGGTGAAGCTCACCGTAGCCGGCACGATCCGCTGCGAGTGGGAGATCTCGGCCAGTGTGGCCAGCCTCGGATCAGGGACACCGACCACACCGAGGTTCGGCTCGATAGTGGCGAAGGGATAGTTCGCGGCCAACACGGAATTACGCGTCAGGGCGTTGAACAGCGTCGACTTGCCGGCATTGGGTAGCCCGACGATGCCGATGGATAAGGCCACGGGCGACAAGCCTAGGGCGTGTCCTCGAGGCCGAGGAACGCTTCCATCGCCTGCGCGAGGGCTGGCGGATCAGCCACTCCGGCCAGTTCACGCGCCGAATGCATGGACAACAGCGGGATGCCGACATCGACGGTCTGCACACCAAGCCGGGTCGCGGTCAGCGGGCCGATGGTGGATCCGCACGGAACGGTGTTGTTGGAGACAAACTCCTGGGTGACTACCCCGGCTCGCCGGCAGGACCGCCGCCATAGCGCCGCACTCTGAGCGCCGGTGGCGTAGCGCTGATTCGAGTTGATCTTGAGCAGCGGCCCGCCGTTGAGCATGGGACGGTTCGCCGGGTCATGGCGTTCCGGGTAGTTGGGGTGGACGGCGTGTCCGGCGTCAGCCGATAGGCAGGCACTGCGGGCCAGCGCGCGGGCTCGCTGGTCATCGTCGGCACCCAGGCCTCGGGAGATCCGCGCGACCACGTCGGCGAGCAGCGGGCCCGAGGCGCCGGATCGGGACTCGCTGCCAATTTCTTCATGATCGAAGGCGGCCAGCAACGGAATCGCCTGCACATCGGCGGCGTTGATCAACGCCGTCAAGCCGGCGTGCACGCTGACCAGGTTGTCCAGCCTTCTCGAGGCCAGAAATTCCGAGGCGGCTCCGAAGATCACCGGGGGCGCGGTGTCGAAGATCGTCAGATCGAAGCCGAGAATGTCAGCAGCAGCCAACCCCACCAGGTCGGCCAGATGATCAAGAACGCTTCCTTGCTGATCACCGACCGTCCAGAGCGGCGCCGTGTGCCGCTGCTTGTCGAGCTTGAGGCCCTCGTCGTTCACACCTCTGTCGAGGTGGAGTGCCAGTTGTGGGATCCGGGCGATGGATTCGCTCTGCACCAACGTGACGCCAGTGTCGGTCACCAACCGTCCGGCCACGCCAAGCTCGCGATCCAGCCAGGAGTTGAGCAGTGGGCCGCCGTAGACCTCGACGCCGAGCTGGCCGTAACCCGAACCGCTCAGATCGGGTTTGGGTTTGAGCCTGAACGCCGGCGAGTCCGTGTGGGAACCGATCATCCGAAACGGCGTCAGTCCATCCGCCCCGTTCGGAATTCGCCAGGCCAGCACCGCTCCTTCCCGGACCAGGACATGGCCGCCCGGCGACGAATCCCACGCCTCGGTCTCGGCTTGGATCGCGAAGTCCGTCTGCCTCAGTCGCCGGGCGACTTCCATGGCCGTGTGATACGACGACGGACAGGCTTGGATGAAGTCCACAAGATCATCAACGTGATCATCGGCAGCGGCCACAATGCCACGGTAGCGGGAGTCCTGCGCAGTTCGGCCGCGACCGCCGGGGCGCGGCATCCCTGGTTTTGTCAGCCACTCGGGGCAAGATCTCCTGCATGGACTCCTTGACGGTCACCGCACTGATCTTGGGGCTGCTGCTTGGTTTCTTGCTCGGGGCACTGGCCAGCCTGCTCCTGGGTCGCTCGCGGAAGGATGCCGAGCGGGCGCAGGCCGAAACGGTGATCGCGCAGGCCCGCGGGGAGGCCGCCCAGGCCAGGGCAGAGACGGCCCAGGCCCGTCAAGAGTCGGCGAACTTTCGGGCCAACGTGGCCGAGGCTCGCACTGAAACCGCGGACGCGAAGGCGGAGGCTGCCGCGGCCCAGGTGGAGGCGGCCGAGGTATCCGCGTCGATGGCCAAGGCGCTCGCCGAGCGGAATGCGGCTGTTGAGCGAGCGCAGGAGATCGCTGTGGACCGGCAGGCCATGCTTGACCAGTTCAAGATCATGTCGACGGAGACCTTGGACCGGCAGTCCCGTGCCGCCGACGTGCAGGCGGAGGCCCGGCTGAAGGCCACTGAGCTGCTGATGACCCCGGTCCGGGAGGGCCTGGAGCGTTTCGACAGGCGGTTGAGCGAAGTGGAGAAGGAGCGGGTCGCGATGGTCACCGATCTCCGCTCCCACGTACGAGCCGTGCAGGAAACCGGCGAGACGTTGCGCCGGGAAACTGCGACCCTCGTCACCGCGCTGCGCAAGCCCCAAACCCGCGGAGCCTGGGGGGAAACCCAGCTCAAACGGGCGGCGGAGATCGCCGGAATGATAGAACGCTGCGACTTCGACGTGCAGCACACTGCTCGGGCAGACGACCGTCTGATGCGACCGGACATGCGCGTCCACCTGGCGGGCGGAAAGTACCTATTCGTCGACTCCAAGGTGCCGTTGACGGGCTTCCTGGACGCTCAGCAGACCGACGACCACCAAGCCAAGGCGGAGCACCTCTCCAGCTATGCGCGCAATATTCGTCACCACATCGACCAGCTGTCGGCCAAGCAGTACTGGAAAGCGGCGGACACACCTGAATTCGTCGTCCTTTTTCTGCCCAGTGAAGCGTTCTTCGCGGCCGCCCTGGAGCTCATCCCAGACCTCTATGACTACGCGGCGGCGCGCGATGTGGTGCTAGCAACCCCGACGACCTTGATCGCGTTGCTGCGGGCGGTCGCCTACGGCTGGCGTCAGGCGGCTCTGGCCGAGAGCGCGGCCGAAGTGTTCAGATTGGGCCGGGAGCTGCACGAGAAGCTTGGCTTGATGGGCAATCGCCTCGACAAGCTGGGCCGGGCCCTGCGCACATCGGTGAATGCCTACAACGAGACCATCGCCACGGTGGAGGGCACGGTGCTCGTGCGGGCTCGCCGGTTCCGCGAACTTTCAGTCAGCGAACGCGACCTCACCGCACTGGCCCCGATGGATGATCCGGTGCGACAGATCTCAGCGGCCGAGTTGGTCGAGGACGCTGTGCAGGTCGAGCCGATTGTCGGCCGAGGTGCACGCCGGAGGCGGCGCGGCGCGATGCCGGAAGAGCCGGAACTGGTCCGACCGGATCCTGACCTGCTCGATCTCGTGGAGGACGATTCCGGCCGCCGGATGGACGACGGCGATGAGGAGAACGTCTCGTCCTGAGATTCTCGCCTCTGGACCTCTCGTGCGAGCGCAATTGCCCTCGATGAGCACCGGCGTTGCCGGCCCAGCTCAGGAACCAGCGCGGGAGCCGGCGAGGTCCTTGCGTAGCTCGGGAGGCAGCGCGAACGCCAGCGATTCCTCGGTGAGCCGCTCCTCGATTGCCGGCGGAAAGCCGTGGCTCTCCAGAAACGTGAGCACGCCGGTGACCAGATCCTCGGGAACCGAGGCACCACTGGTCACACCGACATTCACGACGCCGTCCAGCCAGCGTGGGTCGATCTCGTCTGCATTGTCCACCCGATGTGCCGCCTTTGCGCCGACCTCCAGGGCGACCTCCACCAGCCGTACGGAGTTGGAGGAGTTCGCGCTCCCGACCACGATGACCAGGTCAGCATGTCGAGCGATCTGCTTAACGGCGAGCTGCCGGTTCTGCGTGGCGTAACAGATGTCGTCGCTAGGGGGATTCATCAATAGCGGGAACTTTGTCCTGAGCCGATCGACGGTCTCCAACGTCTCATCGACGCTGAGGGTGGTTTGGCTCAACCACGCGACTCGCGACGGATCTCGCAATTCAAGGTCAGCGACCTGGTCGGGCGTTTCCACCAAGGTGATGTGGTCGGGCGCCTCGCCGGTGGTGCCTTCGACCTCCTCGTGACCCGCGTGCCCGATGAGAAGAATGTCTAAGCCCTCGCGAGCGAACCGCTTGGCCTCCTGGTGCACTTTCGTGACCAGCGGACAGGTCGCGTCGATGACCTTGAAGCCCCGGGACTTCGCCTCCGCGTGGACGGCTGGCGACACGCCGTGCGCGGAGAAGACAACGGTGGCACCAGCCGGCACCTCTGCGAGCTCCTCGACGAACACTGCGCCACGCCGCTCCAGATCCTCCACCACATGACGGTTATGGACGATCTGCTTACGGACATAGACCGGTGAACCGTACCTGTCCAGCGCTTTTTCCACCGTGACCACAGCCCGATCGACTCCTGCGCAGTAGCCCCGCGGGGCGGCGACGACCACCCGCCTGTCGGTTGCGGGCGGAGGTGTGGTTGATGAAGTAGGCGCAGGCACGGGACCTAAGTTTAGGTGGTCGATCGCGCAGAGCCGGCCCGTGAGAGGCGAGCATCGTAAGCTCGCGGCATGCCGCTGGAGTCCTCGCCGGAGCATCCGGTCCCACTCGGCCGGGTCCTGTCGCTGGTCCGGCAGTGGATCGACCGCTTGGGATCGGTCTGGGTGGAGGCCCAGGTGATCGAGATCAATCGGCGCGCAGGCACGTCCAGCGTCTTTCTCACGCTTCGCGATCGGCTGGCCCAGGTGTCCGCGAGCGTTCGGGTCTCGACAGCCACCCTCGACTCAGCCGGCCCACTGAACGAAAACGCCACGGTGGTCGCCCGGCTCAAGCCCGCCTTCTACGAGGCGAGGGGCCAGTTCACCTTCTACTGCGACGCCATCACGCCGATCGGTGAAGGGCGGTTGCTCGCGCAGCTCGAGCAGACCAAACGCCTGCTCCAGGCGGAGGGCCTCTTCGATTCGGCGCGAAAACGCCGGCTGCCCGCCCTGCCGCGAGGCATCGGCTTGATCACCGGCGCCGGTAGCGCAGCCGAGCGAGATGTGGTGGAGAACACACGCCGTCGCTGGCCTGCCGTCCGGATTGTGACCCGGCATGTGTTGGTGCAGGGTCCCCTCGCGGCCGCTCAGCTGATGGAGGCGGTACGTGCGCTGGATGCCAACCCAACGACCGATGTGATCGTGATCGCGCGGGGAGGCGGGTCACTCGAAGACTTGCTGCCGTTCTCCGACGAGGGACTGATCCGCACGGTCTTCGCCTGCCGTACGCCGGTGGTCAGCGCCATCGGGCACGAGTCCGACAGTCCCATCCTCGATCTGGTCGCCGATCTGCGGGCGTCCACCCCGACCGACGCCGCGAAACGCATCGTCCCCGACGTCAGCGACGAGCTCGCCCAGCTCGCGCAGCTACGGCGCCGGTTTGCTCAGTCCATGATCAGCAAGATTTCGGCCGAGCAAGAGCGGCTGACCGCGCTGCGTTCCCGGCCGGTGCTGGCGGATCCCACGGCCAGCTTCGCGGTCCACTCCGACCAGATCCAGGCGCTGCGAGAACGGTCACGACGGGCGATCCGCACGCGGATCGAGCACGAGACGACCGCGGTCGGCCATCACCTGGCCCGAGTGCGCGCGATGTCGCCGCGGGCCACCCTGGAGCGCGGTTACGCGGTCCTGGTCGACGCTGACGGTCATGCGGTCACCTCGGTGCGGAGCGTGTCGGTGGGCGATCAGCTG
Source organism: Propionibacteriaceae bacterium (assembly GCA_035641455.1). Lineage (GTDB taxonomy): Bacteria > Actinomycetota > Actinomycetes > Propionibacteriales > Propionibacteriaceae > Microlunatus. The sequence goes on along the minus strand of DASQUD010000150.1, from coordinate 39,142 downwards.
ACCGCCCGGTTGCTCGACGGTGAGGCGGTCGCTTCCGTGACAGCAGTCGCGCCGGGCCAGCCCACGACGCTCGGATCGGAGGTGCCCGCGTGACGACGCCGGGCCACGAGAAGTTGAGCTACGAGCAGGCCCGCGAGGAGCTGGTCTCGGTGGTTCAGCGGCTGGAGTCCGGCGGTGCCCCGTTGGAGGAGTCGCTCGCGTTGTGGGAACGCGGTGAGCAGCTGGCTGCCATCTGCCAGGAGTGGTTGGACGGCGCCCGAGCCCGAGTCAGCGCCATGCGGGACGCCGCCAGGCGGGACAGTGCCGGCGATGCAGCCGCTGAAGACCAGCGCTAATTGCTGGCCAGCGTGGCGGCGAACGCCTCCAGTCCGGCATAGGAAGTGTCGCCAACCACGATCGTCGTGACCGGGGCGGTTCTTCGGACCAACGAGCGGGTGCGGTCGTCGGGACTCACGCGACGCTCCCACGCTTTGCCGTTGATGTTGCTCTCACCGTCGGCCACTCCGTCGCGCGTCTCGGCCGAGACGAAGTCGTCTGGCTCCAGATCACCCTGAGCGACCGCCACGTACGTGTCGTCGGGGCTGAGATAGCCGAGCCGCCAGAGGTTGCGGACCGACGGGGCGCCGTTCAGGTACGGCTCACCGGTACGTACCCAGGTCACCCGGGTGGGACGCCACTGGCTCGGAAGGCCCGCAGGCGCCAGGATCGCGTACGGGGATTCCTCGCGAGCCTCAGCCAGCACCGGCTGCGGATCGACGACCTGCACCGGATGATCCTCGGGCAACCTGGTGAACAGCACGGTGATCACCACCAGCGGGATCAAAATCACGGCAAGCGATCGGACCAGATCCCCGGTCGTCGCTGGCTTGCGTGAGCGTGCCACTGCTCTATCTTTCCAGATCTCTACCATGGCGCCGTGGAGCAGGCGATGATCATCGCCCGAGCGGAGTCCGTGCGGGGTGAGGTGGTACTGCGCCGCCGACCAACCGCAGCAGGATCCATCGACGAGTTGATCGTCAATGGTGCCTTCGCGATGGACTCCACCGAAACCCGTACCGAGCGAGAGCTCGGCCGGATGGCGGCCGGTGCCGATCGAGTGCTACTCGGCGGCCTGGGGCTTGGTTACACGGCCGATGAGGTGCTGAAATCTTCGGTACGCCGGGTGGACATCGTGGAACTCGAACACCCATTGATCGAGTGGGCCAGGCTCGGCCTCACTGAACTGCTCAAGCGGGTGGCGTCGGACCCGAGGGTCCGGCTTCACACGGGCGACATCGGCGCCGTGCTGTACGGCGGCACGAGTGCTGAGCACCTCGAAGCGCCAGCCGGTCGTTCGATGAGTCCAGGCCCGGCGAAGCCGACAGGGCCGTGGGACGCGATCCTTCTCGATGTGGACAACGGCCCCGATTTCTTAATCCACCCGCAGAACGCTGCCCTCTATACTCCTCCGCTGCTGGCTGCCACTTACCAGCAGCTGACGCCGCGAGGATTGCTCGCGATTTGGTGCCAAGGGGAGGCACCGTCCTTGGAGTCAGCGCTACGCCAGCTGAGCGACGCCGTCGGGATGACTCGGCTGGACGTCACACGAGGCGCTCGGGAGGTCCAGTACGTGATCTACTGGCTCCGCCGGGGCAATTCGAGCCGGAGCCGCTGCTAGGCCACAATGGCAGTCATGCCGGAGGACTACCGCGTCGAACGCGACACCATGGGCGACGTGCGGGTGCCGTCCGCCGCCTTGTACAAGGCGCAGACCCAGCGGGCCGTCGAGAACTTTCCCATCTCCGGTCTGCCGATCGATCCGGCGCTGATTGCCGCCCTCGGGCTGATCAAAGGCGCAGCCGCGCAGGTCAACGCCAAGCTCGGTGTGCTTGACCCTGACCACGCGGCGGCGATCTCAGCAGCGGCCGACACCGTGGCCCACGGTGATCATGACCCTGAATTTCCGATCGACGTTTTCCAGACCGGTTCGGGCACCTCGTCCAACATGAACGCCAATGAGGTGATCGCCTCGCTCGCCACGACTGAGCTGGGCAGTCTCGTTCATCCGAATGATCATGTGAACGCTTCCCAGTCGAGCAACGATGTCTTCCCGAGCGCGATCCACATCGCCGCGACGCAGAGCATGGTCAACACCCTGGTACCAGCGCTGCAGCACCTCGAGGAAGCGCTGAGCGCCAAGGCCAAAGAGTTCGTTGACGTGGTCAAAAGCGGCCGGACCCACCTGATGGACGCCACTCCAGTCACCCTCGGCCAGGAGTTCGGTGGCTACGCGGCGCAGGTGCGTCACGGCGTCGAGCGTGTGCACGCGGTCCTGCCTCGCGTCGCCGAACTTCCGCTGGGCGGCACCGCGGTGGGCACCGGGATCAACGCGCCGGCCGGCTTCGCCGCCTCAGTGATCTCGATCATCGCCGAGCAGACCGGCCTCCCGCTGACTGAGGCCCGCGACCACTTCGAGGCCCAGGGCGCTAGGGACGGTCTGGTGGAGGCGTCGGGCGCCCTGCGGACCATTGCGGTCAGCCTGTACAAGATCGCCAACGATCTTCGCTGGATGGGCTCCGGCCCCACGGCCGGCCTCCGCGAGATCGCGCTGCCGGATCTTCAGCCCGGCAGCTCGATCATGCCCGGCAAGGTCAACCCGGTGATCTGCGAGGCCACCACGATGGTGTGCGCTCAGGTGATCGGCAACGACGCGACCGTCGCCTTCGCCGGCTCCTCGGGCAACTTCGAGCTCAATGTGATGCTGCCCGTGATGGCCCGTAACCTGCTCGAGTCGATCCGCTTGCTGGCGAACGTGAGTCGGCTGCTGGCCGATCGATGCGTGGCCGGGATTGCGGCCGACGTCGAGCACTGCCGGACGCTGGCCGAGTCCTCGCCGTCGATCGTGACCCCGCTCAATCGGTATATCGGGTACGAGAACGCGGCGGCTGTCGCGAAAAAGGCGCTCAAGGAAGGCAAGACCATCCGCCAGGTCGTGCTCGAGTCCGGTTTCGTCGCCGACGGCAAGCTGACCGAAGAGCAGCTTGACGCCGCCCTCGACGTGCTGGCCATGACCCGCCCTCCACAATGACGGGCGGCCAAACGGGTCCTTGAGCCGGGCGAGGACTTGGTCGCCGGTCCAGCCCGTCATCACCAGGATGCCGCGCAGGGTCGCAGCACCGGTGCTAGCGACCGAACCTTGAGTTAGTACCAGCCGTGCGCGCGCTTGAAGGTCCAGGCCTCACACGGGCTGCCGTACCGGTCTTTCATGTAGCCGATGCCCCAGATGATCTGCGTCGCGGGATTCGTCCGCCAATCGCTGCCAACGCTCGCCATCTTCGAGCCGGGCAGGGCCTGCGGAATCCCGTACGCGCCAGAACTCGGATTGGTAGCGTCCACGTCCCACATGCTCTCGCGCATGATGATGTTGTTGAAGCAGGAATACTGCTCTTCGCCGTAGCCGTATCTATTCTTCAAGATCTGCCGCGCCATCTCACGTGGATCCGTCGTCCCAGGTAGGTAGCCGCGATTCGCTAGCGCCCGCCGACGGGCAGCCTCCTGCTCCGCCTTTGCCTTGGCTGCAGCAGCCTTCGCTCGCGCGGCGGCCGCCGCCGCCCTGGCCGCGGCGGCTTTGAGTCGGGCTTCTTCGGCGGCCACAGATTTGCCGTGCTTGGCCAAGGTCTTGGCTCGGCGGCTGGCGCGTTTAGCAGCCGTCGCCGCAAGCTCGGCACGGACCGCGCTTCGGTCGGCCTCTTGCTCCGCTCGTGCCGCGGCGGTCGCCAGCGCGCTTGAAGCCACCGGCGTCGGACTGGCTGATGACACGGGTACGGCCAGCACGGGATCAGCCTTGGCGACGCCCGCATTGGATGGGCTGGTCAGCGTCGCAATCGCGGCGGTGGCAACGAATGCGGTAAAGCCAACGCCGGCAATCGCATGCTGGACCAGTCGACGCACGGGCTAAACCATGCCATAGGCCGTTATCGAACTGAAATAATCGCCAGACCAGTTCTTGGACTGGTCCGCACTAGACGGCGACGTCCTCCAGCAGGTCTGTTACCAGAGCGGCAATCGGCGAGCGTTCCGAACGGTGGAGGGTCACGTGGCCGAACAGCGGGTGCCCCTTCAGCTTCTCCACCACGGCCACCACACCGTCGTGGCGGCCCACGCGAAGGTTGTCGCGTTGGGCGACGTCATGGGTCAACACCACCCGGGAATCTTGGCCGATGCGGCTGAGGACGGTGAGCAGCACGTTGCGCTCCAGACTCTGGGCCTCATCGACGATGACGAACGCGTCGTGCAGCGAGCGCCCGCGAATGTGCGTCAATGGCAGGACTTCCAGCAGGCCGCGTTGCATTACTTCCTCGATCACCACTTTGGAGGCCACCGCGCCCAGCGTGTCGAAGACCGCCTGGGCCCAGGGCGCCATCTTCTCCCCCTCGGTACCAGGCAGATAGCCGAGTTCCTGGCCACCGACGGCGTACAGCGGGCGGAAGACCACCACTTTGGAGTGCTGGTGCCGCTCGACTACCGCCTCCAGACCGGCGCACAGCGCTAGCGCCGACTTGCCCGTGCCGGCACGGCCGCCCAGGGAGACGATCCCTATTGCCGGATCGAGCAGCAGATCCAGCGCCACTCGCTGTTCGGCGGAGCGGCCGTGAATGCCGAACGCGTCCCGGTCTGCTTTGATCAATCGGAGATCTTTGGCCGGCGTCACGCGTCCCAGGGCTGAGCCGCTGCTGCTCAGCAGTACCACGCCGGTGTGGCAGGGCAGATTGCGCGCCTGTTCGAGATCCAGCGTGCCGGTTTCGTAGAACTCGTCGAGCTGGGCCACATCGACGTCCAGCTCGGCCATGCCGGGCCACTCGGCATCGACCGCAAGCTCGGCCCGGTATTCCTCTGCTGCTAACCCGACGGCCGAAGCCTTGACCCGCATGGGCAAGTCCTTGGAGACCAGGCTGACGTCGCGACCCTCAGCGGCAAAGTTCAAGGCGACCGCCAGGATCCGGGAGTCGTTGTCGCCAAGGCGGAAACCGTCGGGCAGTGCGGCCGGGTCAGCGTGGTTGAGCTCGACATGCACGGTGCCACCGACATCGTTCACCGGGATCGGCGCATCAAGCCGGCCGAACCGGATCCGCAGATCGTCAAGGTGCCGCAGTGCTGTCCGCGCGAAATAGCCGAGCTCGGCGTGATGCCGCTTGGCCTCCAATTCGGTGATGACAACGACGGGCACCACGACGTCGTGTTCATCGAAACGGCGCAGTGCTTGGGGATCGCTGAGCAGGACCGAGGTGTCGATGACGTAGGTCCGGCGGCTCGAGGAAGAAGGAGACACAGTCTGCCCTTCTGTGCGGGCCGTACGCCGTGGCGCCCGGCCCCACCGTTAAGTGGACGGCCGGGTGAGTCCTCGGATGGAAAATCCGAGCCTGCTGCGCGTCGGATGACGGTGCATTCATCGCCTCCCGGGCGGGCCACTGTGGCGCGTCCCGCATGACGACGGTACGACGACGACAGGGCTCGGCGGAAGTGCCACGCCGCGGTCCCAGGCTCTACCGCCCGAAGCGGCGCTCCCGCTGCCCGTATGAGCGCAGCGCCCGGATGAAGTCAACCTTGCGGAAGTCGGGCCACAGCGCTTCGCAGAAGTAGAACTCGCTGTGGGCGGACTGCCACATCAAAAAGCCACTCAGCCGTTGTTCCCCAGAGGTGCGAATGATCAAGTCCGGATCCGGTTGGCCTTTGGTGTAGAGGTGCTCGGCGATGTGCTCAATGTCCAGAGTCTGCGCCAGCTCCTCGATCGACGTGCCACCGGCCGCGTGCTCTGCGAGCAAGGAGCGGACGGCGTCGCGCAGCTCGTGCCGGCCGCCGTACGAGACCGCGATGTTGACCTGCATGCCGCCGAGGTGGCCCGTGTCGCGATCGGCGTTCTTCAAGATCTCTGCCGACTCGGCCGGCAACAAATCGAGTGCGCCGACGGGGAGCACCCGCCAACGACCCGTCGCGGCGAGATCGGTCACCATCTTCTCGATCACTCGGAGCAGGGGCGCGATCTCCTCCGCGCTGCTGCGCGAGAAGTTGTCGGTCGACAGCACCCACAAGGTGACGACCGGGATGCCAAGCTCGTCGCACCACTCGACGAACTCCTTGAGCTTCTCGGCGCCGGCCGAGTAGCCAGTCACCAACGGTTGACCCGGCGCGTTGGTGCGTGCCCACCGCCGGTTGCCGTCGGCGAGCACGGCGACGTGTCGCGGCAACCGGGTGTGATCAAGTTCCGCGATCAATCGGTGTTCGTAGGTGGCGTACAGCAGTCCGGATGGGTGCAGACGGTCCATGAGTTCTCGGAGACGCTCGAGACGAGCCACAACTTGCAGCGTATCCCTGCGTCGCTGGTGAGATACGTCCGACTCTCAGTGGCGAGCCGGCGCCTCCTGCTAGCCCTGACCTGCCGCTTTTGAGCGGCTCGTGCTGGTGAACTACGCTCCCGGCTACGTACCCGTACGTGATGAACCGTCACGTTGGCCGATGTGGGGATCCAGATGGGCGATTCCGTTCACCTCGGGGACCACGACACAGAGGCCCCGCCGTCACCCGGTCCTCTCGATGAGGTTGTCCGCTCCGTCAAGCCTCGGCTGCGCGGCTGGCTGCACGCTGGAACTTCCCCGCTTGCCCTGGTGGGTGGCATTGTGCTGGTCAGCTTGGCTCCGACATCTGCTGGTCTGATCGGCGGTGTCGTGTTCCTGATCGCATCCGTGCTGCTCTTCGGCACGAGTGGGCTCTATCACCGCTTGACCTGGAGCCCGCGGGGTGAGGCGGTGCTGAGGCGGATGGACCACGCGAACATCTACGTCTTCATCGCTGCCACGTACACCCCGCTGGCACTGCTGCTGCTCAGCGGCAGGTCGCGGATTCTGCTGCTGAGCATCGTATGGGCGGCCGCGCTGGGCGGTCTGATCTTCCGGCTGTTCTGGCTGTCGTCACCTCGGTGGCTCTATACCGCGCTCTACATCGCGATGGGTTGGGCGGCCGTCGGCTGGCTGGGAGCGTTCTACCGCGCGGCTGGTGCCGGCGTGCTGTTGTTGATCATCGGCGGCGGTTTGTGTTACACGATCGGGGCGGTGGTGTACGGGCGGAAGCGGCCTGATCCCTCCCCCGTCTGGTTCGGTTTCCACGAAATCTTTCATGCGTGCACCATCGCGGGCTTCGTCTGCCACTACATCGCGATCTCGCTTGCCACCTACGCCGCCACCTAGCCGCAGCGCCCGCCTGCGAGGTTGAGGTGGCAAGAACCGGCCACGGGTCAGCCGGAGAGTTGCGCCACAAGATCATCGGCAGAGGTGACCGGAAGCTTGCAGACGAAGTGCTGGCAGACGTACGCCGTCGGGCGGCCTTCGATCAGCGGCCGGTCGGCCAGCAACGCGAAGCCAGCCTCCTCGGGCTCGCCGGCCAGGATCACCGAGCCCGCAGGCGCTGCCTGGTAGGCCGTCCGGACGAGTTCGGCGCGAGCCGCGTCGTCGCTAGCTCCCACGATCGCCACTTGCACCGGCGGCCGACCCCCCGTGTAGCTGATCGTGTCGGCCAGCAGCCAGCCGGCGAACCGGGGCGCCTGGACGATCAGTTGGCCGGCGGTGGCTGCCGCTCGCGCGGCCCGGTCTGCGTACGCGTCTTCTCCGGTCAGTTCGCTCAGCAGCCGTAGTGCGTGCACGGTCGCACTGAGACCGGAGGGAGTGGCGTTGTCGGTCGGATCTTGCGGCCGGGCGTAGAGCCGCTCTGCGTCCGCGGCGGTGTCGAAGAATCCACCCTTGCCGTCGTCGAACTGGCTCGAAATCACAGCGTAGAGTTCCCGGGCGCGTTCGAGCCAGATCGGCTCGGCGGTCGCGGCCGCTAGCCGGACGCAGGCTTGGGTGAGAGCCGCGTAATCCTCGAGGATGCCAGGGGCAGACCCCACCTGGCCGGCTAGGGAGGTCCGGCGCAACCGAGCATCCACCCAGTGCACTCCCCACAGCAGCTCTCCGGCGGTTCGGGCCGACTCCAGCCACGGCGGCTCGTCGAAGACCATCGCCGCGTCAATCAGCGAACAGATCAGCCAGCCGTTCCAGGCGGCGACGACCTTGTCGTCACGGTTCGGCCGGGCCCGTTGCTCACGAAAGGCAGACAACCGGGCCCGCACGTCGGCCAGCCGCTCCGGCTCAGGATCACCCAGTAACTGCAGGGTGGAGAGGCCGTCTTCGAAGGTGCCCTGCTCGGTCACCGAGAAGATCTCGGCCGCCCAGGACGCGTCCCTTGGACCGAGCGCTGCGCCCAGCTGCTCTCGATTCCAGGCGTAGTAGGCGCCTTCCCGGTGCCGGCCATGATCGTCGAGCGAATCGGCATCCAAGCTGGCGGCGAAGCCACCCTCCCCGGTACGCATCTCGCGCAGCAGCCATCCCATCAGGTCGTTCACAACCCGACGGGCCACCCGATTCCCGGTCTGCCGCCACCAATGGGTGTAGACGCCGAGTAGCAGGGCGTTGTCATAAAGCATCTTCTCGAAGTGCGGCACCACCCATTGCGCATCAACGCTGTAGCGGGCAAAACCACCGCCGAGTTGATCACAGATTCCTCCCCGAGCCATCGCCTCGCAGGTTCGGTTGACCATGATCATCGCGTCGTCGCTGCCATCGCGCAGCAGCGCTTCCAGGACCATCGACGGTGGGAACTTCGGAGCGCCACCAAAACCGCCGTCAACCGGATCGTACGAACGCCTGAGGTTGGCGATCACGTCACCGATGTTGATTTCTGCGGTGCCACCACCGCCGGTCGCCAGGTTCGCCAGCTGATCGACGATCTTGACCGCGCTCTCGACGATGTCAAGACGGCGATCACGCCAGGCGTCAGCAACCGCTGTGGCAACCTGCACGAATGACGGCATGCCGTGTCGCGGCGTCGGTGGGAAGTAGGTGCCGGCGTAGAACGGGCGCCGGTCGGGAGTCAAGAAGACGGTCATCGGCCAGCCGCCATGGCCGGTCATGGCTTGGGTGGCCTGCATGTAAACAGCGTCGACGTCAGGTCGCTCCTCCCGGTCCACCTTGATCGCCACAAACTGATCGTTGATCAACTCTGCAATGTGGGAGTCCTCGAAGGACTCGTGGGCCATGACGTGGCACCAGTGGCATGCGGCATAGCCGACGGAGAGAAAGACTGGGACGTCGCGGGAGGCGGCCTCGGCAAAGGCCTCGTCGCACCACGGCCACCAGTGCACCGGGTTGTCCGCATGCTGCAACAGATAGGGACTGGTGGCGGTGGCCAGGCGATTGCGACCGCTCATCACACGACTCTATGCGGTTCGGGCCATCGGTCTTGGGCGGGCCGGATACTGACCGCGCGGAAGCCTAAGACAGCGTTGAGCGTCAGGTGGCGTCGTCCGAGTCGCTGCCTGGAGTCGCTGCCGCTCCCGGTTGACTCGGCTCCTGAGAATCGCCGACGTTGATCTTGCGGAACTGGCGCCGCATGCTGAAGAACAGAAACACCAAGGCGATCGCCAACAGGAGAATGACAACAAAGGCGATCCAGCCTGGTCTGGCGACGCTCGGATCAACCTCTAGAGTGACCAGATAGGTCATATCGTCACTCTACGCGTTGACCATCGCCCGGGATTCGACCGCGATACCGTCGAACAGGTCGTCCTCCGGAATCTCGGTCTTCACCAGCGTCCGGACCAGCTCCCAGTCCTCAGTCGGCCAGACGGCTTGGTGGACGTCCAGCGGCACCGAGAACCAGGGCCCTTCCGGGTCCACCTGAGTGGCGTGGGCCAACAGCGCGTGATCGCGAATATGAAAGTAGTCCGCACACGGCACCCGAGTGGTCAATCGCGCCGCATGCGCCGGGTCGGGCTCCCAGTCACGGAGCCGTTCCGCGTACGGCGACTCCAATCCGCGCTCGGTCATAGCCCGGTCCAAAGCAACGATCCGCTCGCGGTGAAATGCGAACTGGTAGTAGAGCTTCTTGGCCTGCCACGGCGCCCCCCGCTCTGGGTAGGCCGTGGAGTCCGCCGCCGCGTCGAAGGCGGCGACCGTGACCTTGTGACACATGATGTGGTCCGGGTGCGGATAGCCGCCGTTCTCGTCATAGGTGGTCACGACGTGCGGCCGGAAGCTGCGGATCAGCCCGACCAGCGGAGCCGCGGCCACCTCGACGTCGAGACTGCCGAAGCAGCCGTCCGGCAACGGCGGCAGCGGATCGCCCTCGGGTAGTCCGGAATCGACGAAGCCGAGCCACACCTGTCGAATGCCGAGGATCTCCCGCGCCCGGTCCATCTCCTGACGCCGAATGTCGGCGATGTTGGCCAAGATGTCGGGTCGATCCATCGCCGGGTTGAGAATTGAGCCGCGCTCGCCGCCGGTACACGTCGCCACGACGACGTCCACCCCTTCGGCCACGTACTTGGCGGTCGTCGCGGCGCCCTTGCTTGACTCGTCATCGGGATGGGCGTGCACGTGCAGCAGCCGAAGTCGTTGGCCCTCGGTGTCGGTACGCAGCGCCGGATGCGTCACGGCGTTCATGGTGCCACGGGCCGTCTCAAGGTTTCGTTGCCAATCGCAGCGTGAGAGCGGGCAGAATGTCGAGGTGACCGACGAACCTGGGCAGGCGGTAGCCGAGCGCCTGAGACGCCGCTATCCCGGGTCACGCGTGCCGCGACCAGTGGTCGTGGTCCTGGTGGGAATCGGGGTGGCGCTCGCGGGCACATGGCTGGTGGTGACCGCCTGGCAGCGCGCCCGGCCGCCCGCCGTCGCCGAGGTCAGCGGCTTCCAGGTCGTGAGCGATACCAAGGTCGACGTCACGCTTAGCGTTGAGCGTCCGAACCCAGCCGTGGTAGTGACCTGCCGGCTCATCGCCCAAGCGCAGGACCTCCAGCTTGTCGGAGAGCAAGCGGTGTCCCTACCGGCGAGCAACCAAGACCAGGTTGACGTCGTCGTCAGCATGGTCACCCTGCGCCGGGCGGTCTCGGCCACCGTGCGCGGCTGCACCCCTGCGTGAGGGCAGGGCGCTGTTCGCTGGGCGGACTCGGTCCGCGCCGCCTTGATAAGATTTCCGGATGTCTGAGAACTCGTCGCAGGCGATTTGGCTGACCCAAGAGGCGTACGACAAGCTCCGAAGTGAGCTTGATCACCTCTCGGGACCTGGCCGGGCCGCCATGGCGCAGAAGATCGCGCAAGCACGAGAGGAAGGCGACCTGCGGGAAAATGGTGGTTACCACGCCGCACGTGACGAGCAGGGCCAGCAGGAGGCGCGGATTCGTCAGCTGTCCGACATGCTGGGCCGGGCGCAGGTCGGCGAAGCCCCGGCAGCGGCGGGTGAGGTTGCCCCTGGCACGCGCGTCACGATCGCCTTCGACGGCGACGTGTCAGACACCGATACCTTCGTCCTCGGCTCACGCGAGCTACTGGGGCTGGACGAAAGTATCGACACGACGAATGTGTACAGCCCCCAATCGCCTCTGGGGGCGGCCATCTTGGGCAAACGTGAAGGAGACGCCGTGTCCTACGTTGCTCCGAACGGCCGCTCGATCAACGTCAAGGTGATCAAGGTGGAGCCCTTCTGACGCTGCTCAACTCAATTCGACGAGCAGTGCCTGAGCTTCAGCCGGGCTCAGAACGCCCGCGGCCACCTCGGAGAGCACCTGCTCGCGGGTCAGAGTTTGGACTGGCTCCGGCGCGGCGCCGAGGCCCAGCTTTTCCAGGAGGTCGGCGAACCGCGCCCTCGCGGTCGGATACGACACGCCGAGGTGCTTCTCGACCTCCCGCAAGTTGCCGCGTGAGGACAGAAAGACCCGCAGCAGCTCAGTGTCCTTGTCATCCAGCGCACAGAACTGGCAGGACGCAAACACTCCTGCCAGCTCAGTGCCGCAGGAGCCGCAGCCCAGCCGGGTGACCGACAACTCCTCGCCGCAGACCGGGCAGTCGGTCGGTGCCCGGTGCAGCGTACGGGCCGGATCTGAACGCCGGCTCCGGTCCGATTGCCCGCGCGACCGTTCGCTCACGAGGCCGTCGTTGTGGCGGACTGATCTGAGCCAACCCGGACAGCTGCGTGACCCATGACCACCTCGATGTCCAGCTTCGCGCTGCCGTTGCCCATGACGACTTCGTCACCGGCCCCGGAGTGCCCGCCCGACCAGCTCACCTTGCCCAGCTGCGCCTCTCCCTTGACCGTGACGTTGGAATCGTCGTGCAGGGTGATCGACAGCGATCCGGACTCGGCACGAATCCGGTTGCGGCCGGTCGTTATCGCTCCTGAAATCGTGGCCTGTCCAGCCTGGATCAAGGCATCGTTGATCTCGCTGACGTCGAGCAGCTTGGCGCCGCCTGCGGTCACCCGCACTTTGCCCAGGTGAGGTAGCCGTTCGGTGTTCAGGCTGCCAGCGGTGACCTCGACGTCGACGGTGATGTTGGGATTGACCCGAAGAAAGAGTTCCTTGCCCAATCCCAGCGACCGAAAGTCGTCCAAGCTACGTGGCGCGCGGAGGATGCTGAAGCCGTCGAGCGACGCCCCCAGCTCACCGTCGCTGGAGACTTCCAGTACCGAACCGTTGCGCCGCAGCACGTGGGGGCCGTCCGCGGACAAGGTAGCCACCGAGGTTTCCCCCACGATACGAACCCGCCGGCCGATGGCACGCACCGAGAGGCGCTCCACCCCGTTGGTATTCACCGGCATGCGGACCGGCTCCTCGGCGGCGGCTGGCTCCTCGCGCACAGGTTCTGACTCGGCGCTTCGGAAACTTTCGGTGTGGTACGTGGCGTGCTGCGGGCGGTCCGTCTCAGCAGCCCACGGATCGGTATCCGCCTCGCGCTCGGCGGCCAGTTCTTCGTTGGTGGGTTCGGGGCTGGGGTCCGGTTCGGAGTCGGCTGCCGACACGGATGCTGTCTCGGCTGTCTCGGCTGCCTTCAGTGCGTCGATCCGGCGGGATGCTTCGGCGGCGTCAATGCGACCCGCCGCGAGCTCCTCCAGAATCGCGGTCATGTCTGGTGTGGTCATGAAACGAATGTAAAGCGAAAGTTTCACTAATGGGAGGTCACCGCACCCAATTGAGGGTTCTCTCAGGGTCGTCCATCGTCACCGGGGATCATCCTCTCCGACTTTGTGAGCCCGCTTGACACTCGTCGAGCCCCGTCCTAGGGGCTCAAAGAGTGCCGCTGGGGCTCAAAGTCGGGAAGGGGTGGAGAAGACAGGGCGGCTCGCTCGCGGTGCGCCACAGCGGTGCCCAAGAGTCGACCTTGGCCGAAGGGCCCGGCAGTTGCTTGCAGCATGCATCTAGTTATATGTTTGTTTTATGCAAGTAACGGCCGATTCCTCCGTGGTCTCCCGAGCGAAGTCCGTCGAGTCAGTGATGCACGCGCTGATGAGCATCGGACGGCTGATGCGGCAGCGGCCTTCCGCCGAAACCTTGGACATCGGCACCTTCTGGCTGCTCAAGATGGTCGGGACGAGCGGCACCGTTCGAGTGACTGATCTCGCATCGTCCTGCAATCTCGACGTCTCGACCGTCTCTCGTCACCTCGCTCAGCTGCACAAAGGGGGAATGATCGAACGCGCTCCTGATCCCGTCGATCGCCGGGCGCAGCGGGTGAAGTTGAGTATCGCAGGACAGGAGGCGCTGACTGCCGCCCTTCAGGCGCGGCGTGCACTCCTGGAGCGCAGTTTGGAGGGGTGGGCGCCCACTGACCTTGAGCACTTGGACCAGTTGCTAACCCGCCTCGTCGAGGACATTGACACGCTTACCGAGAATTTGGAGAAAGCATGACCGAGCGGGGACCTGGACGCTCCGACAACATGTCGGCGTCCCGGAAGGCAGTCCGGGAATCGGTCGCGGAGGCGGCGCCTCCGGCGAGCGCATCGCACGCGCCCAGCTCCAGCGCCACCCCGAGCGGGGACTACCTGAGCCACCGCCAGATTTTAGTCGTCATGGGCGGCTTGATGGCCGGGATGTTTCTGGCCGCGCTCGACCAGAGCATTGTGGGCGTCGCCCTGCCCAAGATCACCTCCGAACTCGGCGGCCTAGACAAGCTGTCCTGGGTCGTAACCGCCTACCTGCTGACCTCGACCGCAGCGACCCCACTCTGGGGCAAGATCTCCGATCTGCGTGGCCGTCGGCCCATCTTCCAAGCGGCGATCGTGGTTTTCTTGATCGGCTCGCTGATCTGTGGCTTCGCCGGCGAGATCGCCGACGTCACCGGCATCTCGGGCATCAACGTCATGATCGGCGGCCGCGCCGTCCAAGGCCTCGGCGGCGGTGGACTGATGTCGCTCGCCCTGGCCGTGATCGGCGACGTGATTCCCCCGCGTGAGCGCGGCAAGTACCAGGGCCTCTTCGGTGCGGTGTTCGGCGTTGCGTCGGTGGCCGGCCCGCTGCTCGGCGGGCTCTTCACCGATCACCTGGGGTGGGAGTGGATCTTCTTCATCAACATCCCTATCGGCGCCGTCGCCCTGGTGGTCACCTCCATGGCGCTGAAACTGCACCACGTACGCCGGGAGGCAGCGGTCGACTATCTCGGCGCCGCGACGATCGTCGGTTCGGTGACCAGCCTGATCCTTTACCTCAGCTGGGCGGGTCCCGACGTGGGCTGGACATCCACCGTGGGTGTGGGTCTTTTGATCGCCACAGTCGTGCTCGCCGCACTGTTCGTCCTGGTCGAGTCCCGCGCCAAGGAACCGATTCTTCCGCTGGAGCTGTTCACCCACTGGACTTTCGATTCCAACATCATCTACGCCATGATCATGGGCGTCGCCATGTTCGGCGGCCTGATCTACCTGCCGATCTACCTGCAAGCGGTCAAGGGCATGTCAGCCACCGAGTCCGGACTGGCCATGCTGCCTCTCGTCGTCGGTATTTTCTCGACCTCCATTAGTGGGGGCCAGATCATGAGCCGTACGGGCCGTTACAAGTGGATGCCCATCACCGGGGCAATCGTGGTCGGTGGCGCGCTGCTCGCCTTCTCCCGGCTGGCGGTCGACACCCCGTACTGGGTTGTCGCGCTGAACATGTTCGCCTTCGGTGCCGGGCTCGGCTTCACCATGCAGGTCGTCGTCACCGCCGTACAGAACAGCGTGGACCGCCGGCATATGGGGGTTGCCACTTCGGCCGTGGCGTTCTTCCGATCAATGGGCGGTGCGATAGGCACCGCGCTGTTCGGAGCCATCCTCAACACCCGGCTGCAGCATCACCTGATCGAGGCGGTGCCGAGCAACGCCCAGGCCCAACTCGGCAACGCCGCGGAGTCGCTGCGCGACGTCACCGCCATCCAGGCGCTGCAAGAACCAGTGAAGACGTGGGTACTGACTGCCTTCACCCGATCCATGGACGATGTCTTCCTCGTCGCGGTGCCGTTCATGGTGGTCGCGCTGATCGTCGCCCTTACGATGCGGGAGAAGCCGCTGACCGGACGCAATGCCGTACCAGCCGCCCGATCCGCCAGCGAGCCTTCGGATGCCGACTTAGTTGGGATGGGACATTAGGTTGAGAAGCAGAGCAGTTCACTCAGACGGTTGAGGGGTTTGCGTGCGATCGAGCGCGGCATGTGCGCTGTCCGGAGTGACCGTGGCCGCGCTCTTGACCAGCTTGCTGTCGGCGTGCGGCTCAGGGCCGACTCCAGAACCCGCTGACGCCGCTTCCCAGCAGGCGCCAGCGTCGGGCTCAGCCTCCCGGAGCGCCTCCAGCGCTCCGGGGCCGGCACCCGTCAAACCGGTCAGCCTGACCAGCAATGTCAAAGACGGTGCCACCGGGGTGAAGGTCGACACGCTGGTCTGGGTGAAAGCGGCCGCGGGCACGATCGCCAAAGTGACCCTGACCTATCGCGGACAGGACCGGCGGGGCGGTACGGTCAAAGGTCGCGTCGACGGTGTCCTCAGCAAGGATCGCACCCGCTGGACGGCCACCGAACGGCTCGAGCCTAACTTCAGCTACTCGCTGGCCCTTGTCGGCAAGAACACTGCCAGCGCGGTGGTCAAGCAAGCGCGATCGTTCCGTACCCATAACCTGACGCTCGCCCAGCAGACCTTCCCGACGATCTATCCGCTGCCGCAGAGCCGAGTCGGGATCGGCATGCCGGTGATCTTGACTTTCGACGTACCGGTGAAGAACCGCAAGGAGTTCGAGAAAAACCTTCACGTCAGCGCGTCACCGGCCCAAGCCGGCAGCTGGCGTTGGTTCTCCTCCCGTGAGGTCCATTACCGACCGAGGAACTACTGGAAACCAGGCACCAAGGTCAGGGTGCACGCGAGCATCAATGGCGTGAACGCCGGTGGGGGCATCTACGGCCAAAATTCGACGAGCACATCATTCACGGTCGGCCGGTCCCTGATCACCAAGATCAATCTAAGCGCTCACACGGCAAAGGTCTATCGCAACGGCACACACGTCCGAACAATCCCGATCAGCGCCGGCAAGAGCGGATGGCAGACCCGCAGCGGCACGAAACTGATTATGGACAGGGAATACACCCATCGGATGACCAACGAGATGATCGGCGCCGAAGAGACCTACGACCTCAATGTTCGCTACGCGATGCGGATCACCAACTCGGGTGAGTTCCTCCACGCCGCGCCGTGGAATGCCGGGCACTTTGGACGCCGTAACGCAAGCCATGGATGCGTCGGAATGAGTACTCCCAACGCCCGCTGGCTGTTCAACCAGGTCCTGATCGGCGACCCGGTCATCACGACGGGCAGCCGTCGCCGGGTCGAATCTGGCAACGGGTACGCCGACTGGAATCTTTCCTACGCCGAGTACGCGAAGGGCTCAGCGCTCTGAACTAGTTCCGGCGCCGCCCGGACGGCCAGCGGATCGCGGTCGCCAGCGGCGGCTCGCTGACCCCGGCCAGATACTGGATGAACGCCTTGCCAAAGGCCAGGATAGGGACGGCGATCAGCGCGCCGACGATACCGCCGACAATGATGCCGGTGGCGATACCGATGATCACCGCCAACGGGTGCAGCTTGACCGCTCGTCCCAGCAGGAAGGGTTGCAGGACATGGCCCTCCACCTGCTGGACCAGGATGATCGCTCCCAGCATGATCAACGCCTTGACCCAGCCGAGCGCGACGAGCGCGACGAGCACCGCGACGAAGCCCGCGACAAGGGCGCCGACAATCGGCACGAAGGCACCGAGGAAGACCAGCGCGGCAAGCGCCGGCGCCAGCGGAACGCCGATGATCAAGGCGGCGATCAGAACACCGATGGCGTCCACGAACGCCACCAAAATGGTCGCCCGAACGAAAGAGGAGAGCGACCCCCACCCTCGCTGGGCGGCCTCGTCAACCCGCTCGCGGGCCTGGATCGGGAAGAACTTGAGGAGGAAGGCGAAGATCCCACGGCCGTCGTAGAGGAAGTAGAAGAGCGCAAACAGCATGATCGCCAGACCGGCGAAGAAGTGCCCGATGCCCGCGCTGATGTCGGCGGCATAGGAGGCGATCGTGTCTCGGCTGTCGGCGAGGAAGCTTTGCAGCCGGTCGCCCCACGTGCCGACGTCGAACCATCCGGGATCCAGATTGAGCGGCCCGCTCTCCAGCCAGGCAACCAGCTGGTTGAAGCCGCTGACGACATTGCCGGAGAGCGAGGCGGACTGATCGACGATCTGGGTGGTGATCAGGGTCAGCACGCCGGCGATCAGCGCCAGCCCGCCGAGGACGGTGATGGCGGTCGCCGCTCCACGGGGCAACCGCCACTTCCGGAGGCGGTTTGCCACCGGCTGCAGAAGGGCCGTGACCAGGATGGCGACGGCGACGGGCACCAGCACTTCAGACAGATAGCGTGCGATCCAGCCGAGGCCGTAGAGCATGGCGGCGATGGCAATGATGCGCCAGCTCCAGGCGGCGGCAACTTGAATCCCTCGTGGCACGATCGAGTCGAACTGCGGGGTCGTCGCCAGCGCCACCGGCTGGATCTCCGGCGGGGATGGGGCAAGCGGGGTTGAGGGGCGCTTCCCTTCCGTGCTCTCGTTGAGCGTGGGCTCGGCGGCACTGGGCTCCACCGGGCCCCAATCGATCCGTCCGGAATCTACCGGGCCAGTACGATCTTGGTCCGCATCCGACGGCTCGGCCTCGCGGGCGGCTTGCTCGATTTCCGAAGTCCTGGGTTCTTGGTCCGAATGCCCTGATTCGCGGCCATCCGCCGGAGCCACTGGCGGTGAACCTTGCTGTGCGGTGAGCAGGAACGGCAACCGAGAGCGAAGGCTGCGCCTTGCGGCGAGCCACGCGCGTATGTCACCGAACACGGCCACCGCTGCCTCCTGGTTCTGCTGCCGCCTTTCCCACCGTAGCCCACGCCCCTAGCGTCTCGGGGCGTCACCGCCGGTCTGCAGCAGGCAGACTATGGCCGTGAACGCCTCCCGTCCGGCGCCGAGCTGGCTTCGCCGCCACGGCCCGGACCGGATGCCACGCGAGGTCTTCGTGCTCGGGCTGATCGCATTCTGCGTGGCGGTGGGTTTTGGGGTGCTGATCCCTGTGCTGCCGGTCTTTGCGCGGAGCTTCGGGGTCGACAACTTCGCGGTCGGTGCCGTGGTCTCGGTCTTTGCCCTGATGCGCCTGATCACTGCTCCGTTCTGCGGCCGCATGATCAATCGCGCTGGAGAGCGGGTGATCCTTGCGCTCGGCATCTTCATCGTGGCCGTCTCCAGCGGCCTGGCGGGTATCTCGCAGTCCTACCCGCAGCTGTTGATTCTGCGTGGAGTGGGCGGCTTTGGATCGGCCATGTTCACCGTGTCCGCGACCACGTTGTTGCTGACCTCGGTGGAGGCCGGGCTGCGTGGCCGGGCCAGCGGCGTCTTCCAGGCTGGATTCTTGATCGGCGGCATGGCGGGTCCGGCTATCGGGGGCCTGCTGTCGGCCATCTCGCTGACCGCACCATTCTTCTTTTACGCCGCCACGCTGGCCGTGGCGGGGACTGTGGGCCTGCTGATGCTCGGACGCTCGGGAGCTGGTCCCGCAGCGCGGACGGCAAGCGATGCGGTCCCACTACGACAGCTTGTTCGAAACCGGAGCTATCAGGCGGCGTGCATGGCCAGCCTCGCGCAGGGATGGACCTCGTTCGGCGTCCGCATGTCCTTGGTGCCCGTCCTCGTGGTGGAGGTGCTGCACCGACCGACGTCGTGGACAGGTGTGGCCTTTGCCTGCGCCTCGGTGGTTCAGACGATTGCCGTGGCACCGGCGGGCAAGTTCGTCGATACGGTTGGCCGCCGGCCGGCGATGATCATCGGCGGGACGCTGGCCGGGATCTCGATCCTGGCGGTTCCGTTCGCGCCGAACATCTGGCTGCTCATCGTGGCCCTCTGCCTGTACGGTGTCGCGTCGGCGTTCCTCGGAACCGCGCCCGCGGCGACAGTGGGCGACGTGGCGGGGGCCAGGGGCGGTACGGCCGTGGCAATCTTCTCCATGTGCTCTGATGTCGGCGCGATCGTCGGACCGCTGGCCGCCGGCCTGCTGGCAGATCGGGTGTCGTACGGGACGGCCTTCGGGGTGGGTGCCGGCCTGCTGCTCGCCGGGGCGGGCGCCGCGATACGGATGCCCCGCAACGGAAGCGACCGCCGAACCGAGGAGGCCGATGAGCCCACGACCGCTCGCTGAATTGATCAGTCCCGATTGGGCTGATGCGCTCGCGCCGGTGGCGCCGACCATCGCCGCGATGGGAGACTTTCTCCGGGCCGAGATGGCCGCCGGCCGGAACTACCTGCCGGCCGGCCAGCACGTCCTGCGAGCGTTCAGCCGGCCGCTCGCCGACGTCCGGATCCTGATCGTCGGCCAAGATCCGTATCCGACCCCCGGGCACCCGGTGGGGCTGTCGTTCTCAGTGGCGGCTGACGTCCGCCCGATCCCCCGCTCGTTGCAGAACATCTACGCCGAGCTGCATGCTGATCTTGGCATCCCGCCCGTCGAGTGCGGTGATCTGACGCCCTGGTTCAGCCAAGGTGTCTTGCTGCTCAATCGGGTGTTGACCGTGCAGCCGGGCCGCTCGGGTTCCCATCGGGGGCGAGGCTGGGAAGCGGTCACCTCGTGCGCCATCGAGGCCCTGGTGGCGCGCGGCGGTCCGCTGGTAGCGATCTTGTGGGGACGCGATGCGCAGGCACTGATCCCGATGCTGGGGCCCGTGCCCTATGTCGCGAGCCCCCACCCGTCACCGTTGTCAGCCCGTGCCGGCTTTTTCGGCTCCCGGCCCTTTAGTAGGGCCAACGAGCTTCTCATCCGCGCAGGCGCCGCACCCATTGACTGGTGTCTGTCCGCTCGCGCAGATCGCACTCCATGACCCTGCCTTCCTCCCGCGCTCGCGGACTACAGGTCCAGTGCTTGATCGAGGTCGGCGATCAGGTCCTCCACATCTTCGATACCGACGCTTAGCCGGACTAGGTCGTCGGGCACTTCAAGCTCAGTGCCGGCGACAGAAGCGTGCGTCATCTGCCCCGGGTGTTCGATCAGCGATTCCACGCCGCCGAGCGACTCGCCAAGCAAGATGATCTTGGTGCGCCGGACGACGTCGAGCGCGGCCGGCTCGCCGCCGTGCACCCGAAAGCTGATCATGCCGCCGTACCGGCGCATCTGCTGCTTGGCCAGGTCGTGACCTGGATGGGTGTCCAAGCCGGGGAAGTACACCTCGGCCACCCGCGGGTGTTCAACCAGCCAGTCGGCGATGCGTTCGGCGTTGTCACAGTGCCGCTCCATCCGGACGGCCAGCGTACGCAGGCCGCGGAGCACGAGCCAGGCATCGAAAGGTCCGGCCACCCCGCCGATCGCGTTCTGATGGAAGCGCAACCGCTCCGCCAGCTCGTCGTCATCAACGACGAGAGCCCCGCCGATGACGTCTGAGTGACCGCCGCAGTACTTGGTGGTGGAGTGCACCACGATGTCAGCACCCAGGACCATTGGCTGCTGAAGGTAGGGAGTGGCGAAGGTGTTGTCAACCACAACGAGCGCCCCAGCGGCGTGCGCCAGGTCTGAGATAGCCGCGATGTCGGCCACTGCTAGCAGCGGGTTGGTAGGAGTCTCGACCCAGACCGCTGTGGTCTCTCCTGGCCGGATCGCCGCCTCGACAGTTGCCGGATCAGTGAGGTCAGCCGTGACGGCCATCACACCCCAGCGCGCGTGGACCCTGGTGAACAGGCGGAACGTGCCACCGTAGGCGTCGGCCGGGACGACGAAATGGCTGCCTGGTGATGCGATGGTCCGCAGCAGTGTGTCTTCGGCAGCCAGTCCGCTGGCGAAGGCGAAGCCATGCCGGCCGCCCTCGAGCGAGGCCATGCATTCCTCTAGGGCTGTTCGGGTGGGGTTCGACGAACGCGAGTATTCGTGGCCGCCACGTGGCGCGCCGACGCCGTCCTGGACATAGGTCGAGGTGGCATAGATGGGCGGCACGACGGAGCCGAACGCCGCATCGGGTTCTTGCCCGGCATGGATTGCTCGGGTGGAGAAACCCGACGAGTCAGTCATGCTGGTGAGCCTACGCGTGGAGCAGGCGGCGATAGGCGTAGTGGAACAGATCCGCTCGCGTCAGCGTTTTCGTCACTACATCAGCCCGGCGCACGGACGAGGTGAAAGGGACACTGAGAAACATGCTGTTCACATCCAAGAAATCGGCCATGATCGCTCCCGACGCGGCCCTTCGCGGTCGGGAACGTCCCGTTCTGGTGAATCCCACTTTTCACGACGTCTTTGGCATCCCGGTGCAGAGAGTCCCGGAGGGATCCGAGGTGGCGTACTTCGGTCTGGGCTGTTTCTGGGGGGCGGAGAAGCTTTTCTGGCAGACGCCTGGCGTGACGAACACAGCCGCCGGGTACGCCGGCGGCTACACGCCGAATCCCACGTACGAGGAAGTGTGCAGTGCGCGGACCGGCCATACCGAAGCAGTGAAGGTCTGTTACGACCCGGAGAAAATCAGCTACGAGCAGCTGCTCAAGATCTTCTTCGAGAATCACGACCCGACGCAGGGCATGCGCCAGGGCAACGATGTCGGCACCCAGTACCGATCATCGATTTACACCACTACGCCGGAGCAAGCCGCGGTCGCCGAGCGGATCCGCGATGAATTCCAGGTCGCCTTCTCCCAAGCTGGATTCCGGACGATCACCACAGAGATCAAGCCCGCACCGGAGTTCTACTACGCCGAGGACTACCACCAGCAGTATCTCGACAAGAACCCGCGCGGCTATTGCCCAATCCACGCCACAGGTGTCACCTGCAACGTCAGCTGAGCGGGCGCTCAGGAGGTACTCAGCGGCGCGCGCGGGTGACGCGGTAGATCGCCCGAAAAGGGAGTAGGCGCACGAGTCCGGCAACGACCTTGGCGTCTCGGCCGACGACTTGGCGCGGTGGCGGATTTCTCGAGGTGAGCGCTTGGGCGATTGCTCGGGCCACCGTACGTGGCTCCTGCCCGGATCGAGCGCCTCGCTCAGCCATGGCGTACGCGCCCTGAAGCTGTTCGGCGTAGCGCCCGAACGAGTCGGGATGGCGGCTTTGCAACTCCTCCCCATGCGCCCTGCCACGTTCCCAGATCGGGGTTGCGATGGTCCCGGGCTCGATGAGTAGCACTCGGATCCCGAACGGCGCGAGCTCGGCCCTGAGCGCTCCGGTCATCCCCACCAATCCGTGCTTGGCCGCGTGATAGGCGCCAAGGATCGGCCCAGCGATCCGGCCGCCAATGGAGCCGATCATGACGATCCGGGCATCGCCCGCCTCCTCCACAGACCGGCGTAGCGCGGGAAGCATGACTTGGGTGACCAGCAGCTGACCGGTGAGATTGATCTCCAGTTGCCGTCTGAAGGTATCGATCGGCAGATACTCCAGAGGCCCAGGAAGCGCTGCTCCGGCGTTGTTGACCAGGCCGAATAGGGGGCCGCTCGCGCAAACCTCGGCACCTGCCGCCCGCACCGAATCCTCGTCCAGCAGATCCATCAACAGTGGCACTACCGAATCGCCGAACTGCTCCTGGAGCTCGTCAGCATCCTCCAGCCTCCGCACCGTCGCGAAGACCGAGAAACGTTCCGCAACCAAGGCAGCGACGCTCGCCCGCCCGATCCCCGTCGAGGCACCGGTCACTACAACCGCTCGTCGGGACTCGACGTCGATCACAGCGCTCCGGCGGCGAAGGTGTCGCACGTATTCGGATCGCCACTGCGGAAGCCTTGGCTGAGCCACTTCTGCCGGTTGGCCGCCGACCCGTGCGTCCAGCTCTCCGGTGAAACCTGGCCCTGCATCTTCTCCTGGATACGGTCATCGCCTACCGCCGCGGCGGCATCGACCGCTCGATTCAAGTCGTCGGCCGTGACTTCTTTGATCGGGCTCTCGGGATCCTCGGTCGCCTGCCGAAACCACACGCCGGCATAGCAGTCGGCCTGCAGTTCCAAACGCACCTGAGGAGACTTCGGCCCCGTCCCCTGGCTGCCGCCTTGCACCTGGGCCATAGTGCCGACCAGATTTTGCACGTGGTGGCCGAACTCGTGCGCCAGCACATACGCCTCAGCGGCGTCGCCGCCCTGCGCACCGAGCTCGCCGGTGAGCTGATCGAAGAAGCCAAGGTCCAAGTAGACCGACGTGTCAGCCGGGCAGTAGAACGGTCCTACCGCTGAGGATGCTGTGCCGCAGGCAGTGCTCACTTGACCTTCAAAGGTTTCGACCGTGATCACGCGATATCCCTGCAACGCCTCGTTCCAGTAGTCCTGAATGGAATTGGTGTAGGCGACGAAGCGGCAGTCACGATCGGTATTGATGTCGGAGCCGCGGGTGCACTGCGCAAACGGAGTCGAGCCGCCGCTTGAGCCAGGGTCCGCCTCCTGCGTACCGCCGAGGATGTCGCCCGGGTTGACGCCGAACAGCAGAGCCAGCACGGCGATGAGAAGGCCGGCCCCTCCCCCGATCGCGATCTTTCCGCGATTGCCGCGTCCTCCACCCATCTGCGACGGATCGAGATTGGCCTGCTCGTTGTACTTCACATTGCCTCCCGGGCAGCCGTGGCCTGCCCGGCCACCGCCCAGGAGCATACCCAGCGACCGCTTCGGGACCGAGGAGGTTGGCCGGGGCTATCAACCGCTCCGTCCAGCACGCGGGCCCGCGCCAACCCATGTCAGCCGGTGCCCGAACGACTGGCATTGATGCCCAATCGCGCGATGATCTCGTCGGCCTCTTCATCTGGCGACTTGCTATCCAGCTCGACCACAATGCCGTTTTCGTCGGCCTCGAGTGGCTGCAGTGCCTCGAGCTGGGAATCAAGCAGCGAGCCGGGCATGTAATGGTCACGTCGCGCGACGAGACGCGCGGCAAGCACGTCACGACTTCCATGCAGATGGACAAAGGCAACGCCGGGACCACGGAGTCTGTCCCGATAGGCCTTCTTGAGAGCAGAACACGTCATGATGGCCGGTCGGCCAGCGGTCGAATGATCGTCGATCCACGCGGCGACCTGCTCCAGCCACGGCCAGCGGTCCTCATCAGCCAGGGGCTGCCCACTGGCCATTTTCGCCACGTTCGCGTCGGGATGCAGATCGTCACCCTCCCCCCGCTCCCAACCCAGCCGCTTGGCCAGGGTGGCAGCCACCACGGACTTGCCAGTGCCAGCAACACCCATCACCACCAGCACAACCGGCGGGCCCTCGGATGTCACATCTGAAGCAGGCTTCGTACTCATGATCGGCTAACGATCTGAGGGCAGGAGCCGGCACGGGTCGCACGGCACAACCGGTATGGGCGATTGACGGAGCACATCTCGCCTCACTTCATACCGCCAAGATCGCCGCCACGGCAAGGGCAGATCGAGGCGGATCGACGGAACCGCACGCCGTTTGACGGACTCCATCCGCGTGTGAAGGCGGGTAGCGTGACACCAAACGAGCCCGGTGGAGGCGGTGCGGGGCCGAGTGGGCCAGGTAGTGGAGGTGGACGGAGGCTCCGCCGGCGCCGGGGAGTCCGACGCCGAGCTGTGGCACAGGCTGCGCTCTGCCGACGAGGACGCGTTCCGAGAATTGTTTCTGCGGCACAGCACGGCCGTGTACAACTTTTGTTTTCGCAGGACGGCCTCGTGGTCGGTCGCCGAGGATGCCACTCAGGGAACCTTTGCCTCACTGTGGCGCCGCGCCGCGGGAGGCGATATCGACTCACTGAAGCTGGAATCCGCCCGGCCCGCGCTGCTGACCATGGCGCGAAACGAGTGCAGCAACGCGAATCGGTCCCGGAACCGGCATCTTCAGCTGGTCGATCGGGTACGTACGGAGACCGGCGCCGCTGCCGACAACACCGCCGCCTGGGTGGATGCGGAGTCCACAATGGCCGTCATCCGGCAAGCCCTGGCAGTCCTGCCGGCGAACCAACGAGATGTCGTCGAACTTGTGGCGTGGTCCGGAATGTCCCTGGCCGATGCCGCTGCCGCACTGAAGATTTCGGTGGGAACGGTCAAATCGCGCTTGTCCCGGGCCAGAGCGCGGCTCGCCAAAACCGAGATCGCTGGCTTGCTGGAGAGTGCCGATGAAGCTTGAACTCCCGCCGGAGCGCCAGCTGCCGAGTCCGGAGCGAATGGTCGAACGAATACTCACCGAGAGTCCCTCCTCAGCAGGTCGGCGACCAGCCGCTCGCACCTATTGGATGAGCGGTCTGGTTGCCGCCGCCCTGGCGATCACTGCTGCCGTGATCGGCTGGGCGATCCTGCTCCCTACTGAACGCTCTCAGGTCGGTGCCCCGCCACAGAGCAGTGTCGCGCCGTCGAAAGGTCCTTCGGACGTCCGGAGCCCCACCGTCGGCCCCTCGACGCCCAGCGCCATCTCAACCTCCGGCCCTACTTCGACTGTGTCAGGCCCGCGGGAGCGTCCCACTCAACGGCCGCCCGCAACTCCGGTTCCGACCCGGCCGGCGACGTCCGCCACCACACTGCAGAGCAGCACCGCCGCTCGTACGCCAGGCGCCTCCGAGACCTCGAAAGCACAACCGAGCGCCGAGCCGCCTCTCACCACGACAGTGCCGATCGGTGTCCGGGTCCAGGCGCCGTATCTGAACCTGACCGCCAGTGGCACCATGACCGGCGGAGACGTCTACGCGATCCTGGTTGAAACGTGTGTCCGCACTCTGCCGCCGAACACATCGAGCGATCTGCCGCTCAGTCGCAGTTCTTGGACGCTGTCGACGACCGCGGGAACGGTTACGACGGACGCACCGATCACCGAGCCCATCGATCTCCCATCGACCTACCCGAGCCAAGGACGCTACGGCATCGGGGATTGCGCCAGCGGATGGATTGCTTTCGGGGTCCCCAGTGGTACCGCCGTCCTAGCCATCTCCTATAACAATTCGCTGGGTGCGAACGTGACATGGAACCCGAACACCTGAGCACACCTCTCTGGCACAGTTGTCGACTATGGATCTGACGGTCACCGACGACCTGTACGAGGCGAAATACGAGGCGCATCTCAATGGAGAGCTCGCCGGCACCCTCGAGTACGAGTTGACGTCGGACTTGATAATCCTCATCCACACCGAAGTACTGCCCGGCCACCAAGACCAAGGAATAGGGGGGCAGCTGGCCAGATTCGCACTGGACGATGCCCGCCGCCGTGGATTACGGGTGCGACCCGTGTGCACCTTCATCCGCTCGTGGCTCGAGCGGCACAACGAATACGCCGACATCGTCCACTGACGCAGGTGACCGCCTGATCGATAATTCGCCGTGTTCGCGCTGGCCGAACTCGGCTCTCCTGATCAACGCAGCCAGTAGAACCGGAAGAAACCGAAATCCTCGATCGGCAGGATGTCCACCTCACTGAACCCGGCGCGGGTGGCGTATTCGGTGAGAATGGTGCGCCGCATGACGGTCCCGGTGGCCGCCGACGGAGTCGAGGACAGCCCGTCAGGCAGGCATATCAGCGTGCTGTAGCCGTACATAACCCGCTCCACCTCGTTGCCAGGGGCAGTGAACGCGTCGGCCACCGCCTCGTCCATGATCACTACAACGCCCGCGGGTCGCACGGAATCATGCATGGCCGCCAGCACTTCCACCGGCCGCGGCATGTCGTGAATGCATTCGAAAGCGAACGCGGCGTCGAAGGGGCCGTAGCCACGAAGCGCCTCGCCCTCAGCCAGGGTGAAGTTCACCCGGTCGGCCAAGGCGGCAGCGGCGGCATTCGCCCGAGCCGCGTCGATCGAGGGCCCGTCGACGTCGAACCCGGACACCGTCGCTGACGGATAGGCCTTGGCCAGCGCGATCGTGGACCAGCCGGCCCCGCAGCCGACGTCGGCGATGCGAGCGCCATCGGTGCGGAGCACCGCATGGACCGGAGCCACCCCGGCCAGGGCCGAGCCCAGCTGGCGCTCGAACCATGGCCGGTTGAGGGCTGCCTGGGCGTTCCGCGCGCCATCGCCCAGTTCTGCCCAGCTCACCCCGCGCCCCGTGCGATAGGCGGTCGCCAGGTTGTCCAGTTGGGCGCCCACGGTAGCGATGAGCTCCGGAAGGGCGCCGAGGTAGGCCAAACTGTCCAAGTCCGTCAGCACCTCTGCCGCACCGGCCGGTAACGCGAATCGGCGGTTGCTCGGAACGTCGGCGCCATCGACCACCACAGTGAGGTTGCCGTAGACGGCTTGCATCTCCATCCACTCAACGGCGTAGCGCTCGTGAGTCTCGGTGCGTCGCGCCAGCTCGGCTGGGGTGAGCGGGCCGGTGGCGAGCTCTGTGAACCAGCCCAGCCGAACACCAAGATAGAGACTGAACGTTTCCATCGAGCCGAGCACGGCGGTGAAGATCTTCTCGGCGTACACGTCGGCGGACAGTTCGGCAACCTTCGAGTGAGTCAGCCTGTCAGTCATCTGGATTTCTCCTCGTTTGCGCAATGTCCACCGCCGTAAGCAGGAGCGCTGTCAAGTCTCTGTGAGCTGACTTTCCTGTCTTCGGAGGGAACGCCGATGAACTTGTCGGTATCTCGCCCTCAACACCACCCAACGCCACTCAATGGGCATACGCTCGGGGCCTCGTTCGATACAGCCAGGCCAGACCGAGGAAGGGCAGCACGAGCGGCACAAATCCGTAGCCGATACCGTAGGTAGACCAGACCGTCGCACTCGGGAATGCCGGAGGATCGAGGAGGCTGGCCGTCCCGACGACCAGCACGCCGACAGCTTCGATGATGATCGCCGTCAACGCGACGCGCCGGGATGTCGCGGTCCCGCGGGCGAGCGTAACGGTCGCGACGACGTAGATCACGCCGGCCGCGGCCGACAGCAGGTAGGCCAGCGGCGCGTCGTTGAACTTCGTGGTCAGCTGGACAGCCGCGCGGGCGCAGGCGGCCAGGGCGAAGACCCCATAGACAGCGACCAAAACCCGGCCCGGACCGCTGTTGGTCGGTCGAGGCTGCTGGTCGCTCATCGCAGGACCGGTGGTGTCCATAGCATCAGCAACCGCAGAGTCATGCCGAGAACAGCCAGGGCGGCAACGGCGAGCACGACGCCCGAGAAGCGGGTTCGCTCGCTATTGGCCCAGAACCAGGCAACGGGGATCAAGATCACGATGCCGATCAGGTAGCCGATCGTGGTCGCGAACTCCGCCGGCCGGAACCCGAGCGCAAGCTTGGCGCTGGCGATCAGGGTTTGCACAAGCACGACGAGTTCGACGAAAGCGGCGAACAACAGCTGGGCTTTGCCCGGAGGCTTATCGGCGGCTGCCGTGATCAGCCCCCAGATCATCATGACCCCCGTGAGGGCCACAACGGTGTAGGCCAGCCAGCTGATCACGAGGCCCAACCGTACCGGAGTGCCGACGGCAACCTGACAGACTGACACCGTTGCCGCAGGCGGCGGACGCGGCAACCACGATCCAGGGTGCCAAGGAGGAATGTGGCAGTTCAGGGCAGCGCCAAAGGCCGCCGGCCAGGCAATCGGGACACGCGTGGCGAAATACTGGCGGCGGCCCGGCATACATTCGCCGCCAAAGGCTTCGCCGGTGCGTCGGTCCGCGGCATTGCCGCTGAGGCCGGGGTGGACGCTGCGCTCGTGCACCACTATTTCGACACCAAAGAGCAGCTGTTTCTCGCCACGGTTGACATTCCGATTGTGCTGACCGACCTGATCGATCACGTCACCGCCAGTGGACTCGACGGGCTCGGGGACCGCATCATCCGAACGATTCTCAGCGTCTGGGATTCCGAGCTCCAGCCGTCCTTGGTAGGCGCCGTCCGAACCGCGCTGACCGATCCTGGCCTCACGCGCTCGATCAGCGAGTTCCTCACCCTCGAAGTGATCGGTCGGATACTGCGAACTGTGCAGGTTCCCGAGCCGGAGGCGTCTCGGCGTGCGGGTCTGGTGGCGTCCCAAGTGCTCGGGGTCATCATCGGCCGCTATGTCCTCAAGCTGCGACCCTTGGCCGCCCAAAGTACCGACCACCTAGCGGCGGCCATTGGGCCGACCCTCCAGCACTACCTCACCGGTGATCTACCCGAACCTCCACCCGCCGCGAAGGAAGGCTGACGCAGACGTGGCCAATGTTGAGCCGACGTACGGTTGGGACGCGGAACGGACCCGGTTCTGGCTGGACCATCTGGCGGCCCTGGAGACCCCGCTGATTCCGGTCGCCAGGGTCATCTTCTCCGCTGCCGACCTGCAACTCGGTGAGCGGGTGCTTGATGTCGGCTGCGGTGCGGGAGCCACCGCGATGGAGGCCGCAGACCGCGTCGGGCCGGATGGGCGGGTATGGGGTATCGACATCTCTCCGGAGATGATCGACGCGGCCCGCGACCGATCTGCTGCGCCCAATCTGGAGTGGATAGTGGCCGACGCCGCCGCGTACGACTTCCCACCGGACGGATTCGACGCGATCATCTCCCGGTTCGGGATGATGTTCTTCTCCGATCCCGAGCGGGCCTTTCGTCGCCTGCTCACGGCGTGCCGGACCGGCGGCCGGCTAGTTGCGTCGGTGTGGCCGCACCGCGACCGCGCGCCGTACTTCGCGCTGCCGTACAACATCGTGACATCCGTCCTGGATCGGCGGCGGGCCGCTTACACGCCGATACCAGCCGACCAAGGCCCGTTCAGCCTGGGGAACGAGCAACGCACCATGGAGCTGCTTGTCGACGCCGGCTGGGCCGACGTTCGTTGCATGCTGCGCAGCGATCCGCTCTATCTGCGGGGACCCGCAACCGTGGAGCAGGCGGTCGACGCGATCGTCGAGTCGAATTTCGCGCAGGGAGTCCTGGCCGGCCAACCAGAAGAGATCGTCGACGAGGCCCGGACAGCCCTGATCGAGAGTCTGGCCCCCTGGCACGACGGCACTGGGATCGCCCTGCCTGGCGGCTTCTTGATGATCACCGCCACTCGCCGCTGAGGCCGCTGGCACGGAAGCCAACCATGACGATCATTGGAATCGATGGAAGCGGCACGATCAGCTTCCGTATCAATCTTGATCATGGTGCGGACCCGGCAGTGCTGGCTCATGATCGCGGCTTCGTCGTCGTGCGGCCGCTGGACGCGGTTCGCGACGAGACCGGTGATCTGGTCTTGAGGATGCTGGTCCGGCCAGTGGGCGAAGAACCCCGCCCGCCGGCCAAGGGCCGGGGTCGGGACCGAACTCTCCTGCTCACCGACGATCTTGCTCCGATGGTTAGACAGCGAGTGGCGGCCTATGCTGTCGTCCTCTCGACGCGCGGTCTGCTGGCCACTCAGTTCTCGGCCATCACGGCGGTGGCTGGTCGCTGGGGCATGCCCGGCGGCGGTCTCGATGATCATGAACAGCCCGCCGCCGCGGTGATCCGCGAAGTGGTCGAGGAGACCTCCCAGTCGATCGTTCTGGGCGACCTGGCTCGCGTGCACACCTCCCACTGGGTAGGTCGCAATCCGCAGGGAGCGATCGAGGACTTTCATGCCATCCGGCTGGTGTATCGGGGCCGCTGCGAGTCGCCTACCGACCCGGTCGTCCTGGACTCAGAGGGCACCACTCGGTCGGCCCGGTGGGTGCCGCTGGATGCATGGCAGAAGGCGCGCTGGACGGCCAACTGGCGTGAGGTGCTTTCCGAGTTGCTCGCCGAGAGCGGGCGTTCCTGACCAGGGCGACGAAACCGGCACCTGGATGTCGTATCCGCGCCGAATGCCGGAACGGCGAACGCCAATGCGGGCGCCCCAGCGCCGCCAGGGGTCGATCGCTAGTGGATGTCGCTCAAGAGGTCCTGCCGGGTCAGCACCCCCACGGGCCGACCGTCGTCGAGGACGAGCAGTGCGTCGCCGTGAACCAGGATCTCCACGGCATCCGTGACCGGCTCGGTTGCTCCGAGCATCGGTAGTGAGGGCTCCATCACCGACTCGACGGCATCCGCCGGCCGGGCGTGGCGGCCGAACAGTGCACCGAGGAGTCCCCGTTCGCTCACCGAGCCCACTACCTCCGCGGCCATCACCGGCGGCTCGGCGCGGACCACAGGCATCTGCGACACGCCGTACTCGCGCAGAATCTCCACGGCCTCGGCGATCGTCTCGTTCGGGTGGGTGTGCACCAGAGATGGCAGCGCACCCGACTTCTCGCGCAACACATCGCCCACGACCCGTACGTTCCGCGGACGCGGCGCGAAGCCGTAGCGGGTCAGCCATGTGTCATTGAAGATCTTGGTCAAGTAGCCCCTCCCGGAGTCGGGCAGCAAGACGACGATCACCGCGTCTGGGTCGTCGATCTCCCGTGCCAGCTCGACCGCGGCCACCGTAGCCATCCCGCAGGATCCGCCGACCAGCAGCCCTTCCTCACGGGCCAGCCTCCGAGTCATCGCAAATGAGTCCGCGTCACCGACCTCGATGACTCGATCGCAGACAGTTGGATCGTAGTTCGCCGGCCAGAAGTCCTCACCCACCCCTTCCACCAGATAGGGCCGCCCAGAACCCCCGGAATACACCGAGCCGCTGGGATCAGCACCAACGACCTGTACCCGCCCGGAGGAGACCTCCTTGAGATAGCGGCCCGCCCCGCTGATGGTGCCGCCGGTGCCGATGCCGGCCACGAAGTGGGTGACCTTGCCCTCGGTCTGCTCCCAAATCTCCGGACCGGTGGTTTCGTAGTGGCTAGCCGGATTGTTCGGGTTGCTGTACTGATCCGGCTTGAACGCTCCCTCGATCTCCCGGACGAGACGGTCGGAGGTCGAGTAATAGGAGTCAGGGTGCTCCGGATCCACGGCCGTCGGGCAGACCACCACCCGAGCTCCGTACGCAGCAAGGACGTTGCGCTTGTCTTCGCTGACCTTGTCGGGACAGACAAAGACGCACGAATAACCCTTGGCCTGAGCAACGATCGCCAAGCCGACGCCGGTGTTGCCGCTGGTTGGCTCGACGATGGTGCCGCCAGGCTTCAGCTTGCCTTCACGCTCAGCGGCTTCGACCATCTTCACGGCGATCCGGTCCTTGACCGACCCACCGGGGTTGAAGTACTCGACTTTGGCCAGGACCAGCGGCTGCACGTCTCCCGTCACCCGCGACAACTTGACCAGCGGAGTGTTGCCGACCAGCTCGATCAACGAGTTCACGTACTTCACGCAGCGACTCTAGGCCACCGTTACAGGTTGGCGATGAACGACCGAGGGCCGCCACCCCTTACGGAGCGCGGCCCTCAAGTCGATGCCGATCAGGCTACCTGCGCAAATAGGACAGCAAGCGCAGAAGCTCCACGTAGAGCCAGACCATGGTCACGGTGAGACCGAACGCGCCACGCCAGGACTCCCTTGCCGGCGCCCCCATGGCGACACCCCGCTCGATGTAGTCGAAGTCGAGCACCAGGTTCAGCACCGCGAGGACCGCGCCCAACAGCGACACTCCGATGGCCAGCAGGCCCACCGGACCGGTGATGCCGGCCCGCAACGGGGTGGCTACGCCCACGAGAGCGAACACGAAGTTGACCAGCATGGCCAGGGCGAAGGCGATGGTGGAGATGATCACAATCTTCTGGAACTTCGGGGTCACCCGGATGTTGAAGAACTTGTAGGCCGCCAACGTCACGCCGGCCGCCGCGAAGGTGCCGATCACTGCCTGGACGACGATCCCCTCGTAGTAGGTCTCGAAGAATTTGCTGATCATGCCGATGAAGATGCCTTCGATCGCCGCGTACAGCAGCACCAGCCCTGGGGAGACGTTACGCCGGAATGCCACCAGCAAAACGACGCCGAACCCCACGAGCGCCGACAAGACCAGCGCCGGGAAGTAGAGCGGCGCCGGTACGAACATCCACGCCAGGGCGGCCGAGATGATCAGGACGGCCATGGTGATTGCGGTCTTGGTCACCACGTCGTCGAAGGTCATCCGGTCTTCCGGCGCCTGGACCGGAGCGTATCCGGGTCCGCCGGGATAGCCCTGTTGGCCATAGGGATCGGTGCCATAGCCGCCGCGTGGAGAGCCGTACTGCGGAGCTGCGGGCGTGAACGCGTCCTGTTTTGAAAGGATCGGGTTCGAACTGCGCAACATCTAACTTTCCTCCTGAGTTCAGACCGGTTTCGACCGGACTTCCATACTAGATGAACGCCGCCAACCCACACTTTCATCCCGCTGGGAAAGGGCTAAGAAGCCACGCCCGATGACGTGCCCCCGATGGGATTCGAACCCATGCTGGAGCGGGTTTAAGCCGCCTGCCTCTGCCGTTGGGCTACGGGGGCCAGGTCCAACCAGGCATCTGCGGCGATCCTAGTGCTCGAGGGCACCCTCGTCGGTCTCTTGCCGGACCCTGGTGCGGCGCGTCAGGCAGCCGACCCATTGGTCACCGGGCCGGCGTTCCGGCTGGGGTCGGCGTCGGCGTTCCGCCGCCCAGCTGAAGGCGTGTCTGGGTAGGCAAGCGGGCGAGGTCTCCGGTGGCAATCCGTTTTGCGATCACGACCTTGGCCTGCGGCAGAAAGTGCACCGGCTGCACGCCGGTAATCAGGCCGGTGGCATCGTCGCGAAAGTAGAAGTAGACGTCGGCACTGATCAGCGGCGGTGAGAAGGGCGTGCCCAGGTAGGTGTAATCGACACGGACACCTCCAGCAGTGCCCTGCTGCATACCCACTGTCCACGACCCGTCCTCGTGCATGATCACAGAAGGGCCTTGCTCGGCGTGTAGATGTCCCCACAGGACGAGCCTGGCCGGGGCGTCAGGCGTTTTCATGATGACAGCCGCCGCCTCCGGCTTGTGTACCAGGATCACGTCGACCCGGCGGCCGCTGGCCAGCCCGACCAGCCGTTCAGCAACTTGTTCCGCTGACTCATCTCGGCCCGAGGTCCGATCGCCGCTCAGATTGTTGTACTCGGGATCGTCGTCACCCAATACCCGCACCGGCCCGCCATCCAGGACGGCGCCATCGAGCACAGCGATGCCATCGGATCTCATCTGAGCCTCGGTCACCTCTGAATCGTGATTGCCTCCTGCGACGACGAATGGCACCCGCTCGGTGATCTTGGCTTCTCGGCGAATGCAACCACGCTCCATCGCGGTGCCGTTGAGCGTGTCGTCACCCGAGCTGAGCACAGCAGCAGGAGAGGTGGCCCGTTCCAGCCGCGTGATCAACTCTGTCATCGCTCGGTTGCAGTGCAGGTCGCTGAACCCCATGATCATGGTCTCCCCGGGCCGCGGTCGCGGCAACCGAGCCGACTGGCTGGCGAGGCTCGCGTTGGTCTTGTCGATGTAGGTCCGGACCCTCCTTTGTTGCCGTTCGGTCAGCAACCGGACACCCTTGATGCCGCGGTTCAGCAGGTCGGCGAGCAGGACGTTGTCGACAGTGAGGTCGGTGAACCGAGTGCCGTAGCCGACGCCAACCGGAATCCGAACGCCATCGTTTTCACGCGGCACCAGGATCGAGCCAAGGACCACTGCGGTAACCGCGACATACACCGCAACCACCCGGCGACGAGAGATGTGGCCGATGAGCCATGGCGACCAGAGATGCCGACGGAGGGCCCAGATGGCGAAGAGCGCAAGTAAGGCCGCTTCAGCGAGCAGGCTTCGCTTCAATGCATCGATCTGCAGGCGTTCGACCACACCACCCACCGCCTCGCGCGGCTCGGCGTACAAGCCGGCGTATGCGGCCAGCGTCTGATCGGAGAACAACCTGGTCAGGCTTTCGCCGGCCTCTCCGACCTCGCCCACAGTGATCCGTAGTCCGATGGGAGCGGCGGGACTGGGCAGGTAGGCGTTGCCTATCGGACCAAGATCAAGTTTTACCTCGCCGTCATAGTTCGCCGAGAAGGTCGCTCGATGCGGGCCCAGGTAATCGTCGATCCGAGCGTGCCCGATGCCCCAGGCCGCCGCAAAAGGCAGGGTCAGCATGGCCGCGCCCAGGGTAGCGGCCAAGGCCTTCCCGACCCGCCGCATCACGGTCCTTGGCGGTAGGACGGCCGCCGCCTGGGCGGCAATCATTGCTAGCAGCGAGCGACCACGGCCGGTGCCGAGCACCGGCCGTCCTTGCCCGGGCTCTATCCGGGACCGGCGCGTCGGCAGGAGGCCGCCCTCTTCATAGCTTCAGACCTTACCGACCCGATGGCAGCTCACCTACTGTGCGGGCCGCTCGCGGTAGACCTTCCGGCTGTGCACGGCGTGCGCTCCGGCCACCCGATCCAAGAAGAGCAGGCCGGCGCAGTGGTCGATCTCGTGCTGAAGCGCCCGGGCTTCGAAAGCATCGGTCGTGATCTCGATTTCGTCGCCTGTTCCGGGTAACTGTCCGCCCACGGTGACCCGGGTCGCCCGCTTGACGTCGCCGGTGAGGTCCGGCACCGACATGCAGCCTTCCCGACCTTTCTCGTTCCGAGTC
This sequence comes from Propionibacteriaceae bacterium, assembly GCA_035641455.1. Lineage (GTDB taxonomy): Bacteria > Actinomycetota > Actinomycetes > Propionibacteriales > Propionibacteriaceae > Microlunatus. The sequence goes on along the minus strand of DASQUD010000150.1, from coordinate 3,458 downwards.
GCCTCGACTACCTCGGCGTTAACCACAACGATCAAGCCATGTGTGATCCTCGCCCTGGGGTGAGCGGACACGTCGACGCAGAACGCCAGCGTCGAAACGCCGATCTGCGGTGCCGCCAGCCCCACACAGCCAGGTGACACGCGCATGGTGGCCACGAGATCGGCACACAGCTGGACCACATCCGGGTCTCTGGGGTCAGCGCGCTGTCCCCCGATCGACAGGACGTGGTCCGGCGCGCACCGGACGTCCCGTACGCGCCCCAACGGCAGCGTCGGGAGCACCCAGCTCACAGGTCGTCGCGTTCGACCGGACGCAGGCTCGCGTCGACGCCGAGCTCCGCGGCGACGCCGGTGATGTCGGTCCGCAAAGCCTCGACGTCCACGGCGGTCGGAAGGTCGACTTCGGCAATCAAGACGTAGAGGTCACCGGCGAGTCGTGTGCTGAGGTCGGTGATGTTGCCGCCGGCTGCGGCGATCACACCGGCCAGTCTCGCGACGATGCCAAGCCGGTCCGCGCCGTGCACCGTTACCAGATACGGCAGGCCGAGCGGTGGTTGGTCGACCTCCACCGGAAGTTCTCGTACCGTCACGTCGAGTGATTCGGCCACCAGCGGCAATAGCGCGGACTCGATCTCTGACGTGGATGCCTCGCCGGCGCAGATAAGGGTCATGGCGAAGTGGCCACGGAGTAGGGTCATCGACGAGTCCTCGAGATTCATCCCCGCCCCCGCGAGGATGTCTGCTGCTCGAGCGATGATGCCGGGCCGGTCATGCCCCACGACGGTGATGGCGAGCTGACTCACCCGGGCATTGTGCCAGCTGGCCGGCAGGTGCCCATCCGCAACGATCAGCGATCAAGCAGGGCGAGTGCGATGCCATCCAGGATGTCCGACTCGCTGATGATCAAGTCCGGTACTCCGAGCCGCTCGGCCACTCGCGCCGCGACAAGGGCGCCGCCTGTGATCACGTCTGCGCGATCAGGGTGCATGGACGGCATGGCGCGGATTTCGGCAACCGTCATTCCGCTCAGCCGACGCAGCAGCGCGCCGACGTCATGCCGCGGGATGCTGGACCCGTGTACTCGGTCTCGGTCGTAGTGCTCAAGTTCCAGGTAGACGCCGGCCAGGGTGGTCGCGGTGCCGGCTACGCCGATCCATGTCCCGATGGAGGTGAAGTCGACGCCTGACCCTGCCAGCATCTGATCGACGTAGGCTGCGGCTCGAGCAAGATCATCTTGAGCTGGCGGATTGACCTTCAGGAATCGTTCGGTCAGTCGTACGGAGCCGATGTCGAGCGAAATGGCTGACTGCATGACGCCCGCCGACGAGCCGACGATGAACTCCGTTGACCCGCCGCCGATGTCCATCACCAGCACGGGGTCGCCCTCGGGTCTGACCCGGCTGAGCGCGCCGGTGAAGGACAGGTGCGCCTCAGTGTCACCGCTGATCACGTCAGGCTTCACGCCGAGCAGTGACTGGATGCCCTCGAAGAACTCGTCCCGATTCTTTGCGTCCCGGGAGGCTGAGGTGGCCACGAAATGGACCTTGTCGGTCGATACGCCGGCGTTCTTGATCAGCTCGGCGTACCGCTCGGTGACGGCAAATGTCCGCTTCAGGGCATCGGGATGGAACTCCCCGGTCGCGTCGACGCCCTGCCCCAGCCGGACGATCTCGGTGTGTCGGTCGAGATCGATCAAACCGCCGTCACGATTTGACTCGGCGATCAACAGGCGCAGCGAATTGGTGCCGCAGTCGACGGCTGCAACCTTCATGTGGACTCCTCTAGACATGGTGATAACCAAAATGCACCCAGCTCGTCGACCGTCTCGTCGCCCAACGGGTTCACCCCCCGTCCGGCAGCAAGGGAATGGGCGGCGAGCGCGTGCAAACACTTGACTCGATCTGGCATCCCGCCGGCGCTGACGCCGGCAATCTCGGGCACGTCGCCAAGTTCCTCGCGGTCAGCCAGATAGGCCTGATGGGCACGACGATAGGCCGCGGCGAGCCGGCCATCGCTGCCTAGCCGTTGGGTCATCGCGGCCATCACCCCTTGCGACTCCAAGGTCGAGCAGGCTGCGTGAGCCCGCGGGCAGGTCAGGTAGTAGGTAGTCGGAAAAGGCGTACCGTCAGCAAGCCGCGGCTGTGTGGCCACCACCGCCGGCTTGCCGCAAGGACACCGATAGGCCAGACCAGCAAGTCCCCTCGGAGGCCGCTCGAGTTGCGCGGCGATGACCTCGACATCTTCGGCGGTCAACGGCTCGAACACTCGCTCATCCTCTCGCGGGCTCACTGCCCGCGGAAAGTGCTGACGAATCGACCGCTTCCCGCCGCGATGGGCGTCATTAGCCAGCACTTTCCGCGAGACCGCGGTTCACTAAGCTCGCCGGTGTGGCGGGCGGTGGTGTGGCCGTAGTCGGCAGCATCAACGCCGACCTCACGGCCTACGGATCACCTCTCCCCCGACCAGGCGAGACGGTGGTCGCTGACGACTTCGGTCTGGCGTTGGGTGGCAAGGGGGCGAATCAGGCGCTCGCGGCGTCCCGCGCCGGTGCGGCGACATACATGATCGGCGCAGTGGGCAATGACATCTTTCGGGACTTGACGCTGGGCACGTTGACTGCGGAGGGAGTCGACACGTCGGCGGTTCAAGTCCTGGACGGCCATACCGGTGTCGCCCACATTCGGGTCGACACCACGACGGGCCAGAACGACATCGCCATCGTTGCTAACGCGAATTCTGGGCTCACCATTCAGCATGCCGCGGACGCGCTGCGTGGACTGCAGGACCGCATCGCAGTCGTGCTGATCCAGCTAGAGATTCCGATCCCGGTGATCGAGGCCGTTGCTAGCGTCAGCAGCGATCTTGGCCTGACGTTGATCGTGGATCCAGCGCCCGCCCTTCCTCTCCCAGAGACCGTGTGGCGAAGTGTGTCGGTGGTCAAGCCGAACGAGTTTGAGGCCGAGATCCTCACCGGAATAGCGGTGACCGATCGGGAGGCGGCCGTACGGGCAGCACGCTGGTTCCTTGATCACGGGGCCCAGACGGCTTTGCTGACGATGGCTGAGCGCGGAGCGTTGGTTATGCACAACGGTGGGTCCGAGGAGCTCCCGGCGTTTCCCGTGCGGCCAGTGGACACCACCGCCGCGGGCGACGCTTTCGCCGGCGCGCTGGGCGCAGCCCTGGCCCAGGAGCGGCCGTGGGCTGAGGCGGTTCGCCGAGCCCTGGCTGCCGGAGCGCTGGCCGTCACGGTACGAGGGGCCAGTCGGAGCCTGCCCACTGCCGATCAGATCGACGAATTCCTTGCTGCCCACGACGCGCGGTGAGCTTTACCGCGCGGCGTGAGCGCGTGTAACCGTTTACCTGAAGCCGGGAACCGCCTTCGACAAGCTCAGGCGCGTTCCGACAAGCTCAGGGGCGTATTTGAGCTTCGAGCGCCTTCTTCTGGCGCACAGCCCCCAC
>DASQUD010000149.1:0-2858 GCA_035641455.1 Propionibacteriaceae bacterium | reverse complement strand
GTAGTCCAGGCCGCCACCACGTCGGCTCGCCGGGTCGCGGGAGGAGTTGCGTCACTCATTCGGCGGCGAAGGCTTCGAAGAAGGGCGGGAACATCGCCACGGCGCCGAGGATGCCGAGCGCGAGGCCTATGTAGAACACCTTCTTGATGTTGACGTCCCTGTTCCACCATAGGACGGCGAGGATCGCCCAGGACACGAGGAAGGCAACGCTGCCCAGGATGGTCTTCCCCGCCAGGGGGCCCACGCCGACTGAGCCCTGGAAGTCCTCCAGGAAGCCGCTCAGCGACTCCGACGCCTCATTGAGGGTGGTCAGCACACCCAAGACGAAAATGCCGATGCCCGCAGCGAGCATGGCGGCGGCGCCAGGTCCGTCGGGTTTGGCCTCCAGGTGGAGCGGCTCGAGCTCGGGGACGAGATCGTCGCCATGTTTGATGACGTCGGTGCTCATGGGCTTCCTCCTTCACACGATCGGGGCGACCTTGTTGAGGAACGCCCCGAACACGCCGCCCACCACCGCGGCCGCGAACGCAGCCACGAACATAACCAGCGTCGCCGCCCGCAGCCACCGCAGGGAGATGAGCCGGGGCCCGTAGTAGATGACTAGAAACGCGGAAGCGGTGGCGAGCATGGGCGCGGCCCAGGCGATGTGCTCTTTCCACTCCATGCCGAATGTGTGCCAGGTGGAGGTGTCGCCGGACACATTCGACCTCAAGAAGTCGCGCGGGGAGCACACGTCCAGTTCGGGCTTGGCAACACCCTCGCAGGTGCCCGGAAGCTCCTCGCCGGCCAGGCTCTCCCGATACCACGGATAGACGATCCAGGTCCCCGTGACCACGGTCAGCCAGGCCGTCACGGCCATCGTCCCCACGCCGATGTAGAGCCGTCGCATCCGCTCTCTGATACCGCTTGTAGTCAGAAACCCCGGGCGCAGGCTCCACAACCCAGCCAGACCGCCCGCAAACGCGAGCAAGAAGACCGCACCCAGCACCAGGCCATGGATAACGGTCCAAGCCTCCCTCGTATTCAGTTCCATCGGCTCTCCCTTTGCCGATCGGGCCCGGAGTGTCAGACGACGGAAGAACGCCGCCAGACCCGGTGTCGTGAAGACTAGGACCAACGGTCCAGTCGTTGCGGCCACTTCCCGATCGGCATGTAGGCGCCGCTATCCGGTCGCGCCGTGCAGGCAGCGCTCGGGCACGAGCGAGAAAGAGCCAAGGCGTAGCACCGGCTGGTAACGGCGCGCTGGAATGGGGCTGCGCGACGCAGGGTCGACCGGCCGACTGACCCGATGTCAACGACGACATCACCGCGCGTCCCGGCGCTGCCCCTGCGCACCGGGCCGGTCCGGTTCATGGTCGTGGCGGCAGATGGCAAGAGCTCGAACAGCTGGCGCTTCTGGACGCAGCCCGCCGGCGACGCCTACGTGGCCTGCCGGCATGGCGCCGCCGCACAGCAAGGCAACATCCGTGCAACAGCCTCTGGCAGACTCGCCCCGTCGCATCAATACGACCCCGCCAACCACGCATCACCGCGTAGAGCCCCATTAACTCCCACCTGCGACGCAGCCACCAGTGGTCGGCCCGGCGAGCACGCACGGCTATGACAGCCATCGCGGGCAATGAGACGATCCCCCGGTCCTTATCGGCCGGGGGACCGTGTCACGTTCAGGCTCACTAGTGGGCCCGAACGCGAGTCCGAATTACTTCGGACTTAGATGAACCCGAGTTCGGTGCCGACCGTTGCGAACCGGTCGACGTAGGGCTGTGTCTGCTCCCCGGTCACGTACGTGTAGTAGTGCCAATCCTCCAGCAGGAAGAAGCACTTGTCAGCGAGCGTTCGAAACTCGTCACTGTCGATGATCTCGAGGATCGACACGAGCGAGCCCTCCACCAGCGCGAAGTTGAACGGAGCGCTCGGCGAGAAGAACACCTCGAGCTCCGAGCACTTGCCGTCAGCAGCCAGCTTGCCGAAGAAGTCCTTGCTCTCCGGGAACAGGTCAACCACCTTCGCTTCCCGGCCAACCACAGGCCCAGTCCACGTAAACACCAGCGCGGTATCCATACCGCCCTCCTTTCCCCGGTGACCCTCACCGGCCTACTCGTCGTTTAGGAGGTCACTATGGGACGGGTACCAACGTGCGGGTAGAGGCGAAGGTCCAATCTTCCTGACACACGTCATGCTGCGCGTGGTAGCCACGCTCAGCGGGCTCGGCAGCGTGTTCATCTCTCTCGCTCTCGGTCAGCCCGCACGGAACGGCGACTTGCCGGGGACAGGTTCAGGTTCCAGACGGAGGCAGGTCGTGGACGATGCGTCGACCAGACAGAAACGTCGGCTCGATTCGCACGATCGTCGTCCGACGCCCACCGGCCAACGGTTCGACTCGGGCGTCGAACACCTTGAAGGCCATGGCGACATCGTGGATCACCTCGGCCCGGCCGACGGCCAGCACGCTCCAGCCGGAGCGGTCCGCCAGCTGGTAATCGTCGACCTCGAACGCGACCACCGCGCCCTCAGCGGCGGCCGACATCTTGGAGCCCGGCGCAGTCCGGAACACGATCGAACCGTCGATCAGCCTGTAGTTGACCGGAAAGATCGCCGGCAGCGCACCGATGGTGATCCCGACCCGCCCGACCTCGCCCGTGGCCAGCAGACCGAGAGCTTGGTCCTCGGTCAACAGCTCAAGCCCCTCGTCCACGATCATTGGCCCAGTGTGCAAAGGGGCTCGCCGAGCCGGCTAGGGCCCATGGTCCCCATCCGCCGGCACGACCGGCGGGTGGGCCATGCCGCTCGCCTCGATCGGCGCGTGGATTGACTGGCGACGGGATCGCGCCGGTCAGAGAGCAGGGCGAACACCGGTG
>DASQUD010000148.1:0-3090 GCA_035641455.1 Propionibacteriaceae bacterium | reverse complement strand
GCAGCCTGCGTCCGCTACCGCACCGTCAAGATCAACACCGGCAGCCACATCCTGACCGCAGAAGACCCGCTACCCGAAGACATCCGCCAGGCGCTCACCGCGATCCACGCCGAAGGTGCGCACTAGTTTGGCCCAAGTCGGGGCCCAGGCGTACCAACCGGTCACAGGGTCACGCAAGTACTCCGCTGAGACGATCCGGTAGAGAACCCCGCTAACGGTCACTGCAAACAAGACGGCGCCGAGAGACGCTGCTAGGCGCACGCCCCAGTGTCGCCTAAGCGTCGGTCCCGGCGAGGCCATAGCCACAGCCTCAGTGTGCACGGAGCTGCACATGTCCGCCAGGTGACAGACACGCTGGGACTCTTTCCTGTGATGAGGTGGCGCATCACCTCCGATGCTGGTGTCGAATTGTGGCGCTGTGCTCACGCAGCAGTCGCAGCAGAGTGCCCATGCCCATGCGGTAAACGCAGAGCCAGGCCTATCGGCTCTTGGGGTGCCGCGCCGCCCTGGAGCGATCATGCGTGAAGGGGCCTGCCGCGCGCACGCGGCTGACATCGGGGGGCGGAGATGAACAAAGATGAGCTCATCGGACTAGCCCGATGCTTTCATGTGTTGACGTCGTGAGAGTGTGTTGATCATGTGAAAGGTGCTCCTGGCCAGGGAGGATGTGTCTTGCTACGGGACATGTCCTATCGGTCGAAGGAGCACCTTTCAGGTGAAGAGTATCGGGTTATATCCGAGGGTCCGGGTCGACACGAGTAGGACGTCGGCGGTGGGCCAGGCCGGTGGTGTGCTGCTGGTAGAAGCCTTGCGCCGCTCGGGTCTCGACCAAGGCTTGTCCGCTGGGCTCGCCCGGTGGCGGAAGCCGACCGCCACCCATGATCCGGCGAAGATCATCTGCGATCTCGCGGTGTCGTTGGCCGTGGGCGGAGACTGCCTGGCTGATGTTGGTGTGCTGCGGTCCGAGCCAGGTGTGTACGGCCACGTTGCGTCCGACCCGACCGTGTCTCGCGCGATCACGGCGCTGGCCACTGACCTGCCGGCGGTGCTGGCCGCAGTCGATGCTGCCCGAGCGCAGGCTCGCCGCCGCGTGTGGCAGTTGGCCGGCGAACACGCCCCCGATCATGGCGCTGACACCAGCCGGCCGGTGATCATCGACCTCGATGCGACGCTGGTCACCTCGCACAGCGACAAGGAATCGGCTCGGCCGACCTACAAACGCGGCTATGGCTTCCACCCGCTGTGTGCGTTTGTCGATCACGGCGAGGCCGGCAGTGGTGAGCCGTTGCAGATCATGCTGCGGCCCGGCAACGCCGGCTCCAACACCGTCACCGACCACATTGCCGTCACCCGTCAGGCGCTGAAACAGCTGCCCAGTCACCGGTCGGGGACTCGGCCCGGAAGGGCAGTGCTGGTCCGCTGCGACGCCGCTGGCGGCACCCACGGGTTCGTGGAGTGGCTGACCGGGCAGCGGATGTCGTACTCGGTCGGGTTCACTCTGCCATTCGACACCGCCACCATCCTCGCCCGGATTCCCGACCAGGTGTGGACCCCGGCCTACGACGCCGACGGCCGGGTCCGTGACGGCGCCTGGGTGGCCGAACTCACCGGACTGCTCGACCTGTCCGGCTGGCCGAGGGGGATGCGAGTGATCTGCCGCAAGGAACGACCCCACCCCGGAGCGCAGCTCCGGCTCACCGACGCCGACGGCCTGCGCATCACCGCGTTCGCTACCAACACCCCCACCGGTCAGCTCCCCGATCTGGAGCTGCGGCACCGTCGCCGGGCCCGTGCCGAGGACCGCATCCGGGTCGCCAAGGACACCGGACTGTCGAACCTGCCCTTACACGGCTTCGCGCAGAATCAGATCTGGTGCGCGGTCGTCGCGATCGCCACCGAACTCACCGCCTGGATGCAGATGCTCGCCCTCCCTGGCCACCAAGCCCGGCGGTGGGAGCCGAAGCGGCTCCGGCTCCGGCTGTTCACCATCCCCGCCGTGCTGGCCCGTACCGGACGGCGGGTGATACTGCATCTCACCGCCAACGCAGCCTGGGCCCGACTCGCCGTCGAGGCCATCCAGCGCCTCCACGCCCTCGCCGTCCCCGGCTGACCAACACCCCGACCGACCCGACCAGCCGCACCGCCCGGGACCGTGGAACCCCGACCGCCGAGACGACACTCGGCCGTCCTGTCACCCCCACCCAGCACAATCAGCACTCAACCGACATCAAAAGCGCCGGAACCATGATCAACAAGCGACGCGCGCAAGATCCGGGCTAGTGGGCCATGCCAGCACGAATGTCACTGAGAAGGTCTATCGCAAAGAGCTTCGGCCGGTGTTGAGCCGTGGAGCGACGGCCATGGATGCCTTGCGCGCCAATGGCCAGGCGTCGTACTCAGAACCGATGAGCCAGGGTCGTGTCCCAGCAAGCGTCGGCTTTCGGACGGTCAGCTTTCTTCCGTTGGACGGGTCGTTGGACTCCCGGAAGACTGGCCGAATGCCACTGGGTTGGAAGTTGGTCATCGACAGCATTAACGCCCGCCCTGGCGGACTTCTGGGCTGCGGCCTTGGAGGCTGAGGTGGAGGACCCCAGCGCGCTGATCTCGCTGCTGCTGGTCGCAGGCCACATCGGCTCGGCGGCGGTGGTTGAGCACCGCGGCCGCCGGATCTTTCGCGGCTACGCTGCGATACGACACCCCGAGGATCCGTTCGACGAGACCAGCGGCATCGGCCGCGGTCGGAGGCTGCTGTTCCAGGAGGTTCCTGAGCGGAAGTCCGGCAAGAACCGCTTGCACATCGACGTCCACAGTGAGCCCGGGGGGCTCGATGAGCTGGTTGCCCGGCTGGAGAAGTTGGGAGCAACCCGCATACGCGAGGTCGATGAGGGACTTGCAGGACGCTGGTGGGTCATGCAAGACCCCGAAGGCAATGAGTTCTGCGCCGACATCGACATCGCAAGCGGAGAGGTCACCGACCACTGGGCGAGGTCCACAATGCATCATCTGTGAGGTCGGGTCATGCCGTAGTAGGTCGGCCCATTGGGGCCGGCAGGAAAGCCGGGCTGGGTGAGCTCGAAGCCCCATCGTTTG
>DASQUD010000147.1:0-8466 GCA_035641455.1 Propionibacteriaceae bacterium | reverse complement strand
CCGCCTCACCCGTCGTCAGCTCAACCGCGCTGCGCTCGCCCGTCAGCTGCTGCTGGAGCGGTCCGATCTGTCGGTGACCGCCGCGGTCGAAAACGTGGTTGGACTGCAGTCCCAGGCGCCGCTCGCGCACTACGTGGGCCTGTGGAGTCGGCTCGCCGATTTCGACCCGATTGATGCTGGGGCTGCCCTCGAGTCCGGTGATCTTGTCCGCACCCACGCCATGCGGGCCACCGTTCATCTGTTCACCCGTCGCGACGCTTTGGGGATACGAGCCGTGATGCAGCCGATGCTCGCGGCGCGCTTTGCATCATCGCCCTTCCCGAAGCTGCTCCCTAACGTCGACCTCGACGCAGTTTGTCGGGAAGCACGGTCTATCGCGACGGAGCGCCCCGTGAGCCGGGTTGAGCTTGGCCGGCGGCTCGCTGAGCTCTTTCCTGACGCTCCGGAGGAGCCGCTCGCCTACGCCGTCACCTACCTCGAGCCCATGGCTCAGGTTCCGCCGCGCGGCGTCTGGGGAAAGCGGGCCCCGGTCCGTTGGCAGACCTATCGTGGCTGGCTCGGTGCGGACGCCAATACATCGGCCACGATCGACCAGATCGTGCTGCGTTACCTCGCGGCGTTCGGCCCGGCAACCGTGACAGACATCCGCACGTGGTCGGGACTCTCCGGCTTGAGGGAGGTGGTCGATCGGCTGGCGACAAACCTGCGGATCTTCGCCGACGAGAGCGGCCGGGAACTGCTCGACCTGCCGGAGGCTCCTCGACCCGCTGCTGATGTCCCGGCTCCGGTGCGGTTCCTGCCGGAGTACGACAACGTGTTGCTCTCCCACGATGATCGGACTCGGATCATTCCCGACCGTCGACCGGTGCCTCTTCCGCCAGGCGACGGCGCGCGAGTCGGCACGGTCATCGTTGACGGTGAGTTCCGGGCTACCTGGCAGCTCGTCCCGACCGAGCATGGTGCGGAGCTGCAAGTCGATGCCGCCGGGTTCTCTGGTCCGGAGATCAGTCAGATCGAAGAGGAAGGCCTTCGCTTGCTTGGCTTTCTCAAGCCGGGCTTACCGGGGGAGGTCAGGGTGGTCAACGGTTAAGGGCGCCTCCCGGGCTCGAGTGAGACCTATCCGGTGCGTTCGGCGACTTCTAGCCAGGCGTGCTCGAGTTCCTCCTGCTGCGTGCTGAGGCGGCCGAGTTCCGCATCCAAGGCGGCCAACCGTCCATGGTCGGTCGCCGTTGCAGCCATCTCTTGGTGGAGTTCGTCGATGCGGTGCTGCGTACGCTCCAGCTGGGCTTCGAGGCGCGCCAGCTCCTTTCGCGCCCGACGGGTCTGGGCGGCCGAGGGGACGGCCGGGACTCTTTGATCTCCGACTGCCGCCGGAGCGCCTGGCCTCCGCCGCGAACTCAAGTACTCATCGACTCCACCGGGCAGCAGGACGCAGCGCCCGTCGCCGCGCAGGGCGTAGGTGACGTCACACACCCGCTCGAGGAAGTAGCGGTCGTGCGTTACCACGATCAGCGTGCCGGGCCAGCCGTCGAGGTAGTCCTCGAGAACTGTCAGGGTGTCGATATCGAGATCGTTCGTCGGCTCGTCCAGCAACAAGACATTCGGTTCGTCGAGGAGTAACCGCAGAAACTGCAGCCGGCGCCGCTCGCCGCCGGACAGGTCGTCCAGCCGGGTGCTGAGCAGATCGCCGCGGAAGCCCAAGTCCTCGAGCAGGGTCGTCGCCGACAGCTCCTTGCCCGACGCCAGCGAGGTCCTGCGACGGATCTCATGTACCGATTCCAAGACCCGCTGGGATCCGTGGAGTTCGGCCACCTCTTGACTGAGATGGCGGATCCGCAAGGTCTTTCCGCGCTTCACGCTGCCGTGGTCCGGACGCCGGTCACCCGTCAGCAGCTGCAGCAACGACGTCTTGCCGGACCCGTTCGCGCCGACCAGTCCGATCCGATCGCCTGGACCGATCGACCAGCTGAGATCCTTCAGCAGAACGTGTCGCTGGTCACCAGGACCGACGCTGAGATCGACGTGGACGAGATCGAAGACGTCCTTGCCGAGCCGTGCGGTCGCGAAACGCCGCAAGGCGATCGGATCCCGCGCCTGGGGCTCGCCGGCGATGAGGGCGTTGGCCGCGTCGATGCGGAACTTGGGCTTCGAGGTGCGAGCGGGCGGTCCCCGACGCAGCCAGGCCAGCTCCTTGCGCAGCAGGTTCCTCCGCCGGGCGGCGATCCCCGCTTCCTGCCGAGCTTGCTCCGCTCGGGCCAGCACATAGGCGGAGTAGCCCCCGTCGTATGCGTCGACGGTGCCGTCGCGCACCTCCCAGATCCGGGTGCAGACGGCGTCGAGGAACCATCGGTCGTGACTGACCACGATCATCGCCGTGCCCCGGCTCTGCAGCAGACGAAGATGCTCGGCCAGCCAGGCGACGGCTTCGACGTCGAGGTGATTGGTCGGCTCGTCGAGGACGACCAGCTCGTGGTCGCCCAGAAGGACGGCAGCCAGGGCCGTTCTGCGTCGCTCACCTCCGCTCAAGGTGCCCACCGCTGTATCGAGATCAACTCCGTGAAGGAGATTCTCGACAACCGCTCGAGTGCCAGGCTCGGCCGCCCAGGAATGGTCGGCGCGTCCGGCGACGATCACGTCGCGCACTGACTCTCGAGCCGCGATGTCGTCTTCCTGGCCCAGATAGCCGATCGAGAGTGTTCCGGTTCGCACGACCCGCCCCGAATCCGGTTCCGTTCGGCCGGTCAGGATGCGCAGCAGTGTGCTCTTGCCGTCGCCGTTGCGCCCGACCACTCCGACGGCCTGGCCGTCGCCCAAGCCGAGGCTCACCCCGGCCAGCAGCGTCCGAGTGCCGTACGCAATCCAGACACGTTCGGCGTTCAGCAGATTTGCCATCGGGCGTGAGGCCTACCGGCCACGCATCGCCTGGCGGGCGCCTTTCACCTGGCGGGGATTCGTGGGCATCGGGCCCTTGGGCAGCGGCACTGGCGGGCGTACGGCGTCGAGGGCGCGCAGCCTCTGCTTGACGTCGGTCACCTGGTGCGGCTTCAGCACCTTTGGCAGCTTGCGGATGTGGTCGGCCAGCTTGGCCAGCGGGACCTGGCCCTCCCGATCGCCCATCACTATGGTGCTGACCGGAATCCCGTACGCGACTCGCTCATGCTTCTTGACCTCACTATTGAGGAGTTGCCGGACGCGCCCGGCCTCGCCTTCGCCGATGAGCAGGAGGCCGCCAGGACCGAGGGTCCGGTGCACGACGTCGCGGTTGCGGTTGGCGGCGATCACCGGCGTGGTAACCCACCGCTTGGGCAGCATGCCCAGCGCCACCTCAGCTGAGCCTGCTTGTCCGGTGTAGCGCTTGTAGGTGGCCGCCTTGGCCCGCCGCACCAAAATGATCATGGCCAGCAGCAGCCCGGTCGAGGCGCCGAGGAAGGCGAGATAGATCGGGTGTGGCCACAGCAGACTGACCAGCAGACCGATGCCGATCGGCAACACGAAGGCGCCGATCATCAAGAACGGGAGCGCCCGGTCGTACTCGTGGGTGAGCTTGTACGCGCGGACGATCTGGCGCATCCTGCCCATGTCGGCCGGGTTGTTGCTGGCCTTCTTGCGCGCTTTCTCGGCCTTCTTGGCCGCGGCGGCGGCCTTCTTGGTTTCCGCCCGGCTCAGCGCTTGCTTGCCGGTCTGGGTGGGAACTCCCTTGCCGGTCCGGCCTTTGGCGTCAGCCATGCGTCGTCCTTTGTCGAGTCACGTTCTCTGACATGAAGTATCCCGGCCTAGGTCCTAGGCCACGTGGGTGGCCACGCGCGCGTTGCGGCGCTCCATCGCCTGACGGTAGAGCCGCCCGGCGCGGTAAGACGAACGGACCAGCGGACCGCTCATGACGCCGGCGAAGCCGATTTCTTCCGCTTCGGCCTGCAGGTCGAGAAACTCTTCCGGGCGTACCCAGCGGTCCACGGGATGGTGTCGCGGGGAGGGACGCAAGTATTGCGTGATGGTGATGATCTCTGCCCCGGCCGCGTGCAGATCCCCCAGCGCAGTGGAGACCTCGGCGCGGGTCTCGCCCATGCCCAGAATGAGATTGCTCTTGGTCACCAAGCCGAAGTCCCGGGACGCGCGCAACACGTCCAGCGAGCGTTCATAGCGGAAACCTGGCCGGATCGACTTGAAGATGCGCGGCACCGTTTCGACATTGTGGGCAAAAACCTCCGGCTCGGTCTCGAAAACCTGGGTCAGATAGCCGAGATTGCCCGAGAAGTCGGGTGCCAGCATCTCTACCCCGGTGCCGGGATTGAGCTGATGGATCTTGCGGATCGTTTCCGCGTAGAGCCAGGCACCCTCGTCCGGTAGATCGTCCCGGCACACACCGGTGACGGTCGCGTACCGCAGGGCCATCGTCTGCACCGATTCCGCTACCCGTAGGGGCTCGCCGGCGTCGAAGTCGGCCGGTTTACCTGTGTCGATCTGGCAGAAATCGCATCGCCGTGTACAAGAGTCGCCGCCGATCAAGAAGGTGGCTTCCCGATCCTCCCAGCACTCGAAGATATTTGGGCACCCGGCTTCCTGACAGACGGTGTGCAGTTCCTCGCTCTTCACGAGCTGCTGAAGCTCCCGGTACTCCGGACCCATCCGCGCCGTCGTCTTGATCCAGGCCGGTTTCTTCTCGATCGGCACGCTCGCGTTGCGGACCTCCAAGCGCAGAAGCTTGCGGCCCTCCGGAGCGATCGTCACCCGGTCAGACTACCCGCGATCGCGTTCGGCCCGGCCTTCGGTCTGAGCCGAATCCGTGACCGCGGCTGGCCCCAGGCGCCTACCGGCGCAGCACAGATTCAGACTGTGGCGACGATCGAGTCGGACTCCGGGCACCGCGATCCTTGGCGGGCGTTGTCGACAGGCTGATATCCGACCCACTTCAGGTGACATCCCGGCGGCGGAAGATCAGCAGGGCCATGATGATCAACCCGGCCAGCAGCACGGCCCAGTAGATCGCGCCGTGCGCCAAAGTGACCTCCCGCTGCAGGTACTCCACGCTCAAGCCGCCCTCGGTCAACTTCTGGACCGGAAGCGCGTACTGGTATCCGTTGTCCACGATCGCCGCCAGGTTAGCTTCTGGTGACCAGGGGGTCAGTCGTTGCGCCCATGCCTGCTCGCCCAGCACCGCATTGCGGATGAACCACACAAAGAGGTAGCCGAGCAGGACACCGAGCGCGGCCGCCGTATGGCGGGTCATCAGACCCACGCAGTAGCCGACAACCGCCAGAGCGCCTGCGATGGCCACCCCTCGGCCGGCCATCGACACCTGTGCACCTAGTTCGGTGACCTCTCCGCCGTGCACTGAGGTGAGCAGCGCCGCCATCGCCAGGACAAAGGCCGAGGCGAGCACACTCACCAGGAGCGCGAACGTCGTCACCGTGATCAACTTCGAAGCAAAGACCGGGACACGGCGCGGCAGGAAGCTGAGCCAATTGGCAATCGCCCCGGTGGTGAACTCCGCGCCGATGAATGAGGCGGCTACCAAGAACATGGCCAAACCGGTCAAGTAGATCGCGAGCAGCAAGCTGATAAGGGCGACTTCGGCGAACGGCACGGCTTGCAGCCCGTAGTTCTCCTTGGTGGGCGCAGTCCCTGCGCATTGCTCCTTGGGCTGGCCCGAATCAACGCACTGCTGTTCCCATTCCTCGTGATGTTGCTCCCATTCCTTGAGGTCTCGCTCGTACTGCGCCTGATTGGCCGCCACCGCTTCAGCTGACGGTGGACTGACGGCCGAATTCACCTGAAGTTGGAAGATTGACAAGATCATCACGACGGCCAGCAGCGTGATGAGGGTGAAGCGTCGACTTCGCAGCCGGTTGATCTCCGCACCCAAGAGCCGGATCATCGCGGTGCTCGACTCGTGGCGCCCAAGTGCTCCTCCGCCGTCAACTCCAAGAACACTGATTCCAGATCGGCGCGCACCGGCGTGAGCTCGAAGACGTACAGCCCGTGCTCGGCAAGCACGCGGGTGATCCGTGCCATGTCGAGCTCCGTCGCCGGACCTGCCGCGACGCCGGCCGTGACGTTCAGCATGCCGTCCGGCCCAGTGTTGACCGCGAAACCAGCTTCGGCAAGGACGGTGGTCGCGCGGGCCGGGTCCGCGATGCCTACTCGGGCCGATTCTTGGGTACCGGCTTGGAGAATGTCGTCGACGTCGCCCTGGGCCAGCAGCCGACCGCGGCCAATGATGGAGACGGTGTCCGCCACCTGCTGCACCTCGTTCAAGATGTGGCTGGAGACGAGCACGGTCTTGCCGGAGTCGGCAAGTTCCCGCATGGTGGCGCGGATTTCATGAATGCCAGCCGGGTCAAGTCCGTTGGTCGGTTCGTCGAAGATCAACAGGTCGGGATCTTTGAGCAAGGTTGCGGCGATAGCCAGCCGCTGCTTCATGCCGAGGGAGTACGTGCGGTACTTGCTCTTCGCCCGGTCGCCCAGGCCGACTTCGTCGAGAACCTGGCTGACACGGGCGGCCGGCGCACCGATGCCAGAAGCCAGCAGCTGCAGATTCTTGCGACCGGAGAAGCTGGGGAAGAACTTGGGCTGCTCGACGATCGCGCCGATGCGATCGATCACATCGGGCAACCGTTCTGGCACATCCTCACCGAAGACCTGCATGTCACCCGCGTCGGCGCGGATCAAGCCGAGCAGCATCCGAATCGTGGTGGTCTTGCCGGAGCCGTTCGGACCGAGGAATCCGTGGACGCCGCCAGCCGGCACCTTGAGGTCGAGTCCCGCAACCGCTACCTGGCGGCCCTTGCGGGTGCGGTAGGACTTCCGCAGACCGTGCGTCTCGACGGCGTACGTCGTGCTCCGGGGCATCGCGTGTCGCGGTCCAGCGCTAGCCATCATGCTGAGTCTCCTGAGCTTCAGCACTGGCGGCGATCGCTCCGGGAGGCAGAGCCGGCGGCAATGAACCTGCGATCACAATGACGAGTGCCCACAGTCCGGGGGCGATCAGCTCAACACACCGACGGTAAACCTGCGGCTCGGGTCGGGAGTCGTGCACTGCAGGTCCGGCGACCTCTCGTAGGGCTGGAAGGCGAGATAACGCTCCAAGTGCGGGCGCAGGATTGCTGCCACGTCGGGCAGCGAGAACACGTCGTGCAGTTCGGCCGCCATGGACGTGACGCCGGCATCGGCAATGCCGCAGGGAATGATCTTGTCGAACGCGGCGAGATCGGGATCGACGTTGAGGGCGAATCCATGCATGGTCGTACCGGCCGCAACGCGTACGCCGATCGCGGCAATCTTCCGCTCTGGTCTTGTCTCGTCTGCGGGAAGCCACACGCCTGAGCGCCCGGGCACTCGGCCCGTTTCGAGGCCGAACTCAGCCAGTGCCTGGATCAGCGTCTCCTCAAGGCGGCGGACATAGTCGACCACATAGGTTGCCTCGGGGAGCCGCACCAGGGGGTAGCCCACCAGTTGGCCCGGGCCGTGCCAGGTGATCTTGCCGCCGCGATCGACATCGATCACCGGAGTTCCGTCGAGAGGCCGTTCCTCGGGATCGGTGCGCTTGCCGGCGGTGTAGACCGACGCGTGTTCCAGCAAGATCACCGTGGCGGGCCGAGTGCCCTCGGCGACCTCGGCGTGCAGTCGGCGCTGCAGGTCCCAGGCATCCAGGTAGTCGATCTGATCACGCCCCAGTCCCCGGTCGAGGAACACCACACCCATGACGCGGAGTCTACGTTCGCAGTCCGCGGCCGATCGCGCCCTGCAGGGTTCAGCTCGCGTGCAGGGCGCTTCTGATAGTGCTCCCAACGTCGGGAGCGGTGAAGCTGAAACCGGCGTCCAGCAACCGCTTCGGGATCACGTACATGTCGCCCAGAAGCTGCTCGGCCAGCTCACCCATCGCGGTGCGGAGGAGAACCGCGGGAGCACCGAGTAGCCGCTGCCGGCCCAGCGCTTCGGCCAGCGTGTCGCTGAACATCGCATTCGTGGTCGGTTCGGGAATGGTCAAGTTGTACGCTCCGGAAGCTTCCGGAGTCTCAGCTGCCCAGCGGACGACCCGCAGATAATCGCCGAGCGTGATCATGGGCATTCGTTGCTTACCATCGCCGAGCGTGGCGCCGAGACCGCCGCGCCAGGCAAGCCGCATCAACTGGAAGGTGCTGCCACTGCGGTCCAGCACCGGACTGGTGCGGAGATGGACGACCCGGATGCCGGCCGCTGCTGCCTCAGCAGCGGCCGCCTCCCAGGAGACCACGACCTGGGCCAGGTAGTCCTTGGCGGGCGGTGACTCCTCCGTGTGGGGCGCCCTGCTCCACACCGTGCCGTACCGAGCAATGCCGCTCGCTTGGATGAGGATCGGAGGTGAGCTGTTGTGGGCACGCGCGGCGAGCGCGCGCGCCAACGTCTGACCGGGTCTCACCCGCGACGACAAGATCAGCTTCCTGCGGGACGACGTCCAAGGCAACGGAGCGACCGCGGCGCCGCAGA
>DASQUD010000146.1:0-13970 GCA_035641455.1 Propionibacteriaceae bacterium | reverse complement strand
TAACCGCAACCTGATCGACGCGGCGAGCCAGACGGGGGTCCGCCGATTTGTGCTGACCAGCATTCTCACCACTGACCAGACTCCGGGGGTTCCACACTTTTGGAATAAGAAACTCGCCGAGGATTGGCTGGAGGAGCGGGGTGTGCCGTTCGTCTCGCTGCGACCGGGGGCGTTCCTTGACGGGATCATTCGGATGGGAGGGGATCCATTCGCCAAAGGCCGGCTCATGTGGTTCGGTTCGCCGACGATTCCGCTGACATTCGTCCTCACGGAGGACGTGGCTGGCTATCTTGCCGACGCCGCCGATGTGGCTGGCGTCGAGGGCGAGCGCATCGACATCGGCTGGGACCGGCCGTTGAACATTCAGGAGGTCGCTCAAGTGGCGGGGCGGCTGCTCCGACGCGAGATTCGAGTGCGCGCGATCCCGGCGGGCGTGATAAACGGGTTGTCCACCGTGGTCGGCAGATTCAACCCCATGGTCAACGACCTGGGTTCGATGTTGCGGTGGTTCCAAACCGGGCGGTACGTCGCCGATCCGACGCGTCAGCGGGAAGTGTTCGGCGAGGTGCCCACCGCCGAAGGGGCAATTGCCCGACTGGTGGAAGGAATGGGACACACCATCCCCGCCTGATGGAATTCAGAGCTTGGACCTCGGGACGGCGAGCAGCTCAGCGCGAGGTTCGCTACTCGAGCCGCCACACGTGCAAGGACTCAGAGGTCATTCAGCGGGATTGCGGTGTCGCGTAGGCGTGCCGGCGAGGCCGCGCGACCGACCAGCTTGCGGAGCTGGTCGATGACGTCCCAGATATTGACGTTCATGGCCGCGGTGACTGTCTCATCGCGGGTCCAGAACGCGATGAAGGCACCGCTGTGAATGTCGCCACGGACAATGACCTCGTCGTCCGGCTGCGCGTGGCCGACGTACTCCATGCCCAGGTCGTACTGGTCGGTGTAGAAGTAAGGCTGCCAGTCGTACCGGTCGGCCTTGCCGAGGATGGTGTGGGCGGCGAGCTGGCCTTGTCGGATGGCGTTGTCCCAGTGTTCGACGCGTAACCGGCCGAGGATCGCGTGGTAAGCGTTGGCGACGTCGCCGGCGGCGAGAATATAGCGGTCACTGCTACGTAGTTGCTCGTCGACGACGATTCCATTGTCGATTTCAAGGCCCGCGGACGCGGCAAGGCCGGTGTTGGGGGTGACGCCGACGGCAACGAGAACGACGTCCGCAGGAAGCAGGCCGCCGTCGGTTTCAACCGCGGTGACCTGTCCGGCATCGCCAAGAATGGCGGACACAGTCACGCCCGTGCGGAGGTCGACTCCATTGCTGCGATGCAGCGCCGCGAAGTACTGTCCCAGTTCGTCGCCGAATACCCGCCGCAGCGGGATCGGTCCGGATTCCAGCACGGACACCTCGCAGCCAGCCAGGCGTGCAGCGGCGGCGACCTCGAGGCCTATCCAGCCCGCGCCGATGATCACCCATCGCTTGCCTTCAGCCAGTGCAGCGCGGAGGATGTCGGCGTCCTCGATCCGCCGGAGCGTGTGGACGCCGGCCAAATCGATGCCCGGCAAGCTGAGGCGCCGAGGGCTCGCGCCGGTGGCAAGCACGAGATGGTCGTATGCCACCGCCTCGACCGACCGCAACCGTACTTTGCATCCTGCGCGGTCGATGCCCAGCACCTTCTCGCCGAAGTGAGTGCGGACCTGGTGGTCGGCGTACCAGTCGCTGGAATGCACGTAGAGGTCAGCGGCACCCGTCTTGCCCTGGAGGTAATCCTTCGACAGGGCCGGTCGCTCGTACGGGCGCTCCCTTTCGTCACCGATGAGCGTCACCGGATGGTCGAAGCCACCCTCTCGCAAGGTCTGGGCAACGGTCGCGGCCGCGAGTCCTGCACCCACCACCACACACCCTCTGCCGTCACTGGACATCCATTTCCTCCTTGCTTACGACTTGTCGCGTCACTAGCGGTTCAAGACGGCGAAGAACTCGGCGCGGGTCGACGCGTCTTCGCGAAGGACCCCGGCCAGGGCGGACGTACGGGTCAAAGCACCGCTCGCGCGGACGCCGCGCAAGGTCATACAGGTGTGCTCTGCTTCAACCACCACGCCGACGCCCTTTGGGCGGAGGTGCGTGTCGAGCCAGTCGGCGACCTGCTGGGTCAGCCGCTCCTGCACCTGTGGCCGGCGGGCGAACATCTCCACTACTCGCGCGACCTTGGACAGTCCCAGGATCCGCTCGGCGGGCAGGTACGCCACATGGGCGAGCCCAAGGAAGGGCAGCAGATGATGTTCACACACCGACTGGACGGGGATAGCCTTCACCACCACGAGTTGGTCGTAGCCCTCGTCGTTGCCAAAGGTGGTCATCTCGAACGTTCGGGGGGTCAGCATCTCCGCGTACGCCTCCGCCATCCGCACCGCGCTTCTGGCCATGCCCGGGCCGGCGCAGGACACCCCCAAGGCCTCAAGGAAGTCGCGAGCCGCCCGGGCTGCCTCCTCGATGTCCGGCTGCCCTCTAACGGCGCGGCCATGCAGCCCGCCTCTTTCCAGATCGACAACCACAGCTCCGGAAGCCGTCGCAGATGGCATGTCAGTCTTCTCCTCCGCCGACCTGATCAGCATGAAAGAACCCGAATCCGGCGGTGATCATCCTGGTGATGACAAGAGCAGCGATCTGCATCCAACGACCTTTCCAACGACGAGCATTATCGGATAATGAAGTCAACGTTAGACCGCTCGAGGTGTAACGTCAAGATATTCGTCCGTTAGTGAGGCGCACGTGGAGAACTTCGATCGGAATGTGGCGGGGATCGGCGTGCTGGCCGACTCCGTTCGCCGCCACCTGTACCGATTCGTCTGCTCGCAGGCCGAACCCGTCAGTCGTGACCAGGCCGCTGAGGCAGTCGGCATCGCCCGCCATCAAGCGAAGTTCCACCTTGACCGGCTCGAGGCCGAGGGGCTGCTGGAAACCGACTACGTCCGGCTCACTGGACGCACCGGACCAGGCGCCGGACGACCCGCGAAGCGGTACCGACGCGGCCGCAAGGAGTTCACCGTCGCTCTTCCGGCGCGCGAGTACGAGCTTGCAGGCGAGATCCTGGCCGAGGCCATCACCAATGCCACTCGGACTGGAATCCCGATCTCTGAGGCTGTCAGCGAAGCCGCGTCCGCGCACGGAACTGCCATGGCCGAAGCCGCGACGGACCGGCCATCGTCAGCCGGTGCCCCTGTCGACCTCGTGCTCAAAATCCTCAGCGAGCACGGATACGAACCGCGAGGAGACGGCCGCACCTTCATCTTGGCCAACTGCCCGTTCCACGCTCTGGCCCGCAGTCACACCGAACTCGTCTGCCAAATCAACCACACGGTCATCACGTCACTTACCCAATCCATCGCGCCAGGCCTGCTCGATGCCCGCCTCGAAGCGGGCGAAAATCGATGCTGCGTGACATTGACCGTCAAGGACTGATCGGAGGAGATGGAACCCGCCGCCCTTCAAGGGCGGCTCCTCCCTGGCCACCCGATTCCACCCTGTACGGGTGAGGCGCCGCCAACCGGGGGGCGGCCACTTTGGAGGTCGACCCCCGCTCTCCAGAGGCGGCGGGTCGCCGGATCTGAAGGGTCGGCCGGAGGTGCGATGCCGTGAGCGGCACGGAAGGGCGTCTTGGTCGGGAGCCGAGCTCAGCGCCGATCGGACGCTGGTTACCGATCCTCGGCTTGCTGCGGTCGTACAACCGCGGGTGGCTGCGTGATGACCTGATCGCGGGGGTGGCCGTAGCGGCTTTGATCATTCCTAAGAACCTCGGTTACGCAGGGATCGCTGGAATCCCTTTGCAGAACGGCCTCTATGCCGCCGCCGTCGGTGCCATCCTCTACGCAATCTTCGGTACGTGCCGGCAGATTTCGATGGGCCCGAGTTCGGGGCTCGCCGCCGTTGCCGCAAGTGCAGTGTTAGCTGCCGGGATCGCCAACGAAGCGGATGCCGCAGTCTTTGTCGCTGCGATCACGCTGGTGTCCGGGCTTCTCTTCCTTGTCCTCGCCGTGGCAAGGATGGGCTGGATCGCCCAGTTCTTGTCCCGAGCGGTTGTCACTGGTTTCCTGTTCGGCGCCGCGCTCGACGTCGTGATCGGCGAGCTGCCGAAGCTCACCGGTACGGATGCGACGGGATCGACTGCGCCGCAGGAGCTGTGGTCGTGGCTGGGCACCCTCGGTGACGCACATCTGAGCACCGTGGTGGTCGGTGTCATCGCACTTGTCGTCGTATTCGGTCTACGCATCGTGGCCCCTCGCGTTCCTGGCGCCCTTGTCCTGGTCGTCGGCGGTCTGCTAGCAAGCTGGCTGTTCAACCTCGGGGAACACGGCGTGGCTCTGGTAGGTGATGTGCCAAGCGGGCTACCCGAATTCAGCGTGCCTGATGGAGAGTTGCTGTGGGACAACGTAGGGACGGTGCTCACCGCCGCGGTGGCATTGTTGCTCATCGGCTTCTCGCAGACGGCGGGCGACGCCAGGGCGTTCGCTGCCAAGCACAGGTACCAAATCGATATCAATCAGGAGTCGATCGCCCAGGGGATCGCGAACACCGGCTCCGGAGTCTTTCAGGGCATGCCTGTGTCAACCAGCCTCTCGGCGAGCTCGCTCAACGACCACGCCGGCGCCAAGACCGGTGTCGCGTCCATCGTCTCCGGCCTCACCGTGCTCCTGACACTGCTCTTCCTAGCGCCGTTATTCTCGGCGCTGCCGAAGGCGGTGCTCGCTGCGTTGATCATCGAGGCGGTGGTCTTCGGCATGATGGACGTCGCCGAGCTGCGGCGGCTGGCACGCGTCCAGCGCTTCGACTTCTGGATCGCGTTACTAGCCATCGTGGCGACGTTGCTGGTCGGTGTCCTCGCCGGAGTCGTGATCGGCATCGCGGTCTCGTTGCTCTGGCTGATCGCCGTGACGACCCATCCCAACATGCCGGTGCTCGGGCGTCAGGCGGGAAGCCAGGCTTACCGCGACATCTCCGCTTACCCGGATGATGAACAGACCGCCGGTGTGGTCGTCGTGCGGCTCGACGGTGGCCTGTTCTTTGCGACCGCCGACCCTCTCGAAGATCGGATCCGAGACCTCGTCCTTGGGAGCACCAGTGTGACCGACCTTGTGCTCGACTGCGAGGGCATCAACTTCATCGACTCACAAGGTTCCGCGAAGGTGGCCGAGGTCGTTCAGCTCACTGAAGAGTCGGGTATAACGCTGCGGCTGGCTCGCCTCAAACTGGCCGTTGCCGCCACGCTGGAACGGGAGGGGGTGCTCGAGCAAATCGGCATGGATCACATTCATGGCAACGTGTACGAGGCAGTCAACGCGCACGACGCGGAGGTCAGCGACCGACGAGAGCCGGGCAGCGGCTAACCCGGGTCGCCAGATCACCCGTCGATTATCGATGAGCCTCTCTCAGAGGGCGTATGTGAACTGGGTCAACGGGTGAGGCGGTTGCGCCTTTGCCGACGCCGTCGACGAAGGCGAGTCAGTGGTGGTGGTCGTGCCGGCCGAGGGTCTCCACGGGGGTCGCGCCGGGGCGGGTCCACTGCGGCACGGGGCGGCTGGTCGGGCCCCAGGTGGCGTTTCCGTCCCCGTCCGAGCGCCAGTACCAGCACGCGTGGCGGCCCTCCGGCCAACCCTCGGGCTTGTCCTCCCACGCCTCGCCGCGGCCGTAGGGCGTCATGTCGAGCAGGCCCAAGGATTCGTCGACCGGCTCGTTGCCGCGGCCGGTCGTGGAGTAGGTGAGGAACACCCGGTCCCCGTCGCGCAGGAAACAGATGATGTGTCCCTCCTCTGCGAGCAGGGCCGCCTCCACGCCCCGCACGGAATACCAGGGCTGCGTGTAACCCATGAACTCGACATATGAGGCCACCTCGTCCCAACGGCCCGAGGTCAAGACGGCGAACGAGACGCCACGGGCGTTGAGGTAGACCGCGTCCCTCAGGTGCCACAGGTTGAAGGTGCAGCCCTCGCACTGCCCCTGGTGCGGCGCGCCGTCGTACCACATCGAGTGGTAGACCACGAGCTCGTCGCGGCCCTGGAACAGGTCCAGGAACGGGACCGGGCCGTCAGCTCCGACGACCTCGACCGTCCCGTCGAGCTCCACCATCGGCAGCCGACGGCGGGCCGCGGCGAGGGCGTCGCCCGCGCGGGTGTGGGCCTTCTCGCGTACCAGCAGTTCGTCACGGGCCGCCTGCCAGGTAGCTAGGTCGACCACCGGCGGGCGGCCGGGCAGCGCGGTGGTGGGGTCACTCGGCATGGTGGTCATGGTGTCCTCCGTGGTGTCTCGTCGCAGGCGGCGTCGTAGACGTGTCCTACGACGGTCACCAGAACAGACTCGCAACCCAGCCGGAACTCATCGCAACCGGGGCCCTCGGCCGGGCCTCCACCGACCACGTCGGGGTGACAAGTTCCCAGACGCGCCCTCCGTCATTCAGCGAGAACTCGGACGTCCCAGGCGCCGAGCTCCAGGTCGCTCGTCGGTGCTTCACCGCCGCCGAGGAGATCGGTCATGTTCTGCGGAAGAATGAGGTGTACGGGAGTCCAGCTCCAGTTGTGGACGACGTGGATCCGCTCGCCAGCACCATTGGTCGCCGAGTTGACCGTAACCGACGGGGGGAGGGATCCCCAGCTCTGATTCTGGACCGGTGAAAGCCATCGCGCGAGGTCAGCGGCAAGGACATCGTTAGGCACAGTGCCGACCGTGGTGATCCGACCGCGACCGTGCTCACTCGACACCACTGTGGGGAATCGGCCGAAGTGGGGATGGTCGTAGCCGACAATGACCTTCGCATCGTCGCTGATCAGCCCGTCGACCCAGTCAGTCGCTGCAGCCCCTTCGGACAAGCTGATCGCATCCGTCTCCCCCACTACCGGCAGCGCGTCAGCGAGATTGGAGAATTCTTGGTAGCGCACGCCGCCGGCCTCTGCGAGGTGTGCTGGTTTCACCTCCACTCGAGCGCGGCCTTGCTCGTCTCCGTAGCCGGTCCGTGGGCCGATCACCAGGTGACCGCCGGCAGCCGCGTATTCCCGGAGCCACGTCAGCAGGGCGTCGTCGGCGACTAGCAGACCCGCTACGACGAGCACCGGCAGTTCGGCGGCCAGATCGGCCGGCTCGAGAAGCCGGCTGCCCTCAGGTCCGATGAGCTGGACATCGTGGATGAGTCGGGCGGGAACACCCGCGTCGAACGTGCCGCGGTAGAAGGCCTCAAGGATCCGATGGTAGGAGCGCTGATCCATGTCGTCCGGCGACCAGGCGAGGCTGCCCTGGCCCGGTTTGGGGAAGGCCGCCTGGAACGCCAGCCCCCACTTGGACCGAGCCGAGTAGAGCAGGCCGATCTGGGCGTCGGGACGCAGCCCGACAACACGAGAGCCAGCCCTCTGGAAGTCCGCGCCCAGGCGGCTCAGCTCCCCATAGACCCGTCCCGGCTGCTGGTCGTGCGGGAGGATGCCGATCCAGTAGGTCTCGGTGCCGAAGTGGTTGGTGTGCCAGTGCCAATACTCGATCATCTCAGCGCCCCGGGCGACGAACGCCCAGGCTGCCTGACGCCACTGCCCGTCGTAGGCGGGGAAGTTCATCGATGATCCGCCGATCGCGCCGGCGTTGGTCTCGGTGATCAGGAATGGCGTCTGTTTGGAGGCATACATCCGGTCGGCAGAGAGAAACAGGCTCCACGCCCCGGAGGTTGTCCAACCCTGGGGCGCCACCCGAGTACTGGGTACGGCGAGCGCATCCTGCATGGCGTAGTACGGGTTACCGGCGGTCACATCAAGTGCAGCAGTCAGGTTCGCGTCGTCCACGGTCGGCCGATCGTAGGAGATGCAGGTCGTCACGAATTGGTCCTCCCGGGCGTACTCCCGGACGATACCGGCCTGCCAGGCAATGAACTCCGTCGTCAGCTTGGCCTGAAACTCCCGCCATGCGAGGTCGTACTGCGGTTGCCAATTGCCATCTGGTGTCCATAGATCTGCCCAGGTGCTGAGCCTGTGAGACCAGTACACCAACCCCCACGCGTCATTGAGGGCCGCCACCGTCTGGTAGCGGTGGCGGAGCTCGTCGACGAATCGTTGGAAGACCCCGTGGTTGTGGAACAACAGCAGGCCCGGCTCATTGTCGACCTGGTAGCCGATTACGGCCGGGTGGTCGGCATACCGGGAGATGATCTTGCGGACGACTCGTTCGGCGTAGAACTTGAACGCTGGGTGGGTGTAGTCGATCTCTTGCCGACTGCCCCAGGGCATGGGTTGCCGAGTCTTGGGCTCAGCCGCTATCTCCGGGTAGCGGCGGGCCAACCACGGCGGGACGGCGTACGTCGGCGTGCCGAGGATGACTGCGATGCCGCGCTGATTGGCACCGTCGAGTACGGGGGCGAGCCAGTCCAGATCGAACTGTCCTTCCTCGGGTTCCCAGGTGCTCCATACCGACTCCCCGACCCGGATCACTGAGAAGCCGGCCTCGGTCATCAGGTCCAAGTCGGCATCGAGCCGAGGGGCAGGCTGGTATTCGTGGTAGTACGCCGCCCCGAAGAGCACTCGCTCCCTTGGTGGAATCACTTGTGGTGTCCTTTCGTGGTCAGGCCTTGACGCCACCGGTCGCCAGGCCGGACTGCCAATAGCGCTGCAGGAACAGGAAAGCAAGGACGAGCGGCACGATTGACAACAGCGAGCCCGTGATCACGGTGGAGAAAAGCGCCTGGGAACCTGATCCGCCGGCGGCGGTCTGCTGCCAGAGCGCGAGCCCCACCGTGAGCGGGTACAACTCAGATGAGTTGAGCATGATCAGTGGCAGGAAGTAGTTGTTCCACGTTGCGACGAGCGCGAACAACAACACAGTCACCGAACCAGGCAGCAGCAGCCGGAAAGCAACGGTGAAGAACAACCGGAGCTCGCCGGCACCGTCGACCCGTCCGGCCTCGAGGAGTGCGCTGTCTACGGCGTCGGCGGCGTACACCCGCATCAAATAGACACCGAACGGGAGAGCCAGTGAGGGCAGGATGATGGCCCAGTAGCTATCGGTGAGCCCCATCCGGGCGAAAAGCAGGTAGGTGGGCACCGTGAGCGCCGCAATGGGAATCATGATCGCGCCCAGGATGATCGAGAACAGTATCGTGCCGCCGGGGAACTGATATTTGGCGAACGCGTATCCAGCCGCCGTGGCAAGTACCGAGGCGCCGACCGCACTCACGACGGCGTAAATCAGCGAGTTGAGTGCCCACCGGATAAAGACGCCGTCCTGGAATGTCAGCACTGTTCGGATGTTCTCCAACAGGTTGAAGTCGGCGAACCACAAGCCGAAGCTGCTGAACAGGTCGTCGTTGGACTTGGTAGAAGCGACGAGCAGCCAGAACAGCGGTAGCAGGAAGTAGCCCACGCAGAGCAGCATCAAGACGGTCAGCAGCCAGCTCGTCGGTGTGCGCACCGGATTCCGTCCGGGAGGTGTTTCCTCATCCAAGGCGCCTGGAATGGCCGCCACGCGGGCGGGAGTTGTGGCGGTCATGAGCGACGCTCCCTGCGTTGGGCTGACAGTTGGACGATGTAGGAGACGATCATGATGACGATGCCTAGCAAGAACGCCAGGGCCGCCGCGTAGTTCGCGTCCTGGTTGACGAACGAGACGTTGTAGGCGTAGAGGTTCGGCGTGTAGGCCGTACCGATAACGGTAGGGGCCAGGGTGCGCATCAGCTGGGGTTCGTTGAAGAGCTGGAACGTACCGATGACCGAGAAGATGACTGTGAGCAGCAGAGCTGGTCGAACAGCCGGAATCTTGATCGACCAGGCGATCCGAGGTTCGGAAGCACCGTCGACTCGCGCCGCTTCGTACAGTTCGCTGGGTATCGACCGAAGCGCCGCGTAGATGATGATCATGTTGTAGCCGATGAACTCCCAGTTCACGATGTTCATGATCGAGAACAACATGCCTGTCTGGGTGAGGAACGGCGGCGGCGGCAACCCCAGGGCCTCGCTGATCTGAGCGAACGGTCCGAAGTCGGGGCCGTACAGGTAGCCCCACATCAAGGTGGCGACAACCCCCGGCACGGCGTAGGGCACGAAGATGGCGAGCCGGCTGAACTTGGCGAGCTTCATCATTCCGCTGTCCAGCGCCAGTGCAAAGAACAAAGCCAAGGCGAGCATGATCGGCACCTGCACGACCAGGAAGATCCCCATCCGGCCGATGGAGGTCAGGAACAGCGGATCGGTCAGGGCGCGCACGTAGTTGTCAAAGCCGGCGAAGCTCGTGCCGCCGATCAGCCGCTTCCTGAAAAGCGACAGGTATCCGGCGTAGAACAGCGGCAGGATGACCATGGCGAGGAAGATGACGAAGAACGGCAATACGAGGGTGTAGGCCGCTGCGTACTGACGCCGCTTGGCTGTGGTGGTGCGCGCGTGCCGCGGCGACGATGTGGTGGGTTGGGGCGGCGCGGCGTCGACGAGGGTAGACATAAGCCCCCTTTCCGGGCTGGGACTGCGGGCGCCTGGCACGGATGCCAGGCGCCAACAAAGTCAGGAGACCGTGAAGCCCTGGTCCTTGGCGTACTTCGCGCAGGCGTCCTGCCATGCCTGGAGGCCCGCCACGGCGTCGGTCTTGTCGGCGAACGCCTTGCCGATGGTCTCGTTGAAGCTCGAATACACGACGTCCATGAAGGGCAGCCAGCCGAAGTCTGGCGTGACCGTTTCGGAGATCTGCGCGAACTTCTCGTTGACCTTCTGGCCGCCGTAGAACTTCGCTTCCTGGTTGACGAAGCTGGGATCAGCCAGGATCTCTTTCATCGCCGGGAACAGGAACTGTTCGTTGGCAAGCGTCAGCGCGGACTCCTTGTCGGTGTTGATGTACAAGGCGAGCTGGGCCGCCGCGATCTGGTTCTTGCTCGACTTGAGCACGGCGTCGGTGGAGCCACCCCAGTTGCTGGAAACGATCTTGCTGGCATCCCACTGCGGTAAATCAGCCGCCCGCCACTTTCCGGACGTCTTCCCCGCCGTCCCCTGCAGGAAAACCGGCCCCCAGGCTGCGATGGGAAGCGTGGCGTACTTGCCGTTGGCCAAGCCCTGATACCACGAGTCGTTGAAGTCTGGGTCGTTGGAGGCGGTGCCGGCGGTCACCAGGTCCCCCCAGAACTTGGCCACCCTTTTCGCCTCGTCGTTGGCCAGATCCACCTTGACGGTCTGCTGGCCGTCGAAGGTGAAGGGCCGGACGCCCGCCTGCCAAAGGTACGCGACAAATTGGCCAGGTTCGTTCGGGGCGACGTTGACGAGGTAGCTCTTTGAGTTCTTCGAGTGATATGTCTCCGCCGCAGCAGCGAAGTCGTCGTAGGTCTTCGGCGCCTCGAGCCCCGCAGCTTTCAGCAGGTCGTCTCGGTAGAGCAGGCCCATCGGGCCGGTGTCTTGCGGTATTCCCCACAATCCGCCGTTGGTGTTGACCTGAGACCACACCCAGTCCGGATAGGAATCCTTCAGCGTCGCCGGTACGTACGGGGTGAGGTCGAGGAGGTTCCCCTCACCTAGCGTGAAGGAATTGATGTATTGGAACTCGACCTGGGTCACGTCTGGCGCACCCTGGCCGGACTGGATCGCGGTCCGCAGTTTCTGATAGTGGGGGGCGCCCTGGCCGACGTTGACCACATTCACTTTCATCTTCGGGTACTTGGTGGTGAACAACTTGACCTCTTTTTGAATGTCAGGCACCCAGGTCCAAAACGTCAGCGTGGTCTCGGTATCGAGCGCCTTGTCGATATCGGACTGCGAGACCGCCGATGCTGACTGGGCGGCCGGACCTGGACTCTCCTCGTTCGAACCGCCGCACGCGGCGAGAAACCAGGTGCTCGAGGCAGCCGCCGCCGTCGAGATCAAGAACTTCCGTCGGGTGATTGGTGTAGCAGACATCGCTGTCCTTTCGATCATGTTGGTGATGTGCCATTGGATGAAGTTGTATGCCCTCGCGGACGGTCGGACAGGGCTTGCTGCCGGCGAACGGGACCGGACGAGGAGCGGGTGATGAGTTGAGTGCCGGAAATGGTGACCGAGTCGGCAGCTGGCTTGCCGCCTTCGATCATGTGTAAGAGCTCGGCCAGAATGCGTTGTGCAACCTGGTCCGCGTCCACGCCGACCGTGGTCAGCGGCACCATTTGGAACTCTGCCTCCGGAACGTTGTCGAACCCGACGACCGAGACGTCCCCGGGGATCTCCCGGCCGGCCTCGTGGAGCGCCCGGAGGATCCCCATCGCCATGTGGTCATTGGCGGCGAAGACAGCGGTAACATCGTCGCGAGCAGCTAGTTTGCGGCCTTGTTCGTAGCCCGAGGCGGCCGACCAATCGCCGTATAACACTCGAGGAGCGCGAAGACCGGCATCGCGGAGGGCCGAGCGCCAACCGCTCACGCGTTTCTGCGCCGCATCCCAGCCGCGCGGCCCCGCCACGTGCCAGACCGTGCGGTGTCCCAACTGGAGGAGGTAAGCGGTCAGCTCTCGACACGCCTCGGCTTGGTCTATGTCGACAACGGCTTGATGCGGAACACCGGTGATCCAGCCGGCGCTTGTCACGACGGGAATCCCGCCAAGCTGGGCTGGGTCGATTTCGATCAAGTGGGTCGGCACCTCCACCACCAGGCCTTCCACCCCTTGGCGCAACAATGCGTCAACTCCATCGGCAACATGCCGCGCAGAGAGGTCCGGGACGGACGTGAAAGCCATGGTGTAGCCCAGGCGCCGCGCCTCGTGCTCAAGGGTGAAAACCCGTCGCGACGGTCCGATGAGACGCGTCCCAAGGGCCAGCACACCAATCGTGTGGCTACGCTCCCGCGCCAACGCTTGAGCTGCGACATTCGGGCGGTAACCCAACTGTTCGATCGCGCGCTTCACACGCTCGCGCACATCGGGACGAACATGAGGTGCGCCGTTGACGACCCGCGACACGGTCTTCTGTGACACACCCGCCAAACGTGCCACATCGATCATGACCGCCGACCGAGCGCCTGCGGCCGCCGACTCATACATGCCCGCCTCCTGACTACGTAGTCACGGGCTTGACTGCGTAGTCAATATCACCCACAGCTGACTTGTCAAGAGGTGATGAGCTGCGGCATGGCGGCCGCCGACACATCGCGAGACGCGATGCTGTCCCCTTTACGGCCTCTCAGCGATCCGGGGCCCGCAATGGCGCGCGATGGTCTGCTCAATATCCTTCTAGCCGGAAGACCTGGCTCGTGATCCGCTCTAGGTAAGAACTACCCCGTCGACACGGAATGTTCGACGACCAGGAGAAATGATCAATCGGAAGGACGAATCGATGGACTGGACACTTGAAGTGGTGGTACTGCCGGTGAGCGACATCGACCGCTCGATCGCGTTCTACCGCGATCAAGTCGGGTTCGACCTTGATCACCACACGGTGAACGAGCAGATGGACATCGCGCAGCTGACACCGCCCGGTTCGGGATGCTCCATCGTGATCGGGAATCTGCCGAGCCAGCAGGAGATGGCACCAGGGTCGATGCGCGGGCTTCAGCTCGTGGTTGCCGACGCCCAGATAGCACGACGGCAACTGCTCAACCGAGGGGTCGAGGCAAGTGAAATCACCGTCTTCGACGAGCGCGACGGCGGCACGTTCTTCGGCTTCGTTGACCCCGACGGCAACGCCTGGGCCGTCCAGCAGCTCAAGGTGCGGGGCGAGCGACCGCTAATCCCGGTGGAGGCCAGGGCACGGTTCGGCGCGGACTCTTCGACGCAATAGCTGCCGCTCGGCCGACGGCTGTACGGGAAGTCGTTGATCTCAGCACCAGCGGATCATCGGGAATAGCGCAAAGACGCGATCTGGAACGGGCGGAGGACAACGGTTGCTGCGCTCGGGTCGGCCCAGGTCTGGCCGATGTCCAACGGACGCTCCAGCAGGTCGACGCTGTGGACAGATCCCGCGGGAAACCCGGTCCGCACAGTGGTCCGGGCCCGGCCACCAGAGGCGGCGTA
>DASQUD010000145.1:0-21020 GCA_035641455.1 Propionibacteriaceae bacterium | reverse complement strand
CCGTCCCCGCGTCAACCTCAGCTGCATCCCACCAGTCCAGCGTCCGTCAAAAGGAGCAAACCCATGTCAGCAAGCATGCCCGACGCCGTCCGATGGTCAGAGCAGAGAAGGCTGATCGTTGAGGGCAACGGGATCGGCGCGGGCGGGGCTGGCAACGCTCGTCCGGTGCCGACCAAGGCCGTCCAGCCCATGCCGGCGCAGAAGGACCGCCGCCCGGCGAGCGAGATCTGAGGAGTAGGAGCGTGAGACATAGGCGCTGCCGCGATACAGCTCCTTGTAGGCCTCTACCAGCTGCGGGTAACAGGTTGCCAGGTAGCGCAGGAACCATTCTCGTGCGCCGGGCCGCAAATGCAGCGCAAAGACCGTAGCTCGGGTCGCTCCAGCGGCCGCGACGTGGGCCAGGATGCGATCAAGATCATCGTTGCTGTCGGTGATCATCGGTAGGACCGGCGCGACCAGCACCGCGCACGGCAGGCCGGCATCGGTGATCGCCCGGACCAGGGCCAGCCTCGCCTTCGGTGTCGGCGCACCGGGCTCCAGCGCTTCATGGATCTGCTCGTCCGCTAGGGCGATCGAAACAGCCATGCTGACGTGGACCCGTTCAGTTGCTCCTGCGAGCAGCGGTAAATCCCGGCGCGCCATGGTTCCCTTGGTGAGGATGGAGAACGGCGTGCCGGTCTCCGCGAGCGCGGTGATGATCCCCGGCATCAGCCGGTATCTGCCCTCGGCTCGTTGATACGGGTCGGTATTGGTGCCGAGCGCCACCGGTTCGTGAGTCCAGGATGGGCGCCGCAGCTCGCGAGCCAGCACCTCGGCAACGTTGATCTTGACAATGATCTGACTGTCGAAGTCCGCCCCGGCGTCAAGATCAAGATAGGTATGGGTGCGCCGGGCGAAACAGTACGTGCAGGCGTGGCTGCAGCCTCGGTAGGGATTGACGGTCCAGTTGAACGGCACCCGAGCCGCCGTCGGCACGCGGTTCAGCGCAGACTTCGCCAGGACTTCGTGAAAGGTGATGCCGTCGAACTCTGGAGTGCGGACCGTACGTACCAGGCTCTGCAGGCGCTCCATGCCGGGCAGGGCGTCCACGTCCGCCGGAGCAGCGTCTGAGATTTCCTGGCCGGCCCATCGCATGCAATATTCAAACACAGTTTCGATATGATGCGAACCTCCGCGTCCGTGGGTCAGGCGCGGGCGCTCGATAGGCCTCAGTTCGGTCGACCAGCGGCAACCTGTCGAACCTGGCGGATTGCCTCTGCTACACCGCCGCGCCACGGCGCTCCGTGCCCGGGCAACACCCAGGTGGCCTGGACAACCTCCAATTTGGCGAGCGACTCCAACGCCCGCTTCGGGTCGAGGGTAAAGGGCGCGGGCCTGGGACCACGCTCGCCGGTCAGCACGTTGCCGGTGGTGATGGCGTCGCCAACGAACAACGCGTCCACCCCTGGTACGTGCAGGGCGACGCTCCCGGGGGTGTGACCCGGAATGTGAATGATTTGCGGGGATCCGGGCAGGTCGAGCGTGTCGCCGTCGGCAAAGGTCGCGACCTCGCGGACAGGCCGTGTGCGGAGCCCGCCGTGTCGGGCGCTGTACCAAAGGAACCCCAATAGCGGACGTATCTTGATGGGCCCCCAGCCCGTGTTGGGCTTACTGATTTCACCGCGCGCCCGGGCGGCATCGAGCTCATGGACGTGTACCACGATGCGATTCCCCTGCCTGAGCCGTTCCGCGAAGCCGATGTGGTCGGTGTCGCCATGAGTCAGCACGATGCCCCGAACGTCATCAAGCGCGTAGCCCAGCTGGCTAAGCTCCCGCTCCAGCTCCCGCCAGTGCCCGGGCAGACCAGCGTCGACGATCGTGAGCCCCGCAGCATCCTCAACCAGATAAGCATTGATGAGATCCGAGCCGATGCGGTGCAGACCGGGTGCGAGCTTCATCGAGTCATCTCCTTGATCTTGTGCATCGCCACGGGAAGCCATCGCGGCCTTACACCAGCATGTCCAGCGAGCGCCTCGAGGTCTAGAGACCCGCGCGAGGCGCGGAAGCTCTGACGACCTGCCCGCCACGTACGGGAGCCACGTGAGCCGCCGGGTACGGGTTGCGGAATCAGGTGTCCAACTCTACTCTGAATAGAGAACGTCTAGTTCTCTATTCGAGGCATCGGGAAGCACTCCATGTTCCACGTGGCCGCACGGTCCGAGCGCATCGCCAGAGACCACCCGCCCGTGAGGCGGGTCCTGCCCGGGCTGATGCTGGTCATGTTGCTCGGCGCTCTCGACCAGACGATCATGGCCCCAGCCCTACCTGCGGTGGCTGGCGATCTCGGTGGCATTGATCAAATACCGGCCGTCGTCACCGCTTATCTGGTCGCCGCGACGGTGGTCATGCCGGCCTACGGAAAGCTGGGGGACCGCTTCGGTCGCCCTCGGGTGCTCCTGGTCGCAATCGGCGTTTTCATGGGCGGTGCCGTTCTCTGCGGTGTCGCCCAGTCAATGGCCGCACTAGTGGTCGCACGCATCATCCAGGGCGTGGGCGGCGGCGGCTTGATGATCGGCGCGCAGGCGGTCCTGGGCGAGGTGGTCAGTCCGCGGGAACGCGGACGCTACCTGGGGCTGCTCAGCGGCGTTTACATCCTGGCCGCGGTTGTTGGTCCGCTGGTGGGCGGGTTGGTCGTTGATCGGTTGAGTTGGCGTTGGATCTTTGCCGGATACCTGCCTCTCGGTCTGCTGGCGTTGATCATGGTCCGCCGCACACTGCGGTTGCCGGTGCCGCAGGCCCGGCCGCCGATCGACTATGCAGGCGCGATCTTGCTGGCGATCGCCGTGCTGGCCGTGGTGTTGCTTCCCAGCATCGCCGGCCGTGCCGGCCACGACCCGGCCTGGGCAGTGCCGGTGCTGATCGTGGTAGCCGTCGCTGCTACCGCGGCCTGGTTGCTGACCGCTCGGCGGGCAGCCGACCCCATTCTGCCGCTGCGACTGTTTCGAGATCGTAGCTTCGCCATCTCGACGGCCATCAGCTTCTTGATCGGGTTCGCACTATTCGGAACGGTGAGCTATCTGCCGTCTTACGTGCAGATCGCCACCGGAGTATCCTCGACGCGCGCTGGACTGGTGGTGACCTGCTTGATGGCGGGCGTGATCATCACCTTGATCATCTCCGGGCAGTTGATCAGCCGTACCGGGCGCTACCGAATGTTCCCGATCATGGGTACCGCACTCGCGACCGGAGGGTTGGCATTGCTCGCCACCGTAGATCCGGACACGCCCACTCCGACGATGCTCGCGTTTCTCTTGCTGATCGGCTTCGGAATCGGCATGACGATGCAGGTGATGATCCTGGTGGCACAGAACGGCGCTCCGCGCGCCGACCTCGGTACGGCCACCTCGACAGTCACGTTCTTGCGCCAGATCGGTGCGTCCGCGGGTGTCGCGGTCGTTGGCGCAATGATCACGCTGCGGTTCGTCGAGCGCCTGCCTCAAACCGTCGTCGACCGGCTTCCCGGCGGTGGGGGCGGGCTGTCGGCGGAGCGCCTGCATGCGCTGCCCGCCGATCTGCAGGCGGCCGTCGCGGCAGCCTTTGGTGCCGCAGTTCCGCCGGTCTTTGGCTATGTAGCTCCGCTGCTCGGCATCGCCTTTCTGCTCGCGCTTGCGTTGCCCGCGCGCCCGTTGCGCGACACCGCGTACGTCGACGATCCAGCGGTCCGAGCGCCGGCACCTCCGACCGCGGCAGACATCGGAAGGGATGATCATGGTTGAGACACTCGCTGGCCGCGACGAGCGGCTGGTGACTCGGATCGGCGCCGTACGGCGTGGCGACATGACGTTCGCGGGAGGCAAGGGAGCCAACCTCGGTGAACTGATGCAAGGCGGTTTCCCAGTCCCCGACGGGTTCATCGTCTCGACCGAGGCGTACGCGATCGTCGTAGAACAGGCGGGGCTCGCCGCCGTCATCGCCCATGGACTCGCCGCGGGTGATAGCGCGACGATTCGCGCAGCGTTCGAGAACGTCACGATCGCCGACAAGATGGCAGCGGCCATCAAAGCGGCGTACGCGGATCTGGGTGGCGTGCCGGTGGCGGTTCGCTCCAGCGCGACCGCGGAAGATCTGGCCGGTGCCGCGTTCGCGGGCCAGCAAGACACCTACCTGAACGTTGTCGGGGAGGAAGCACTGCTGGACGCCGTACGGCGTTGCTGGGGTTCGTTGTGGACCGAGCGGGCCATTTCCTACCGCCACCGGCTGCAGGTCGACTCGGACAACCTGCGGATTGCGGTCGTGGTGCAGCGGATGGTGGACGCGGAGTTCGCGGGGGTGATGTTTACCGCGAACCCGGTCACCGGCAACCGGGATGAGGTCGTGGTCGATGCCAACCCGGGGCTGGGTGAAGCCATCGTGGCCGGGCTCGTCACCCCTGATCACTACGTCGTGGACAGCCGAGGCCAGGTTCGAGAGCGTACGCCGGGCCGACGCGAGGTCGTCATTCACAGCACAGCAGGGGGTGGTGTCGCCCACTCGACCGAGGCCAGCCCCGGTGGTGCCGCACTGCCCGATCCGGTTCTGACCCAGCTTGCCGCCCTGGGTCGGAAGGTCGCAGCTCACTTCGGCGGGCCGCAGGATATCGAGTGGGCGTACGCCGACGGCCGGATTTGGCTGGTTCAGGCCCGCCCGATGACGGCCCTGCCGCCACCGCCGCTTGAGCTGAGCCGTTTGCAGCGCAAGCTTGGACTCCAGCTGCTGGATTACATGAGCGTCCGCCCGTACCCGCTCGACATGACCGCGTGGATCCAGCCCGGCATCGGCTTGATGGTGGAGCGGATGCTGGCCGAGATCTCCGGAGTACGCATCGACATCACCGAGGTGCTCCCGGAGCGTGACGGTGTCGTCGAAGGGTTCGTGCCTCCCAGGCCTCGTCCCACGAGGGCCACGCCCGCGGCACTGGCCCGGCTGCCGGGCCGGATCCGTCGCTATGACCCGGCGCGATGGACCGAGGATTCGCGATACCAGCGATTCGAGCATGCCATTCACGAGCTGGCTGGTCTTGACCCGAGGACACTGTGCTGGGCGGAGCTCTTGCAGCTCGTGCGTCGTACCCTCGTAGCCACCGATCTGATCACCGACCTGCGCGTGGACTACCTGCCGCGTAGCGGATACGACCTGTTGCGGCTTCGCGGTGCCCTCACGGCCCTCCGCCTGGCTGACCTGTTCGGGCCGCTTATTGCGGGCGCTCGGACCCGTACCTCGGATGCCAATCGCGCTCTAGAGGCACTCGCAGCCCAGGTGCGAGCCGACCCGGCGCTGACGGAGGCCTTCAGCGCGCTCGACCCACCGACTCTAGGGAGGCAACTGGAGGCAGAGGCCCGCTTCGCCGAGTTTCGCCAGGCATTGGACCGGTTCCTCGGCGAGTACGGCCAACGCGAGACGGTGAGCCCGCTGCTGATGTCGCCGCCGAGCTGGACGGAGGACCCCGCACTGGCGCTGGGCATGATCAAGGTGCTCGTCGAGGAGCGGTCACAAACGACCGCGACCAAGCCATCGATCGAAGCCGAGCGGCGTTTGCTCGAGCATCGCCGACTGCGTTCACCGCGCCGACGAGCTGCTGTGCTGCGTAAGGTCGACGCCGCTCGGGCAGGAATCGGGTTCCGCGAAGACTCTCACTTCGACGCCGTGAGGGCGATTCCGATCTTGAGACTTACCTTGCTGGAGGCGGGTCGTCGGCTGGCTGCAGCCGGGGTCCTCGCCGATGCGGAGGACATCTTCCACCTACGCATGGAGGAGCTAGAGGCTGTCACAGATCCTGATCGGCTCCCCGCCGCCGAAGCGGACCGCCTGTCCGCCGCTGCCCGCGCTCGCGCAACCCGGCGCGCCGAGCTGGCCAGCGTACCCATGCTCTCGGCCGCAAGTCTGCGGGATCCGACTGCTGCCGCGGACCAGGACACCCTGGTGAGCGGCGTTGGGGCCAGCGGCGGCCGAGCTTCCGGACCCGTACGGATCATTAGGCAACCTGCGGAGTTCGGCGCGATGCGCAGCGGCGAGGTGCTGGTCTGCCCGTACACCAACCCAGCCTGGACCCCGCTGTTCCAGCGGGCTGCCGCCGTGGTCGTCGACTCGGGCGGGATCGGCTCGCACGCGGCAATTGTCGCTCGGGAATACGGCATCCCCGCAGTGATGGGCACCGGGAGCGGAACCACGATGCTCGCCGACGGGCAGCAGGTCACCGTTGACGGCAACATCGGCCGGGTCACCGCCGGGTGAGAACGATCACGCTATGACTGCCAGCAACGCAGTGCCTGACCTCGCCGTTGCAGCATCGAGCGGGGACCACCGTACGAGGCCCCGGCGCCGCGGTCATGCGCTAGACACGGCCATCCTTGAAGCCACTATCGCCGAAATTGAGCTCGCGGGCTATGCAGCGCTGAGCATGGAGCGGGTAGCCGAGCGGGCCAAGGCGAGCAAGGCATCGCTCTATCGCCGCTGGCCGAGCAAGGTCGAACTAGTGATGGCCGCGATCTATGACCTGTTGCCGGAACCGGCGACTACGGTCGACACCGGCAGTCTGCGAGGGGACTTGCTCGCGCTCATGCGGGCAGCGGCAGACCTGCTCGCCGGCCCGGCGGGGACCGCCATCCGCGGCCTGGTCAGCGACGCGCTGCGCGATTCAGAGCTTGCCGTCCAACTCCGCACCTACACCCGGGGCCGCAGCGTGGCGGCGATGGAGGACGTGATTCGCCGGGCCGTCGGTCGTGGCGAACTCGGCCCAGGCACCATCACCACGCGGCAAGTGGAGGCTGGGCTATGGGTGATGCGCTTCCACTTCCTGATTCACGGCGGACCTGTACCCGAGCACGTCATCGTCGAGATCGTCGACGAGGTGATGCTGCCGCTCTTGCACGCAGCCGCGAGTCCCGAGGTGCACTGAACAGCGAAGGGATGATCAAGGACAGATTGGAGCAACGCACCGAAAGGGCCGCCATTCGTCTTGAGATGGGATACGAGCCAAGAATGCCCAGGAAGCTGGGTCGCGATTCATCTTGAGATGAGAAAACGCCTCGGCTGGTCCTGCCCTCCGATGTCACAGACGGGCGGGCCATCTCGTCTCAGGTCTCAGAGATGAATTTCTGGAATCAGAAGGTGATGGTCATGCGGGTGTTCGTGGCAGGCGGGACCGGGGTCATCGGGCGGCGGCTGGTGCCGCAGCTCTCGGCGCGTGGCCACCAGGTGACGGCTACGACGACGGACCCGGCCAAGCTGGACTTGCTGGCGCAGCTGGGCGCAGATGGCGTCGTGATGGACGGGCTGAATGCGATGTCGGTCGGTGAGGCGGTGGCCGCGGCCCGCCCGGACGCGATCGTGCACCAGATGACCGCAATTTCCGTGCCGCACGCCGGCAAGCCCGATATGAAGCACTTCGACCGGTGGTTCGCTACCACCAATCGGCTGCGCACCGAGGGGACGGACCACCTGCTGGCCGCCGCCGAGGCGACCGGCGTATCTCACGTCGTTGCGCAGAGCTACGCCAGCTGGAACGGAATCCGCAAGGGCGGATGGGTGAAGACCGAGGAGGACCCGCTGGACCCGGAAGACGGGACGATGGTGCACGCGGTGGCGGGTGCGATCCGCCACGTCGATGACATTGTCGTCAAGGCTGGTGGTGCCGCCCTCCGATACGGCGCGTTCTACGGGCCGGGCGCCACCGACGATCAAGTCGAGCTCGTCCGCAAGCGCAAGTTCCCGCTCGTCGGGGGCGGCACCGGCTACACCTCGTGGGTGCATCTGGACGACGCGGCGAGCGCGACCGTGCTGGCCGTTGAGCAAGAGGCGAGGGGCGTGTTCAACATTGTCGACGACGAGCCGGCGCCGGCCAGCGAGTGGTTGCCTTATCTGGCTGCGTGCGCAGGGGCGAAGCGGCCGATGCGGGTTCCCAAGTGGCTGGCCCGGCTGCTGGCCGGGGAAGCGGCGGTGACGATGATGACCGAGGGACGCGGGTTCTCCAACGCCAAAGCCAAGCGCGAGCTCGGCTGGGAGCTGCGCTATCCGTCGTGGCGGCAGGGCTTCAAAGCAGAACTCGGATGACCCGGAGCGAGGAGTTCGAGGAGCTGCGATCGCTGCTGTTCTCGATCGCCTACCGACTATTGGGCAGCGTGAGTGAGGCCGAGGACGCGGTCCAGGAGACCTGGCTGCGCTATGAGTCCTCCCCGACACAACCCACGTCGACCAAGGCCTTCCTCTCGGCCGTTGTCACGCGGATCTCGATCGACGTGCTGCGCTCGGCGCGCGTCCGACGGGAGGAGTACGTCGGCCAGTGGTTTCCCGAGCCATTGCTCACCGACCCCTATGAGGATCCGGCGCGGTCGGCGGAGCTGGCGGACTCGGTGTCGATGGCGGCCCTGTTGCTACTCGAGCGGCTGACCGCGGTCGAGCGGGCGGTCTTCGTGCTACGCGAGGTGTTCGGGTTCAGCTTCCCGGAGATCGCGTCGGCCGTTGGGCGGTCGGAGGCGGCGTGCCGCCAGCTCGCGGTGAGGGCGCGCCGCCACATGGACACGGGTCGGCCCCGGTTCGAGGCCGACAGACGCGAGCGCGAGGAACTCGCCGAGCGATTCTTCGACGCCTTCAGGGAAGGCGACGTCGACGGGTTACGGGAACTGCTCGCCGCCGACGTTCAGATGATCGGCGATGGCGGCGGCAAGGCCCCGCAGTGGGGCAAGGGCATTTTTGGCGCCGAGAACGTAGCCCGGCTGCTCGCGACAATCGTGCCGCCGTTCGTCCGCATCGGCGTCGTAGTGGAGCCGCATCAGGTGAACGGCCAGCCGGGCGCGATCTTCCGCGACCGGGACAACAAGGTGCTCAACACCTGGACGCTCGACATACTCGAAGGGCGGATCCAGACGATCCGCTCGGTTCTCAACCCGGACAAGCTCGGGCACGTGGGTCCGGTGGCCGACGCCTGGGCGGTCATCCGCGAGGCGAATCGGGCTCGCTAGCGCACGGATGCCACGCTTGAGGCCATGACCATCGACGACATCATCGACTTGGTGCGCAGTTGGGACGGGACCTTGGCCGTCACCCCGCAGGCCGGAGACGACGCGCCCGAGATCGCCTGGGGCGACACCTTCTTCTACTACGCCCCGGACGGCGAGATGCCAGCGAGAACTCAGCCCTTCGCCACCATCGTGACCAAGAACTACCCCGACGATGCGACCTCCGATCTGGACCGTCCCGGCGTATTCCGGGTCAACATTGCAGCGGGCCGCGAGGCGATGAGCACATTGGCTAGCGACACGAGCCCCGGTGAGGCGACCAATCGCAGCCAACTGGATCGGCTGTTCAGTCACCCGGTGTACGGATCGATGGGCTGGCTGGCTGTACTCAACCCCGGTCCTCGCACAGCCGACACCACCCGAGGCCTCCTTCGAGAAGCCTACAAAGCTGCTCGCGCTCGCTACGAGCGCCGGCACACCGCGACCGATAGCCCCTCATCGGCGTAGACGGGCTCGGCAGCCCGACTGATTCGTTGCCGCGCCAACACGAGGCGTGGCGCTCACCAAGCGGAATCCGAGCGCGGTATGGTACGGCGGACGTCGTCGGGGGCGACGCGTTCCCACCCCGCCCCCGCGGATGGCGTTCTGAGAGAACGACGACCAGGAGGCGGACCCATGCTCAAGGCGGCCAGACGACATCCAGCACGTCGAGGGTGGGGACGATGGCGCCGATCGGCGTTGCTGACGCCGCTGCTGGCCGCCCTGGCCTTGGCCCTGCTCGCCGGGCCGGTGAGCGCAGCCCCTGGCGGGTCGGGCACGCGCCCGGTGACGACGAGCTACGAGAACCCGCTCGCACCCGACATCCCGGGCGACGGCACGGTCGACAGCTGCGCCGACCCGACAGTCATCAAGGGCCAGGACGGCGAGACGCTCAACGGTGAGCAGGTCTGGTACATGTACTGCACCACCGACCCGCTGAACGACGAGGACGTCGACGCGGACGGCGACCCGGTCTTCCACCGGATTCCCACGATGGTCTCCACCGACCTTGTCAACTGGACCTACGTCGGAGACGCCTTTCCGCTCGATGGAGGCGACATCCCGGCCTGGATCGACCCGACCGCTGCCTTCTGGGCCCCCGATGTCGTCTACTCCAGTGCGACCGATCAGTACTACTTGTTTGTCACCGTCACCGAGACGACCGCCGCGGGCGGTGGGTCCGACACCTGCGGCGGCGACAGCGCGATCGGCGTGGCGGTTGGTGACAGCCCCACTGGTCCTTGGGAGTTCGCCGACGAGCCGGTCGTGCGGCCGCGTTTGGATCCCAACGGCGGACCGTGCTCGTACTTCTGGACCTTCGACCCGGACGTCCTCGGCGACACCGTCACGGACGAGGGCATCCTCTACTACGGCTCGTACTACGGGGGCATCTTCGCCACCCGGGTGAACTTCACCGAGACGGGCGTGACCGCGGCTACTCCCAGTCCGGCGGACGACACCCGGATCGCGATTGGCAACCGCTACGAGGGCGCCAACGTCGTGTTCAGGGACGGCTATTACTACCTCTTTGCCTCGGCCACCAACTGCTGCAACGGCGCACTGACCGGCTACAGCGTCTTCGTTGGACGCTCCACCAGCCCGTTCGGCCCGTTCGTGGACCGCGAGGGCAACTCTTTCCTCGAGGCGGCCGTCGGCGGCACGCCGTTCCTCACCATGAATG
Organism: Propionibacteriaceae bacterium; assembly: GCA_035641455.1. Taxonomy (GTDB): domain Bacteria; phylum Actinomycetota; class Actinomycetes; order Propionibacteriales; family Propionibacteriaceae; genus Microlunatus. Next base: position 10,328 of record DASQUD010000145.1, on the reverse strand, counting down.
GCAACCGCTGGATTGGCACTGGCCACAACACCGTCTTCCAGGACGAGGCTGGGCAATGGTGGACGATCTACCACGCCGTCGACCAGGAGGACCCCTTCTTCGACTTCAGAACCGGGTTCACCAAGCGGCCCGCCCTGCTCGACCCGGTCGACTGGGTGAATGGGTGGCCGACGGTGAACGGAGGGGCGTGGGCGTCCGACACGAAGATGCCCGCGCCGGCGGCGCAGGAGGGAGAGCGCAGCCGCTACCAGACCAAGCTCGTCAAGCCACTGGTCGTGAACCGGCTTCTCGAGTCCGACGAGTTCAGCGGCACAAACCTCAGCAGTGACTGGTCCTGGGCTGAAGGCCGGACCGGAGACGCCACCGTCTCGGGCGGTCTGCTGAGCTGGGAGGTCGAGCACACCGACCTGTACGTCGACTCCAACACCGCCTCGGTGCTCGTGCGGAACGCTCCGACCAGGGACTACGTCGTGGAGACCAAGGTCAGATTGTCCGGTCTGCCGGACGAGGGCTGCTGCTTCAACTACGCCCAGGCCGGACTGGTGATCTATGAGGACGACGACAACTTCATCAAGCTAACCGAGTTCTCGCTCTGGGAGACGCGGCAGACGGAGTTCGCCAAGGAGCTCTACCCGGTGCCCGAGGGTTGGAGCCGTTACGGCAACACCGTCGTCGGCCCGCCCGGTGACGACTGGACCTACCTGCGGATCGTCGTGGAGCACCTGCACGGTGTCGAGCAGCGCGAGGCCGGCGGTGACACCGAGCGCTACACCGCCTACACCAGCCAGGACGGCGTGACGTGGGTGCGCGGCGGCACCTGGACGCACAGCCTCGGTGACGGGCTGATCGGCTTGGTCTCGATGGGCGCCACCGATCAGGTAGTCGCCCCCATCACCGCGGAGTTCGACTACGTCCGCGTCTACTCCCTGAAGGGTGGCCCGCGCGGCTAGGCCATACGTATCGCTCCTGAGGCGGGTTGCTGAGCGCCGGCAGCCCGCCTCTGAGCTGCCGTTCCCTACCGGGGCTAGCAGAACCGGCGTGCGTACGCCGAACGTTCAGCGCTTTGCCATCCGGCTCGCCCGGACACCTCAGCCGAGGTCACGAAGTCGAGTGGAGTCGGCGACCTCGCCGACGATCTGTTCCAGGACGTCTTCGAGCGCGATGACGCCCTGCGTCTGACCGCTTTCGTCCACGACGCGAGCCAGGTGTGACCCGCTGCGTCGCAGGGACGCCAACACGGTCTGCAGTGTCGCCGTGGTCGGTACGTCATTGAGCGGCCGGATCCATCGACGATCGATTGGCCGGTGACGGCGTACCGGATCGGTGTCCAAGACATCGGCCAGGTGGATATATCCGATGAGCTCTCCGGCGGCGGAGTCGTCACCGCCCTCCACCTTGACGGGGAAGCGGGAGAATCCGGTCGCTGCGACCAGCTCCTCGATACGGACCGGGGTGACGTCGGGTGGCACGGTGATCAGGCTGTCGAGCGGCAGTCGAACGGCGTTAGCGTTCAGCTCCTCGAACGCCAGTGCGCCGGAGAGCAGATCATGCTGGTCGGGCTCGAGCAGCCCCTCTTGCCGCGACTCGCCAATAAGGGCCGCCACGGCATCGCGATTCGGTGCATCGCCGATTTCACTGACGGGTTCGATGCGCAGCAGCCGGAGCACGCCGGTGGCTACTGCGGTCAGGCTGATGATCACCGGACGGAAGACCCGTACGAACGCCAGCAACGGCGGCGCGAGGATGACGGCCGCGCGTTCCGGGCCGGCGAGAGCCAGATTCTTCGGCACCATCTCCCCGAGCAGCATGTGCAGCGCCGAGATCAGCGTGAGCGCGATGGCGAGAGCCAATGGGTGAATGAGCTGGTGGGGAAGATGTAAGGCCTCAAATGGGCCGACCAAAAGGGCAGCTACGGCGGGTTCGCCGAGTGCGCCGAGTCCCAGTGAGGCCAGGGTGATCCCGAACTGGCAAGCCGAGATCATGAGCGGAAGCTGCTCGATGGCGCGCAGCGCGGTCCGGGCACTTCGCGAAGTACGGAGCAGCGGCTCCAGTCGGCCCCGCCGGGCTGCCAGTACGGCGAACTCGGCCCCGACGAAGAAGCCGTTCGCGGCGATGAGCGCGACCGAGAGCAGCAGCAGTCCTACCGTCATCGGCTAGGCCCCTCGGCTTTGCCGATGGCGTTGCCACCATCGCGCTCGGCCTGCTGATCCCCGGCCTGCTCGGCGAGTCGCGTGAGCCGGATTCGGTCGATGCGCCGGCCGTCCAGGCGTTCGACCCGGAGTCTGGCGCCAGGCACCGTCACCTCGTCGCCGACGTCCGGAAGTCGCCCGAGAAATTGCAGGATGAGCCCAGCCACCGTCTCGTAATCGGCACCTTCAGGCAGCTCGACACCGATGGCGGCCCTGATCTCGTCCGGCCGCTGCAAGCCTGACAGCAGCCAGGTGCCATCGAACTGTCGGCGGATGCCTGGCGCCGTCGCGTCATGTTCGTCCACGACGTCGCCGACCAGCTCCTCGACCAAGTCTTCGAAGGTCACGATTCCAGCCGTGCCGCCGTATTCATCGGCCACGACGGCGAGTTGCAGCCCTCGCTGCTGCAGCAGGTCCAACAGCGGATCCAGCCGCATGAACCTCGTCACCACGACCGGCCTGCTCATCACGTCGCGCACCTGCGTCGAATTGCGCTCGGACTCCGGTACGGCCACTGCCTTCTTGACGTGGACCAATCCGCGTACGTCGTCGAAGCCATCCCCGATGACCGGGAAGCGGGAGTGGCCGGTGGCCCTGGTCGCCTCGATCACCGCCACCACGGGTTCGGACTCCCGGAGGGTCCGCATCCGGGTGCGCGGCGTCATCACGTCGGAGGCGGTCTTGTCACCGAAGCTCAACGAGCGTTCCAACAGCGCTGCCGTCTCTTGCCCGAGCGCTCCCTGAGCTCCGGCCCTTCGTACAACAGACGCCAGCTCGTCAGGCGTACGAGCCGACCGCAGCTCCTCTACCGGTTCCACTCCGACGAGCCGCAGCAGCCGGTTGGCCGTGCCGTTGAGGAGAGCCACCAGCGGCCGCGTGATTTGGGTGAACACCAGCAGCGGCAGAACCACCCACAGGAGGGTGCCGACCGGACGGGAAAGCGCAATGTTTTTGGGGACGAGCTCGCCGAACACCATCTGCACGGCCGTGGCAATGAGCAACGCCAAGCCGATCGACACCGCCCCGATGACCCGGGTGCTGAGTCCCAATGCTTCAAGCGGTCCCCGGAGGAGCGTCGCGAGTGACGGTTCGGCCACCAAACCGATCGCGAGGCTGGTGACCGTGATCCCGAGTTGAGCCCCCGACAGATATGTCGACAGCCGGCGCAGGAGTGCCGCGATGGTGCCAAATCGGGGTGTCCCTTCGGCCGCCCGGGCCTCGACCATGTTCCGGTCGATAGTGACCAACCCGGTCTCCGCCGCCACGAACAACGCGTTGCCGATGATCAGCAGCGCACCAACACCTAGCAGGATCCACGCGGTAGTCACTGCCGCTCCAAGGACATGCGCCGCCCGCGATGCTCGTCCGGAGCCTCCGGCGCGCGAATCATAGAGCGATCTTTCCCTAGAGGAGGAACGGCGGATCACAGCGGACCCGTCGGCAGGCGATGAGTGTGCTTACGTCTCCGACCTTTCCGGCTTAGGACGGCACGAGGACAACCTTCCCGATGTTGCGCCGCTCGGCAAGATAGCGGTGCGCTTCGCTGGCGTGTGTGAACGGAAACGATGTCGCGACGACCGGCTGGAGGCGCCCGGCCTCGATCTCGCTCATCAGCGGCGCGGTGATCCGGTCGATTCCGCCGTCTCGGTCCCACCAGCTCAGCAGGTTCAGTCCGAATACGCCCCGGTTCTGGTTCAGCAGCCGGGCGCCGTTCCACCAGGGCATGGTCGCTGTAGGCAGCCGTAGCAGCGATGACACCGCTCTGGTGATATTCCTGCCCCGCTCGTCCATGGCTTCGGACAGTCCGTACATGATCAGCCGGCCGCCTGGTCGCAAGATCCGATAGTCCTTGCGAAACGAGGTCGGACCCATGGGATCGATGATCAGATCCACGCCCCTGCCGTCGGTGAGTCGTCTCACCTCGGCTTGGAAATCATCAGTTCGGTAGTCGATCGCGTGCTGGACCCCGTGGGAGCGAATGGCTTCATGCTTGGCCCGCGACGCGGTACCGAAGATCTCCGCGCCGGTATTCCGGGCGATCTGCGCGGCGGCAATTCCCACACCGCCGGCGGCGGCGTGGATGAGCACTTGGTTGCCGCTGCGCAGGCCGCCCATGATGATCAATGCGGCGTACGCGGTGGCGTAGTTCACGCAGAACGCTGCGCCTTGCTCAAAGCTGAGATGCTCGGGCAACGGCAGGACGCTGCTGGCCTCGACCGTCACCAGCTCGGCTTGGCCGCGGAATCGGGTGGGAGCGATGACGCGCTGGCCAACCCAGACGTCCTGGACGTCTGGACCGACAGTCTCGATTTCTCCAGCCACTTCGTAGCCCAGCACGCAGGGTGGCTTTGGGGCGTCCGGATAGAACCCGGCGCGGGCCATCGTGTCAGCGAAGTTCACGCCGGCGGCGCGCACCGCGATCCGGACCTCACCCGGCCCGACCTGCGGATCAGGCCATTCCTGCACCCGCAGCACATCCGGCCCGCCGGTGTCAGTCAGGACCACAGCCCTCATGTGCACGAATGTATTGCCCGGTTCGGTGGCGAGTCGACGTGCTCCCGGCGGTAAGCGATTATGACCACGCCGATCACGCGATGACACAATCGGGTCGTGTCCGATGCGCCCGCCTCACCGCACCTCGCTGAGAACCCTGCGAGCCGTACTCAGCCGCCGACAGCCGGACACCGATTGCACGAGCTGGCGATCGAGCTGGCAGCAATGAGTCAGAACGGCCTGCACTACGCAACGGATCGATACGACATCGCTCGGTACGAGCGGATGCGCCAGATTGCGGCCGAGGTGCTCAGCATGATCGCTGCGCCAGATGAGACCGGCGCTGCGCCTAGCGCGGCAGAGTTTCACCGATCACTGCTCGAGGAGAGAGGTCACGCGACGCCGAAAATCGACGTCCGGGCGGCCTTGTTCGACGGCGATGAGCGGGTCTTGCTGGTGCAGGAGGCGAGGGATCGGCGCTGGACGCTCCCGGGTGGCTGGGCGGACGCCCTGGACACACCGGCAACGGCCGCCGCCCGCGAGTTCTCCGAAGAGGCCGGGATTCCGGTTCGGATCACTCGGTTGGTGGCGCTGCACGATGGGACTCGGGCGAACGCCCACCGCACCGACGCGACCGGCTCGCCGTGGCACGTCTACAAGCTGATGTTCCTCGCGCAACGTCTCGACAGCGCAGGACGGGAGCCGGTAGCCGGCCTCGACGGCGAGACCCTGGATGTCGGTTTCTTTGCCCTCGAGGCCTTGCCGCCGCTGTCTACCGGCCGTACGACGCACGAGCAGCTGCAATTGATGCTCGCGGCGCACCGCGATCCATCGCTGCCGACGGCCTTTGACTGATCGGCGGCGTCCTACTTGCTGGCGCCTTGCGAGACGGACCCCTGGAGCTGCCGCTGGAAGATCAGATAGATGATCAACACCGGGACGACGGTGATGACCACCGCGGCAAAGAGCGCCCCGAAGTCCACCGAGTAGCCGGCCTGGGAGGCGAACGACGCCATCGCCTGAGTGAGGACATAGTTGTCTGGGTTCGTGTTCAGGGCGATCGGCAGCAGGAACTGATTCCATAAGCCCACGAAGTTCAGAATCGCCACGGTAGCCAGACCGGGCCTGGCCATGGGCAGCATGATCTGGAAGAACGTCCGCCATTCCCCGGCACCGTCCATCGCCGCCGCTTCGGCGATCGACTTCGACAGCGACCGGAAGAAGGCATAGAGGAAGAACACCGTGAACGGGAACGCGAACGCCGCGTAGGTCAAGATCAGGCCGGGCAACGTGTTCAGAAGACCGATCCCGCGCAGCACGAAGAACAACGGCACGATCGCCAGGAAGATCGGGAAGGTGAGCCCGGCGAGCATGAGGTAGTACAGCGCCCGGCTGCCAGGGAAGGAGAACCGAGCAAGCACGTAGGCCGACATCGAACCAAACAGCATGGTCAGGATCAGCGCGCCGAAGACGACGATCACCGAGTTGAAGAAGAAGCTTCCGATCCCGGCCGTTGTCCAGGCATTGACGTAATTGTCGAAGCTCCAGCGCTGGGGGAGAGCAAATGGCGAGGCGAAGATCTCCGAACTGGTCTTGAACGAGGACATGAGGACCCAGATCAACGGCAGGATGACCAGTACCGACCAGATGATCAAGACGGCATGGGAAAAGCCGGTCACCGCCTTGTCAGCGGCCGTACGGGGACCCTCCCCGGACTCGGCTGGCTCGAATGGCACTCGCTCCGCCGGCCGTTCGGCGTATGCGGCACCAATATCAGGCGTGATCTGGGTCATTCGCCGACCTCACTTCTTCCACCCGTCAGCCGGTTCACGGCGAATACCAGACCTGCGTACACCAGCGTGACGGCGGCGAGCACGACACCCATTGCGCAGGCGTAGCCGAACTGCCCTTTGGCGAAGGCGGTGGTGAACAGCTGTTGGGCCATGACCAGAGTGGTGTTGTCGGGGCCGCCACCCGGTTCCAGGGCCGCCATGTAGACGAACGCATCCAGGGCGAGAATCCCCAGGTAGATGAAGGCCGTCTGCACGTTGTCGCGAATCAGCGGGATGGTGATCGAAACCGCCGTGCGGAAACGTCCGGCGCCGTCGATCCGGGCGGCCTCGAAGATCTCGGCGGGGACGCCCTTGATAGCGGCGATGAACAGCACCATGTAGAAGCCGATCAGGCCCCAGATGATGACGAACATGACAGCCCATCGCGCCGTGCTTTCCTCGCCTAACCAGGCAAATGAGGTGAACTGCTCCAGACCCAGGCCGGTGAGGATGCCATTCAGGAGTCCCGCGCTCGGGTCGTAGATCTGGGACCAGATGAGCCCGATGACGATGGCGGGGATGACGTAGGGAAAGAAGGAGATCACTCGGTAGAAGCTCGAGTTCCGCAAGCCTTTGACGTTGCCGCGGCTGGAGCCGCCGACCGTGACCAGGGTGGCGAAGAACATCGCCACCCCCAGCGTCACGACGGGGACCACGATCGCCATCAGAACGTTGTTGCCGACGGCTTGGAGGAAGGTGCTGTCGGAGAGCAGCTTGGTGTAGTTGGACAGGCCCACGAAGTTCATCGCGGGCGTGAAGCCCGACCAATCGGTGAGTGAGAAGTACGCCGCCTGCACGAACGGGGAGACCACGAAGCCGATGTACCCCGCGACCGGAATGATCAAGAAGACCACGAAGAAGCTGATCTTGTCGAAGGTCAGGTTGCGCCGGCGCCAGCGGGCAGAGCCGATCCGCCGCAAACTGGTCGGCGAGCTAACCCCACTCGTGGGTCCCCCGCCGGTAAGCGTGGTCACGACACTGGCACCTTCTTGATCGAATCATCCTTGGCGACCTTGTCCGTGATCTCCTGCAGACCCTTGGTGAGTTCGGCCACGCTCGAGCCGCCCCCGAGGAAGGTATTCCAAACCACGAGCTGATCGGTGTTCATGCCGTAGAGATCCACGAAGTTCCAGGAGAAGACCTTGGACCCTGCCGCCTCGAGCATCTGGATCTGGGATTGCAATGCCGTCGACCCGAATCCGTCCGGAGGAACCGTGCCCTTGACGATGGTCGAGGCCAGCTTCGTCTTGGCGAAGTTCACCGCAGCCTCCTGGGAGAGCATCGCGCGCAGAAATTCCTTGCCACCGGCCAGGTTCTTGCCCTGCGAGGGGACGATGTAGCCCTCGCCGGCAGTCGAGTGCAGCGCCTCGTACGGCATCTGAGCGTTAGCTGACACAGTCGGTTCTGGCGCGCCGGTCATCTTGAACCCCGACTTGGTCTGCTTTTTCATCTCGTTCTCGATCCAGCCTCCCGACGGGTAGAGAATGAACTGCTCGGCCTCGGTCCACTGTGCTTGGGCGGCGGTGAACTGGGTTCCCGACCCGCCCGGCTTGACGTAGCCGGCGTCGATGATCTTCTTCAACCCGTTGAACACGTCCTGGACCGGAGCGAGCGACCAGCAGTCGGGTTTGAGATTCTCCAGCGCCAGCCGCACCTCGTCGCCACCCTCCTTGATGGCCGAGCTGATGGCCATTGTCTGGTAGTAGGTCGCCGCCTCTTTCCCCCAGCCGAGCAGGTACTTGTCCTTGCCCTTGGCCTCGGCACCCAGGGCCAGCATCTCGTCGTACGTCTTAGGAACGGTCCAGCCGTTCTCCTCGAAGAGGGAAGCCGAGTACCACATTGCGTACACGGTGAGGGCGTAGTTCAGCACAACGAATTTGCCATCGAATGTTCCTGGCTCGGTGACGCCCTGGTAAAGCGTGTCCTTGATGACGGTGCCCTCGTAGTTCTTGGCCTCGATGACGTCGTTCAGCTCGGCCAGCTGGTCGCGGATCGTGTTGATGCCGATCAGGCCGGCGCCGCTGTTATCGATGACGTCCGGCGGATTTCCCGCAACGAACCGCGGCTGCAGCGACTGGGCGACCTTGGTGACGGGCGTCACCTTCACCGTCACCCCGGATTGCTTGGCCTGGACCTGCTTGGCGGCGAACTCTGCGTAGTCGATGCCATATCCGCCGTTGAAGATGACGGCGTCAACCGTCGTGCCGGACTGCACTCCGAAGGGGTTGGCCTCATTCGCCTCAGCCCCTGGGGCGGAGGTCTCCGAGGTGCTGGTGCCCGTACCCGAGGTGGCGCAGGACGCGAGCGAACCGGTGGCGGCCAAAGCTGCCGCGGCGAGTGAGCCCCGCAGGAAATCACGTCGCCCAAGCTGCTTGACGTAGCTGTCCATCTGATGTTCCTTCCGATCGATCCCTTGTTGGTTCCGTGGATGCCTTGCTGGAAATGCTGATGCTGTTGTCCGTCCGGCGCGAAGCGACACGCGGCTCCGGCCGGTTCAGTCTCAGGTGATGCGCCGGATCCGCCCCTCGTACTTCTTCTCGAGCGCATGGTTGTGCTCGTCTCCGCCAGGAATGTTCGCCGACAGGTAGAGCGGAGGCACTCGGCCGTTCCCGTTCATCCGCTCGGCGACACCGATGGTCAGCAGCTGGGCAATAAAAGCGCTCGTGATCGACGAGACCGAACCGACGGCAACCCCTCCACGCAGGGCTAGAGTCGCGTCCCCATACGGTGCCAGGTTGTCGATCACGACGTCGGCGACCTCCGACAGTCGCAGGCCACTGGGATGCTTCGGCCGCACCTGCGCGGTGTGCTGGAGTGAGGTCACCGCGATGACGTCATGGCCCTTGTCCTTGGCCAGCTGGGCCAGGCCCACCACCGACCCATTGACCCCGGAGTTGGAGGCGATGGTGAAGACGTCGCCGGGATGGATCAGCGAGATCTCCCACAACTCCGCGATGATGTCGGGGTTGCGTTCAAGGCTCGACCCACTGAGGGTGTCCACCGGCAGGCTTCCCTGCAGGACGAGGTCGCGAAGTGCAATCTTGTTCGTCGGGATGAGGCCGCCGGCCCGGCCCGCGATCTCCATGGCGAACGCCTCGGAGTGGCCCGTCCCGAACGCCTGAATCACCGCACCGGACTCGATCGCCCGGGTCATCAGACCGATTGCGGCGTCCAGGCCCCCGTCGGCGGCCAGGGCGACCAGCTGGTCGAGTCTCCGGCTCACCTCGTTCCCGAAATCGGTCGCCGCGGTGGCAACCGCGCTCCTGGTCACCGGTTGACCTCCTCGGGAACAGAGGCGTTATTTCCGTCGCGTAGTCCGCCGGGTATTGGGGCCGCCGTCCGTGGTGGTGTGCGGCGGGGCCGACGGTGCGAGGAGACGGCAAGCGCGGACGCGGCCAGCTTCGCGCTCGATCGGTCGAAGTTTGCCTGCGCGACCAACAGGTAGAGCAGGTCGAGGACGAGGAGCTGGCCATGCTTAGCCGAAAGGTCGTCAGGCTGCAGGAACTGCTCATAGATCGACGTCACAATGCTCCGATCGGCGAGCTCGGCCAACGGCGATGTGGGGTCGTTGGTGATCGCCACCGTGAACGCGCCTGCACGATTCGCCTCGGCCAGCATCTCGATGGTCTCTTCGGTGCGCCCGGTGGTCGAAATGCCGATCGCCACCGTGTGGGAGCCGTGGATCGCCGCGCTCGTCAGGCCGGCGTGGACCTCGGACCAGGCAAAGGCCGGAACCCCGATGCGGTAGAGCCGGCCCTGCAGTTCCTCGGCAAGCATCGCGCTGCCCACGACACCGTAGATGTCGACATGCGAA
>DASQUD010000144.1:0-8718 GCA_035641455.1 Propionibacteriaceae bacterium | reverse complement strand
CGTCGACGTGTTGTTCGTGGGTCCCGCGGATCTGTCCACCGCACTGGGCATCCCCGGGCAGCTCGATGCACTAGCCTTCCGCTCCGCGGCTTCCCGGGTGGTGGGGGCAGCCCGGGACGCCGGTATCGCGGCCGGCATCCTGGCCCGCAACCCGGAGCACGCCGCCGCCTGCCTCGAGGACGGCTTCACATTTGTCGGCGTCGGATCCGACGCAACCCTGCTGGCCTCCGCCGCCAAAGCAGTCACTGCTGCCACGGCTGTCCGCTCTAGTACAGGAGGGCCAGTCCGGGGTCGGTGAGGATGGCAGCCACGTTGGCGAGGAAGGTCGAGCCCTGCTCGCCGTCTGCCAGCCGGTGATCGAAGGACACGGTCAGCGTGGCCAGCCACCGCGGCTCGATCCGCTCGTCGTCGCCGACCCCGACGACCCAGGGCCGCCTGGCGACCTGGCCGATGCACAAGATGCCGGACTCACCGGGGTTGAGGATCGGAGTACCGGCGTCGACGCCGAAGACTCCGATGTTAGTGATCGTGAAGGTGCCGCCGGCTGAGTCCGCCGGCTGAGTCTTGCCTTCCCTAGCGGTCGCGACGATCGAGTTGATCGCCCGCGCCAGCTCGACCAGGCTGAGCGACTCCGCGCCCTTGACGTTCGGAACCATGAGCCCACGGGGGGTCGCGGCCGCGATACCGAGATTGACCGCGTGCTTGAGGACGACCTCACCGGCTGGCTCGTCCCAGGTCGAGTTCATCGCTGGCGTACGTGTCAATGCCAGGCAGACCGCTTTGGCCACGATCAGCAGAGGCGAGACCTTCAAATCGCGGAATTCGCGTCGCTGCCGCAGCCGTTCGACGAGTTCCATGGTGGCGGAGACGTCGCAGGTCGTGGACACGCTCACGTGCGGGGCGGTGAACGCCGACTGCACCATCGCCTCGGCCATAGCCTTGTGGACGCCCTTGATCGGGATCCGCGTTTCGGGCCGGCCGGGTTCTGCGGCAGTCTCCGCAACGTCGGGCTCGGGCTGCAGCATGGCGACGTCGGCCGGCCGCGGTTCAAGGCCGATGCCGGCCGCCCGCTCGACGTCGTCCCTGGTGATCACGCCTCGCTCGCCGGAACCACTGACCTGCGCCAGGTCGACGCCGAGATCTTTGGCGAGCTTGCGTACCGGCGGCTTGGCCAGGGGTGCGACGCCGGAAAGCACTGGCTCGCGGCTCGCCGGCCCAGGTGTGGGCAGCGGCGGCCTTACCGTCTCGGATGAGCGGGTCTTCTCCACCGAGTGGACAAGAGGCTGGCGGTGGTCGGATCGCCTCGACACGGCGGCTCCGGTGCTGAACGAGTCGGCCAGTTGATCATGGACCTCTCCGGCGCGGTCCGCACTGACCGACTTGCGCGGACGACGTTTGGACGCGGCGGTTCGTGGTCCATAGCCGACGAGGTTGGGGACGCGCGCCTCTGCCGCCGGAGCGGGCTCCGCGGCGACGTCATGATCACCTGCTTCCCCGGCTGCATCATCGTCAGGGGCGGCCGAGGCCGCGACCCCATTGTCAGCCCCGGCTGGGGCTGCCACACCACTGTCAGCCCCGGAGGGGGCTGCGAGACCATCGTCAATGCTGACGATCGGCGTGCCGACGTTGACGGTGTCGCCTTCGTTCACCAGCAGCGCCGTCACTGTGCCAGCGAACGGGGTCGGCAACTCGACCACCGACTTGCTCGTCTCCACCTCGAGCAAGATGTCGTTGATCTTGACCTCGTCACCGACCGCGACCCGCCAGCTGACGATGTCGGCTTCCACCAATCCCTCACCAGGATCGGGCAGGCGAAAGGTGTTGACAGCCATCAACGGCTCCTTCAGTACGCCAGTGAGCGGTCGACCATATCGAGCACCCGGTCAAGATCAGGAAGGTACTCCTCCTCAACCCGGCTCGGCGGATAGGGCGTGTCGAATCCACCTACGCGCAGCACCGGAGCCTCGAGTGAGTAGAAGCACTCCTCGGTGATGCGCGCCGCCAGCTCAGCCCCCAGCGCGAGGTTGACCGGCGCCTCGTGCACCGTGATCGCCCGGCCGGTCTTCTGTACCGAATCGGCGACCACTGCCATGTCGAGGGGCGACAGCGAACGCAGGTCGATCACTTCCAGGTCGCGGCCTTCCTGAGCGGCCGCATCGGCCGCGTCCAGACACGTGCGCACCATCGGCCCGTACGCCACGAGGGTCAGATCGGAGCCGGGTCGGACGACCCGCGCCGCGTGCAGCGGCATTGGCGAAGCCGCTTCATCGACCTCGGCCTTCTCGTGATAGCGCCGCTTCGGCTCGAAGAAGATGATCGGATCATCGGAGGCAACGGCCTGCTGGATCATCCAGTACGCGTCCAAGGGGTTGGAGCAGGCGACCACCTTGAGGCCCACGGTGTGCGCGAAGTACGCCTCCGGCGACTCGCTGTGGTGCTCGACGGCTCCGATCCCACCGCCGAACGGAACCCTGATCACCATCGGCACCGTGAGCCGTCCCCCGGAACGGAAACGCAACCGAGCCACCTGGCTGACGATTTGGTCGAAGGCGGGATAGATGAACCCGTCGAACTGGATCTCGCACACCGGTCGATAACCGCGCAAGGCCATGCCGACCGCGGTGCCGACAATTCCTGACTCGGCCAGCGGAGAGTCGATCACCCGATGATCGCCGAAATCCTTCTGCAGGCCTTCGGTGACGCGGAAGACGCCGCCGAGCTTTCCGACGTCTTCCCCCGCGATGACGACCTTGGAATCGGCTTCCAGCGCTCGCCGCAGCCCCGCGTTCAGCGCCTTGGCCATGGTGAGAACGGGCATCAGTGCACTCCGCCATACGCGGGCTGAGCTTCCTGTCCTTCGACAGGGTCGGCGCCCTCGAATGACTCCAGGTAGTCGGCGTAGCGGCTTTTCTGCGCGGCGAGGAACGGAGTCTGCTCGGCGTAGACCTGGTCGAACATGTCGAGCATGTGCGGGTCCGGGAGCGCCAGGCAGCGGGCGCGCAGCTCGGAGGCGTAATCCGCCGCCTCCGAATCCACCCCGGCGAAGAAGCTCTCGTCGTGCCCGCCGGAGCGGCTCAAGTAGGCGCGCACGCGCTCGATCGGGTCCTTGAGGCGCCAGTGCTCCAGCTCGTCGGCCAACCGGTATTTCGTCGGGTCGTCGGACGTGGTGTGCGCCCCCATCCGGTACGTGTACGCCTCGATGAATGTAGGCCCATTGCCACTTCGGGCTCGCTCCAGAGCGGTCGTCGTGACCGCGTACACAGCGAGCACATCGTTGCCGTCCACCCTGACGCCGGGGAAACCGAAACCCGACGCCCGCCGGTACAGCGGAATGCGCGACTGGCGCTCGATGGGTTCGGAGATGGCCCACTGGTTGTTCTGGCAGAAGAACACGATCGGAGCGTTGTAAGAGCTAGCGAAGATAAAGGCCTCGTTGACATCGCCTTGGCTGGTGGCACCGTCGCCGAAGTAGCCGACCACCGCAACGTCACGGTCTGGATCGCCGGTTCCCACGAGCCCGTCGCGCTCGACGGCCATGGCGTATCCCGTCGCGTGCAGCGCCTGAGCGCCGATCACGATCGTGTAGAGGTGGAAGCGGGTCGCCTCGGAGTCCCAGCCGCCCAGATCGACGCCGCGGTAGAAACCGAGCAGGTGGATCGGGTCGACACCGCGGCACCAGGCCACCCCATGCTCGCGGTAGGTCGGAAAGACGAAGTCCTGCTTCCCAAGCGCCCGGCCCGATCCAATCTGAGCCGCCTCCTGACCAAGACACGACGCCCAGAGCCCGAGCTCGCCCTGCCGCTGCAGGGCGGTCGCCTCGGTATCGATCCGCCGCGTGATCACCATGTCCCGATACCACGCGCGAATCTGATGGTCGTCGCCGCCGAAGGCATACTGCGGATGATCGACCCGCACACCCTCCGGCGTCAGGAGTTGAACCAGCTCGACCTCGGTGCTGGCGCCGCTGGCATCGCTCACTCCGGTGCATCCTCTCGTCCGTGGATTCCGCCGGCCGCCGTTTTCCCTTAACGTACCGCGACGGTCCGAGCGGCAGGAAAACAACTTGTAGGCCCTAGCGCTTTCCCCCTCCTACTGTCGGCTCGAAGCAGTGCCGCTGCTGAAAACGCAGGATTCGTACGATCGCGAGAGATACCGCCTCGGGGCCGGATGAAAGGGAGACCCGGACGAACCCTCCACCGTTGAGCTGGTCGAAATCCGTGCCGGGGGTGAGGGCGACGCCCTCCTCCTCGAGCAGCGTCGCACACCAAGCAACCGAATCGGCAAAAGGCCCAAGCCGGTCGCCGAGGCCGGCGTACACGTAGAACGCTCCGTCGGCGGGGGCCACCGAGGTCCAGCCAAGTTCGGACACCGCATCCAGCAGTGTGGTTCGGGCGTCGGCAAAGGCCTGGACAGCGGTGTGCGCTTCCTCATACGACCGCTCGGTAAATGCTTCGATGGCGGCATGCTGTGCCGGGACCGGTGCGCACAATGCGTAGTTTCCGGCCAGCGCGTCGACGGCCGTCAGCAACTCGTCGGGGACCAGCATCCAGCCGAGCCGCCAACCGGTCATCCCCCAGTACTTCGAGAAGGAGCTGATCACGATCGCCGAATTGTCGTGCTGCCAGGCGCAGCTGCCCACCGATTCGCCGCTGGTGATGCCGTGGTAAATCTCATCGCTGACGAGCCGTACCGAGTGGGCCCGGCACCAGGCGGCCAGCTCGGCCAGCTGTTCTCCGGGCACCATGGTTCCCGTTGGGTTCGCTGGTGAAGCCACGACCAGCCCAGCGAGTGGACCTTGCGCGTGGGCCGCGGCCAGGACTTCGATGGTCGGTTGGAAGCGTTGCTCGGGACCGCAGTCAAGTTCGACGACCTCGCAGCCGAGCGAAGCCAAGATGTTCCGGTACGCGGGGTAGCCGGGCCGGGTGAGGGCGACCCGGTCGCCCGGATCGAAGGCGGCCAGGAATGCCAGCAGGAAGGCGCCCGACGACCCCGTGGTGAGGCAAATCTGGGCCGGGTTCACGGCAAGTCCGTACCAGCGGTGGTAGTGACTCGCGATCTGCTCCCGCAGTGGACGAATGCCGAAGGTCTCGGTGTAGCCCAGTCGGGTGTGGTCGGTCATCAGCTCGGTCGCACGACGCCGTACGTCCGACGGTGCCCCCTGCGAGGGTTCACCTGCGCAGAGTGAGATCACCTCGCGACCGGCGGCCCGCAACTCCGCCACCGCATTGAGGACGGTCATGACCGCGAACGGCGGCACCCTCGACCGCCTCGAGGGCGACCGGCTCACGTCATGGCCGAGCGCTTGCGGGCGCGATAGGCGGCGACGTTCGTCCGGTTCCCACAGTTGCCGGTATCGCAGTAGAGCTTCGAGCGGTTCTTGGACAGGTCGACCAGGACGTCGGAGCAGTCGTCGGCGGAACAGATCCGCAGTCGATCAAGATCATCTGCGCGCACCAGGTCGAGGAACCCCATGGCCGCTTCGGCGCCGATTCGCTGGGCGAGCGGCGCATCGGGACCGGTCAGGTGGAGGTGCCAGTCCCATTCGTCGTGCTTGGTCAGATAGGGCTGAGCGTTCGACTCGCGGAGCAGATCGTTGACGATGGCGGCCACCTCATCTCGGCTGCCCGCGGTCCACAAGGCGCGCAACCTGGTCCGCAACTCCCTGACAGCCGCCAGTTCCTCGTCTGTCCGCAGGCGCTTACCGCTGAAGGGAAACCGCCGCAAAAACTCGTCTAAGCCAGCCTGGTCGACCATCGAATCACCATCGTCGCTGTCGGTGTTCACAAGGGCGGCAGCCTCAGCCAGTGCGATGACCGTGTCGTGGCTGAAGCGGGCTCCGTCATGACCGAAAACCATGTTGACTCCTGACAGGAATCGAGTTAGTGTCATAAGCATACCCGCTTTTGACTCATGACAGGAAGCGAAGCTCGGGAGGTGGCCATTATGACGACAGCAGTCCTCACGCGTGAGCGGATAGGAGCGCTGGGGCTCTCGGCCGGATTACTGCCGGCAGTAGTGTCTGCGGCCGCCTTCGGGCTCTCCGGTTCGCTGGCGCGCTCGCTGCTGGACCTCGGCTGGTCCCCCGCGGCGGTGGTCGCCGCCCGGGTGGGCGGCGCCTTTCTCGCACTGCTCCTGCCCTGCCTGCTGCTGCTGCGCCGCATCGGCCTTCCGTCAACTCGACAGTCCGGTCGGATGGTCGCCTACGGGCTCATCGCCGTGGCCCTCGCTCAGCTCTGCTACTTCAGCAGCGTGCAGTACCTGTCGATCGGGGTAGCACTGCTGCTGGAATACCTGGCTCCGGTGCTGCTGATTGGTTGGCACTGGGCGCTGAGCCGGCGCCGTCCGGCGCCGAGGGTCTTCGTCGGAGCCGGCTTGGCTCTGGCCGGACTGGTCCTGGTTCTCGACCTGACGGGGAAGCTGAACATCAACCCGGTCGGTGTCGCCTGGGGTCTCGGCGCTGCCGCCTGTCTGTGCGCCTACTTCCTGCTGAGTGAGACGGGCGGGGGCTCAGCGCCCATCCATCCGCTACTGCTGACCACGGCCAGTACCGGGGTAGGCGGGCTGGCGATCATCCTCCTCGGAGTCACCGGCCTGTTGCCGCTGACCGCCAGGACCGGCCAGACGCTAGTCGCCGGACACGCAGTCAGCTGGCTGCTGCCGGTCGCTCTGTTGATCTTGATCACTGCCGTCCTGGCGTACCTGACCGGCATCGCGGCCATCCGGGTGCTCGGAAGTTCCGTCGCCTCATTCGTCGCTCTGTCCGAAGTCATCTTCGCGGTGATCTTCGCCGCCCTGCTGCTAAGCCAGCACCCGAGCCTGACCCAACTCGTGGGCGGTGCCCTCATCCTCATCGGTATCGCGGTCGTTCAGCGTGGCGAAGCCGTGCGGACGGACGATCGCCGCTCAGCCCAAGCGGACTAGCCGGAGCCGGCCTCCCGCGCCGCCTGCTCCAACCGGTTGCGGTAGTCGTCCCACCAGGCCTTGTCGCCCGGGACCATGTTGTCGTTGTCCTGACGCAGCCCGACGGTCCCGTCGATGAGTTCGCGCACGATGTCAGCGTGACCGGCGTGCCGGTTGGTCTCCGCGATCACATGGACCAGGATCCGATGCAGGGTCACCTCACGGCGCTCCTCCGGCCACCACGGCACCTGACCGAGCGCATCCAAGGACAATGCCTCGATCGTTGCGTCGGAGTTGGCCCAAACCCGGTGGTACAGCCCCATGATGTCTGCGCGGGATTCCTCGGGTGTGGCCCACATGTCGGCGTTGAGTTCGGCATCCTCGTCGAGCCAGGGCAGCGGTTCACCGAACGGCCGGCCGAAGGTGTCGCCGAGGTAGCCCGCCTCGACGCTGGCGACGTGCTTGACCAAACCCAGCAGATTCGTACCGGTTGGCACGAGGGGGCGCCGGACGTCATACTCCGACAACCCGTCGAGCTTCCACAGCAGCGCCTCGCGGGCGATCTGAAGGTACCGGTGAAGGTCTGCCATCTGTGACTCTGTCATGCGGACAGCCTGGCAACCCGCGCTGACACCCGGCAACCAGCGCGCCGCGGCCCTCCTACACTCAGCGCGTGGTCGGACGGGTCTGGCGAGCGCGAGCCAGAGCGGGCGAAGCCTGCGAGTCGAGTGAGGAAGACACAGTCATGACGCGCGCAGCGAGCGCGAGCCAGCAAGCAAGGGGTGTGCTGATCGCCGGCACCTCCTCTGACGCCGGAAAGTCGCTGCTGGTCACCGGACTCTGCCGGCTCCTCGCTCGGCGCGGCGTCGCCGTGGCGCCGTTCAAGGCGCAGAACATGTCGAACAACTCAATGGTCTGCGCCGACGGTTCGGAGATCGGCCGGGCGCAGTATCTGCAGGCCCAGGCCGCCGGCGTTGAGGCCGAGTCGGCGATGAACCCCGTCCTGCTCAAACCGGGCTCGGATCGGCAAGCCTTCGTCGTTCTGCGCGGGCGGCCGTCCGGATCGTTGATGGCCGGTCAGTACGCGGCAGGTAGGGCCGAGCTCGCCCACGCAGCGTTTGCGGCGTACGAGGAACTGGCCGCTCGGTTCGACCTGATCATCAGCGAAGGGGCGGGGTCGCCGGCCGAGATCAACTTGCGGTCTGGCGATTACGTCAACCTGGGGCTGGCTCGTCGATTCAATCTGCCGGTGGTCGTCGTCGGCGACATCGACCGCGGCGGGGTCTTCGCCGCCCTGTACGGCACAGTCGAGCTCCTCGAGCCCGCCGACCGCGCCCTGGTCCGCGCCTTTCTGATCAACAAGTTTCGGGGGGACGAAGCAGTCCTGCGACCTGGTCTCGACGAATTGACGGCACGGACTGGCGTGCCGTTCGCCGGCGTGCTGCCCTGGCTGCCCGACCTCTGGCTGGATGCCGAAGACACCTTGGAGGTGGCGCGGTGGCAGCCCCTGCGTGCGGTTGATCACTCCCTGCGGGTGGCGGTGATTCGCCTGCCGAGGATGTCCAACATCACCGATGTCGACGCCATCGCCGCGGAACCGGGCGTCGACGTCGTGCTGACCGCGGACGCCGCCGTCATCGCCACCGCCGACCTCGCGATCGTGCCTGGCACCAGGTCCACCGTGCACGACCTGGCGTGGTTGCGGCAACGCGGCCTGGACGCCGCACTGGCTTCCCGGGCGGAACGTCAGGCGCCCGTCCTTGGACTCTGCGGCGGTTATCAAATGCTCGCCTCGGCCATCGAGGATCCGGTGGAGTC
>DASQUD010000143.1:0-2563 GCA_035641455.1 Propionibacteriaceae bacterium | reverse complement strand
CGGCGATCGCTGATTGATTACGCTACCTACTCAACCAGCAAGGGAGAGATCGTGCCCGAGTCGAGAACCCGGAAGTCAGCTGAGGAAAAGCAGCGGCTCAAGTCGCGGCAGGCCGCCAAGCCGAAAAAGGTCAGGGCGCCGTCCAGCCGTCGATGGGTCCCACCGACCTTCATCACCGTCGGTTTGCTGGGCGTCGCCTGGCTGATCGTCTATTACGTGGCCGGCCAGTCGGTTCCGCTCATGAGCGACCTGGGGAATTGGAACATCCTGATTGGTATGGGTGCCATGGCCGCCGCATTCGGCATCGCCACCCTCTGGAAGTAGGGGCATCCGTTATTACACCAGTGTCATTCTCCACACTGGGGATAACTACTGTGGACAACGAGGTTGTGGGCTCCTGTCGCGCCACGATCGGTCGGCGCCAGGGGGAAGTGTCCAACCCGCCCGGAGCGGACAGGAGACCCGACCCCTATGGTGGCTCATCTCGGCCGATTTGCCATGGCGAATCGCGGAAGCAGGATCAAAGAGTGTATTCGGGCCTAGTCCAATACCAGGTGCTCGACAATCGCTTACGCGCCGCCAAGGCTCCGATGATCATGATCAGCCCGGCCAGTAGAGCGGCTATCCAGGCAGTGCCCAACGAGGCTTGGACGCCGGCGCCGATCAGCAGCCGATAGCCGGTGAGGATTAGAGGTGCACTCACGGCGAGGGCCCAGCCGCCGGCCATCAGGATGCGGCGCAACCAGCGTCCGACGTCTTCAGTGGCAATCACCCAGAAGGATCCGAGCGCACACAACACGCCGACTTGATGCACGGCCAGACCGAGATACGTGACGTTGAGGGCGACACCAAGCTGCAACCGGTTGACCACGGCCCCGAACCCGGGCGCATTGGCATCGGCAGTGACGAAGAACTGGCTGGCCCAGATCAGGGAGCGGCTGTAGCTCGTGGCTCCCTCGACGCTGATATGCGGTAGCACCACACTGGCGATGACCAAACCCAGCGCCAAGAACATCGGCACCAACCGGATCAAGAAGCTGCGGCGGCGCCGAGCTTGCATTGCCGGGTCAGGCAGGATCATGCATCGACCTTACGTGCCCTGCGACCTTCACGAAGGTCTGCTTAGCCTTGGCCGGCTCTGGGGCGCAGCCAAGGTCAGGCCTGACCGATCACATCCAGCCGGATATGCGCAGTCACCGCATCGTGCAGCTTCACGCCGACCGTGTGTGGACCCACGGACTTGATCGGCTGGCTGATCTCGATGTTTCGCCTATCTACGGTGGGGCCTCCGGCCTTCTTGATCGCCGATGCCACATCCGCGGCGGTGACCGCACCGAACAGCCTCCCCGTCTCACCGGCCCGTACGGGCAGCTCGACTGCCAGACCTTCCAGCTGAGTACGGACCTCGTTGGCATGGTCCAGTCCACGGATCTCGCGAGCATCGCGGCTCCGCTTGATGCCCTCGATCTGCTTCTCGCCGCCCTTGGTCCAGCGGATGGCGAAGCCTCGAGGCACCAGGTAGTTGCGCCCGTACCCGTCCTTGACCTCGACCACGTCGCCCGCCAGGCCGAGCTTGTCGACCGCAGCCGTCAAGATGAGCTTCATGTCGTCGACCTCCTGGCTCAGCGAGCTGTCGAGGCGTACGGCAGCAGCGCAACCTCACGGGCGTTCTTGATGGCTATGGCGACCCGGCGCTGCTCCTGCACCGACAGGCCGGTCACGCGGCGAGCGCGAATCTTGCCGCGCTCCGAGATGAACTTTCGCAGCGTGGCGGTGTCCTTGTAATCGATATTCTGTCCCGAGCGAAGCGGGTTGGACTTCTTCTTCGGTATGCGCTTCGCGGGCGGCACGTTGGCCATGGTTAGTGCTCTCCTTGATATGGATCGCGCCCTTCGCTAAGTCAGGGCACGTCAGTGTTGATCAGAAAGGCGGGTCTTCCGACTGGGG
Source organism: Propionibacteriaceae bacterium (assembly GCA_035641455.1). Lineage (GTDB taxonomy): Bacteria > Actinomycetota > Actinomycetes > Propionibacteriales > Propionibacteriaceae > Microlunatus. The sequence continues at coordinate 616 of DASQUD010000143.1, read as the reverse complement.
GGTGCTCCACGGATCGGAGGCCTGCTGGGGGCGCGCTCCGGCACTGTCGCCGCCGCCCGACCCGCCGGTCGCCCACGGGTCGTCTCCGTAGCTGCCGCCGCCGCCACTGCTTCCGCCTCCGGAGCTCCGGGCACCGCCGCCCTGTCCGCCACTGGCGTTGCGAGAGACCTTGGCCGTGGCGTACTTCAGTGCCGGCCCGATCTCGTCGACGTCGATCTCGAAGACAGTCCGGCGCTCGCCCTCGCGGGTTTCGTAGCTGCGGGACTTCAGGCGGCCATGGACGATGACCCGCATGCCCTTCTGCAGCGACTCGGCAACGTTCTCCGCAGCCTGTCTCCAGACCGCGCAGTTGAGGAACATCGCATCGCCGTCACGCCACTCGTTGGTCTGACGGTCGAAAGTGCGCGGGGTCGATGCGACGGTGAAGTTGGCCACTGCAGCCCCCGAGGGCGTGAAGCGGAGCTCCGGGTCGGCGGTGAGGTTGCCGACCAGCGTGATGGTTGTTTCGCCTGCCATGGCGTTTCCTTCCGAAGAGGCCGTGGATCTGAAGCCAAAGTCAGGGGCTAGCGTGCCAGCTAGGGCTGACGTTGGCACCTCATCGTTGCTGATCTGTGGA
>DASQUD010000142.1:0-2478 GCA_035641455.1 Propionibacteriaceae bacterium | reverse complement strand
GTCACCGTGCCGGTCGGCTTCACGACGTTCCCCGGCGAGATCTGGGCTTCCCCGCGCAGCTGGGTCGAGGCGGTGTACCCGGGTCTCGCCTACTTCAACGAGGCCGACCGGGGCGGCCACTTCGCCGCCTGGGAGGAGCCGCAGCTGTTCACTGAGGAAGTGCGCGCCGCGTTTCGCCCGCTCCGGTAGACCGACGCGACGAATGACGGCGCAGACATCGGCAGGAGCAAGGCCGAGGCCAGCGGCTGGAACTGCACAATGGGGACTTCGCCGAGCCCCGGGCCAGCTCGAGACCGAGCTACTGAAGGTGGTTGGGCGACGTGGCCCCGTCATCCATTGCGGCCCGAGGGCCGCAGGTCTTTCAACTACGGGGAAGCTTCTAGCCGAACGTGAACACGTAGGCCTCGACGTCGGGTGCGAGAAAGGTGATCTCGAACGTGCGGTCCGTGATCGATCCCGGCTGGCGAAGCAGCTGGTAGAGCCGTTGTTGGGCGAGCGTTCCGCGGCCCTGTTCGTCGGTGTCGAAGCCGTGTGCGTCGCCAGGAGGTTCACCATTGACTAGTACGCGGAACGGCACGGAGCCAGCTCGCGGACGCGGTCCCATGACGAGGTGGACGTCGCGGGCGTGGAAGCGGAAGAGGATTCGGCCGCCGGCGCGGTCGAGCACGCTCGCCCGACGCTCGATCGTCCAATCCCCTGCGAGAGCCCAATCGTTCAGATTCAACCGGTCGGGCGCAGCGTAGGCATGGGTCTGATCGAGCGCTGCATCGCCAGAAAATGCGAACCCTCGTGCCTGCTCGTAGCCGAGGTAGGTCTCGGGAGATTTTAAGCTCGCCCAGTCGGCCTGAGCCTCGAAACCGTCGGGAGCCACCGATACCAGGTGGTGGGGTACGTTGTCGCGTCCGGACTCGATCAGCAGCCGCTGGATGACCATTTCGGATTCTGCGTATCCGCCCTCGCCGAATTGGTGGTGCCGGATTCGCCCTTCCGCGTCGGCGATGTAGACGGCCGGCCAAAATCTGTTGCCGAACGCCTGCCAGATCCCGTAGTCGCGGTCGAGCGCAACGGGATAGGTGACGGCCATGTCCTTCACCGCCTGGCGCACATTGTCAATGTCGCGTTCAAACGGAAACTCCGGGGTGTGGACCCCGAGGACGACCAACCCCTGATCCTGGTACTTCTCGGCCCAAGCGCGGAGATAGGCGAGTGTGCGCAGCCAGTTGATGCAGGTGTAGGTCCAGAAGTCGACGAGAACGACCTTTCCCTGCAAATCCGCTCCGCTGAGCGGTGGCGAGTTGAGCCAGCCGGTCGCCCGATCGAAACCAGGGAGGTGACCCTCAACGGGCAGTGAGCCCGCGCTGCGGAGACTGCTGAAGAAACTCACGGCAGTCCGCCTTCGACTTCGAGGATGGCGTCGGTGAACGCGCCGCCCGGCGCTTCTTGGGGCACATTATGGCCGATGCCTTCGAGAACTCGATGCGAGTATTCCTTCGGCGCTCTCCGGCAGATTGATGCCGAACGGGGCCGCGAGAACTTCGCGGCATCGGCACGTCCGTCAGCGCGGGCTGTTCGGCGGAATGCCGACCGCGGCGAGGACGATGCCATCATCGCGAATCGGGACACCCACCCCGAAAGATCTTCACCGAACAACCCGAAAATGCAACGATGTCCCGAGACACCCGCTAACGGTGTCCCGAGACATCACATGGTGGGGCCAACGGGACTCGAACCCGTAACCCCTTGCTTGCAAAGGGGCGGCATGACTGGCTATGAGGCTCGGTCGGCGCTCGTCGATCCTCATTGGGACGGTGCTGGACGTGCCGAGTAGCGGCACCGTTGCTGTACTTCGCTGCTGTACGCCCTGACTTCTGCATTATCAGGAGAGCTGCCCCAGCACATCTGGGCTCGGTCGCCGCTCCAGTACAGTCCAGGATCGTCCGTCGGTATACGTCATCAGGCGGGACAGTTGTCAAGCAGGAACGACAGGCAAGCACAGGCCGCGGCTGGCGAGTGGCCCGGGACGTCGGTCAGGCGGTTAGGTCGAACACGAGCCGTGCCGGGACGCGCCCGGACAGTACTTCGTCGAAGCAGGCGTTGACGTCGTCGAGCTGGCGGGTCTGGTAGATGACCTTTGTGCGGCCGGTCTCCTGCAACCGGAACGCCTCGGTCAGGTCGTTTCGGGTTCCTACGAGCGAGCCGATGACCTGGATCCCGTGCAGCACCGTCTCGAAGACGGGTAACCGCAGTGTGTTGTCGGCCGGAAGCCCGACCAGCACGAGCCGGCCGTTCGGGTTCAGTGCGGCATGCGCGGTCGCCATCGTGGCCGGCGACGGCACTGTCACCACCGCAATGTCGACACCACCGAGGTCGCGCAGCGCGCTCGCCTGGTCGCCGCGGGCGTCGATCACGTGGTCTGCACCCAGGTCCTTTGCCAGCTGGAGCTTCTCGTCGCCCACGTCGATGGCGACGGTCTGTGTG
>DASQUD010000141.1:0-3602 GCA_035641455.1 Propionibacteriaceae bacterium | reverse complement strand
ACCGTCTCGGGGCTCGCCCGTAAGACCGCATACTTCTTCCAGATCCTCAGCCGCGATGCGACCGGCAATTTGGGCACGTCGCGTGGCTCCTTCCGGACAAAGTGATGGGTGGGGCACCACGAGCAGGACCAGCACCGCCGCCCTGAGCCGGCCGATAGTCTCCGGGGGCAGACACTCGCCGACATCCTGGAGCGGAGCCAGATGACTGGTGGCACGCAGCAAATCCCCAAGGTGCCGCTCTTCGGCATCGGGGTGAGCGTCACCGACTACGCCGGCGCCTGTTCGGCGATCATGGACGCAGCGCGGGCAAGGCGCTCGTACGCGGTCTCCGCGCTCGCAACACATGGCCTCACTGAAGCTGCGCGCGATCATGAGCTTGGTGGGCTCGTCAACTCCATCGAGTTGGTGACACCGGATGGGCAGCCGGTGCGCTGGGCCATGAACCTGCTGCACCGCACGGATTTGTCGGAGCGGGTGTACGGGCCGGACCTGGTCGCAGCAGTATGCGCAGAGGCAGCCGGGGAGCGGATGAGCATCTACTTGTACGGCAGCACCGCCGAAACCTGCCGAGCGGTGGCAGAGGAACTGCCGCGTCGCTACCCGGGGCTCCGGATAGCGGGAGTGCAGCCAGACCGCTTCCGTGACGCCACCGTGGTCGAGGACGCCGAGGACGTGCGACGGATCCGCGCCTCAGGAGCCGACATCGTCCTGGTCGGTCGCGGATGTCCCCGCCAGGAGCGATGGGTCGCCAAGCACCGCGGACTCCTCCCCGTCCCGATGCTCGCCGTGGGGGCAGCGTTCGACTACATCGCCGGCAACATCACCCGGCCGCCGAAAGTGATGCAGCGAATGGGACTGGAGTGGCTGTACCGGCTCTACCAGGAGCCGAGGCGCCTGTTCCGCCGCTACCTTGTCCACAACAGCCTCTTTTGCCTGATGCTGGCGCGCGAGCTGCTCCTGAAGAGAACCGTGGTGTCGCCCCGTTAAGGTCGTCGTGGCACATCCGAAGGGCCGGCATCGCCGGGTGGGTCGACAGCGCCATTGGGTGTCGAAAGGTCTCTGGGCGGTCACGGACCAAGCGCTGTTTGCCCTCACAAACTTCACCGTCAGCGTGCTCCTGGGACGGTGGTTACTGCCAAGCGACTTTGGTGCGTTCGCCGTCGCGTTCAGCGTGCTACTGCTCATGGGTACCTTTCACACCGCCTTGCTCACCGAGCCGATGCTCATCTTCGGGCCGTCCCGCTTCCGGAAAGGCACCGCTGCCTACGTGCGTCGGTTGAGCACGCTGCACTTCGTCGTGACATCCGTCATGAGCGTCGTCCTTGTGCTGGTCGTCGGAGCCCTGACGCTGCTCAAGCCACAATTCACGGCAGCGACCACATTGTTCGCCCTCGCGGTGGCCGCCCCAGCCATCCTGTTCTTATGGTTGGTGCGGCGAGCGTGCTACATCGAGTCGCACCCCCGCTTGGCAACGGCAGCTTCACTGGTGTATGCGCTCCTCGTGCCGGCAGGAATGCTCCTGCTGACGCAGGTTGGCATGCTGACGGCTGCGTCGGGTTTGTTGACCTTGGGCTTGGCGAGCTTGCTCGTTGGCTCGTGGTTGAGGCTTCAACTGACTCGTTCGAGCGCGGAGCCGATCACAACGATTTCGCGGTCCGAGGTAACTGGCGCTCACTGGGCCTACGGGAGATGGGCGTTGGGCAGCGGACTGCTCAGCTGGGTGCCCTCGAATGCCGTCGTCATCGCGCTGCCGTTGTGGCATTCGCTCGAAGATGCCGGAGCATTGCGGGTTGCCACGATGCTCATCCTGCCGGTGCTCCACGTGCAGGGAGCTCTCGGACCCCTGCTGCTGCCTGCACTGGTACGCGCCCGGTTGTCGGGAAAGCTTCGATCCAGCGCCACTTTGGTGGGGAGCCTTTTCCTGGCCCTCAGTGCCGGCTACGCCCCACTCGTACTCATCTTCGGCTCCTGGTTTGCCGATGTTCTGTTCGAGAAGCGGTACCCGATCGACGGAACGACGCTCTGGCTGCTCGCCGCCATTCCGTTGGTCGCGGCAGTTTCCGGAGTCTCGGGCGCAGTCCTACGTGCGGTCGAACGGCCGGACCGGGTCCTGTGGACATATGTGGCCGCGACCGCGGTGACGTTTGTCATCGGGCTGCCGCTGGTCTACGGCTACGGCGTCGATGGGGCACTCGGATCGATGCTGCTGTCGACTGGGACGACTGCGATTCTGGCAACCGTCGCGAGTCGGCGGTTGACCGAGGCACAGCGGCAACCAACCGGTGCAGGGGCTGGAGTCTCTGACCGGTCGCTTGGTTTCGAGCGAGATTCGGACTGAGCTCCGGGACGGCGCAACGTTCTGTTCATACACTCTTCGGATGGCACATCAGGTGGTACCCGAGACAGCGCTGCTGAGCGCCCTCAAGTCCCTCACTGACTTCGCCGTCCTTCGCAACCACGATGTCCTGAGCCACGTCGCCACCGGCGGGGACATCGACCTGCTGGTATCAGACATACGGGAGGCAAAGCGGCAGCTCGTCGCAACGCTGGGTGCGCCTGAGTTCGTCGACCAGCGATCGTATGTCACGGGCTTGTTTTACGACTGGGGCCACGTGGACCTGTTCCCTACTCTGGAGTGGCGGGGTGCGAGGTACCTAGACGGCAGCACCGTGCTGCAGCACCGGGACTGGTCGCCTTTCGGACTGCCGCGGCCGCGGCGCGCGCATGAAGCGTTGGTTTCCTGGTTCACGAGCCTGCTGTGGGGCGGGTTCTTCAAGCCGCGGTACCGCGACATGATCGTCGAGGCGGCGCAGGAGGACGGCGAAGAGCTGGCGCGGGTGCTGGCCGACGCTGTCGGACGACGCTGGGGTCGTCGGCTGTGGCTGGCCGCGGCCAAGGGTCGCCCGGAGGAGTCGGAGTTGTGGGCCAGTCAGCTTCGCCGGGCGGTGATGCGCCGTGCGCTGGCCCGAGCTCCGCTGCAGACAATCGGGGGAAGGCTGCATTTCTACCTTGCCGAGGCTCGGCTCCATCTGAACCCTCCAATCCCCTGGTTGACCGTTCTCGGCCCGGATGGCAGCGGCAAGTCGACGCTCCTCGCCGGGCTGCGCGACAGATGGCCACGGTCACTCGGATCGGTTCACACCCATCACCTCCGACCTCACCGGTTGTCCCGCAACAAGGCATCCGCGGGCCCCGTCGTCGATCCTCATCGCTTGCCTCCCAGGGGCGCCCTAACGAGTGTCGCCGCCCTGATCTTCGTAATGTCGGACTGGTGGATCGGTTATTGGACCCGGATCGTCCGCGAACGCGCCAAGCATGGCTTCGTGGTGTTCGATCGTCACCTGCTCGACGTGCTGGTAGATCCGCTGCGGTACCGCTACGGCGGCCCATCGTGGGTGGCACGGGCAGCGTGCCGCCTCGTGCCCCAACCCGACGTCGTGGTGGTCCTCGACGCCCCGCCGGTGGTCGTCAGGGCCCGCAAGCAGGAGGTGACACCCGCGGAATCCGAGCGGCAGAGTCTTGCGTACCGGCGCCTGGCCACAGAGGTGGCCCGCGCGCATCTCGTCGACGCCACTGTGGCTCCCGAGCAGGTGCTAGAAGCC
>DASQUD010000140.1:0-11799 GCA_035641455.1 Propionibacteriaceae bacterium | reverse complement strand
GTGGTCGCCGCACAGTGCAACAGCCACTGACGACTCCCCGACAGCTGATCATCTCGGACCGACGACTCCGGTGCGACAAACCACGCCGCGAGCACCAGCAAGCCAACGGTCAAAGCGGCCGCAAGATCGTGCAAGGCCCGGCTGGCCGGCAGGCCGACTCGTACCACCATCCCGGGATCGAAGAGACCCTCGGCAGCCGGCGCGAGTCCACCGGTGACTCCGAGCACCACAAGGGCCACCACCATCGCGGCCAATGCGGCAGCCGCCAAGGCCAGTGGCGCCGACTCGGTTACGACCGCATGCGGGGGCCTCGAGGCAATCGCCGGGCCGACCGGGCCGGCAGCGATCTCGGAATGCCTGCCGCCCGTACGCACCCACACAGTCTAGGAAGAATGGGAGGTTCGAGCTCAGATGCAGTTGCCGCTGCCAGAGTCCGAGAACGGGGTAGTGGGATCGGCAATGTAGTCCCAGCTTTAACTGGTTGGGCTCAATGTCAGCTTCAGCACCCCGAAGATTCTGTTCTTGCGGACGACGCTGTTGGCTAGGACGGCGCCGAAACCTTGGGAGTCCCGGCCACCGGTGCCGACGGTGATCTGGCGGGCCGGTGTAGAAGCTGCTGGACGACCATCGGGGCTTGTGCGTCAGGACGGCGGTGCACTTGGTCGTCGCATTCGCCTCGAGATCCGCCTTCAGCCAGTTGTACTGCGGCGATCCGACGGCGCACCCGACGCCGCCGCCGATCCGTGCACTCTCGCCATTGATCACGGCGATGTGCCAGTTGCTGGTGCCGACGGCCACATTGAAGCTGTAGTAGCCGGGTTTGCGATCACCGAATTCCTATCCTTGAGGCTCGCTACTCCTTGAATCCTCGGCCTGCCGATATATCGTTGACGTATCGGTTTTGATCTCAATGAGGGGTGATGGCGGTGGGTGGAGCGTACGCAATGGGAGCGCCCTGGGTGGCTCCCTGGTTGAGGTTCGCCAGCCGGTGCGCGGGCGAGCGAGCAAGGACCAAGGACGACTGGTTCGCGATGATGACGGGCCGACGTGCGCAGACATCGCAGCCTTTCGGGGGTTGGGGATTCTTCGGCGCTCCGCCGCCCTTCGGAGGACCGTGGTTCGGTGGCGCTCCGGGTTGGCGCGCGTCGAAAGCCCGTCGCGGCGACGTGCGGGCGGCGATCCTGGCCGTGCTGGCTGAGCGCCCGATGAACGGGTACCAGATCATCCAAGAGATCGCCGAACGCAGTGGCGGGGCCTGGAAGCCCAGCCCAGGCTCGATCTACCCGACCCTTCAGCAGCTGGAGGATGAGGGCCTGGTCCGTGCCGACGAAGACAGCGGCCGTCGCACTTTCACGTTGACCGATGAAGGCCAGGCGTACGTGGCTGAGCATCCTGACGAGGTCTCAGCACCGTGGAAGGGCTTCCCGGATTCGGGCGAGGACGACGACGGTGTCAAACCGCTGATCGGCCAGGTCGCCGCCGCGGTGTGGCAGATCGCCGCCATGGGCAGTCCTGAGCAGCGGGCAAAAGGACAGGAGGCACTTATTGAATTCCGACGTAAGCTGTATGCAATCTTGGCCGACGACGACCCTCAGGCGGACCAGTGACGAACCAACCTCCACGGCGGCCAGGTGGCCCGCCCGTTCACCAGGTTTGGGTATGGCCGCCGCCCGCTGCGGCGATGGGCAACTGGGCTCGACCGACCGGCCCCGTACGGATTGGGGATGCGGAACGGGATACTGCAGTTGCGGCGCTCGGCGACCACTTCGCGGCTGGCCGCCTCAGCCGGGAGGAGTTCGACGAGCGGATCGATCAGGCCATGCAAGCCCGATTCCAGTCCGATCTTCAACCGCTGTTCGCCGATCTGCCAGGCCCGTCCGAGCGCGTGCCCGCAGCAGGGTGGCCAACCGGACCCCCTCCGCGAGTACCCCTGTTCTTGTGGTTCTTGCCGGTGTTGATCGTGGCGATGATCGTGACGGCCATTGCGCTCGGTGCGCCCTGGATGTTGTGGGGAATGTTCTGGCTCTTCATTCTCAGCCGGTTCTGGCTACGCCGCCCGCCCCGGTCGGGGCCCTGGCGCTAGGGCTGAACACTTCCACAGCGAGCTACGTACGGCTCACGTTGACTGTGGCGCGAACTGACTTGCCGTAAACACTGCACCGTGGGGATCCCGAATCAGCGCATCGCGGGTCCAATCCCCCTCGGTAAGGGCCATAACGGTACCGCCGAGCCGCTCAGTGACGGCGGCTATGCGATCGCGGTCATCGACTGTGAACGACACGTGCCAATGCGGCCGTTCGCCGTCGCCCACCGGCGCAAGCCACCCGATCGCGTCGGCGAACCCGGGCGGTGCCGAGACTCCGGATTGTCTCTCATGGATGTCGGGGTCGGATGTAGCAGCCAGATGATCGCCATATCCGGGCAATCGAATCATCGTCGCGAATCCGAGCTCATCGAATCTCCAACCGAAAACGCTTGTGTAAAAGGCGATTGACACTGCCACATCCGAGACATGCAGATCACTGAAGTTCCACCCGCCGGGGGTGTTGACGACCTGCGCGCCCGGTCGCCCGGTCGCCTGCCATAGCCGGAACGGCACACCGCCGGTGTCGACGCACGATGCCGTGCGGGCGCCATGCCCAGGGTCGGAGGCCGGCTGCGTGACACGGCCACCAGCCGCCTGGACCCGGCTCGCTGCCCGGTCAAGATCGCTGACGGCGATATAGGTGTTCCACGCCGGCGACCTCGGCTCCGACTCGTCAGCGGATAGCTGTGCGCCGATGCCCGCCGCATCCTTACCGTTGAGCTGAGCGACCTGGTAGCCCGACGGAGTCACCTCGCTGAGCGTCCAACCGAAGAGCTGGCCATAGAACGCGGCGGCCGCTTGAACGTCGCCCGACTCGAGGTCCACCCAACACGTGACGCCCTCAGGGTAGGTCCGCAGTGAGTTCATCCAATCCTCCCTTCGTCTGAACTCACGGTAGGACCGGGCGGTGACACAAACCGGCTGGGCTTGATCCGAGTTCGGCTACTCCAGCCATTCGGTGACGAACCGGGCATTGGCATGGATATGTACCCCCTCGTACCCGTCCGGCCCGGTCTCGAACTTGTGGGGAGTATTGGCGGGAACGACGAGGACTTGTCCAGCGTGGCCCTGCATTCGTTCGGATCCGACGGTGAACGTCGCCCACCCTCGCCGAATGATGAAAGTCTCGGCGTAGGGATGCTGATGCAGCCTGGGCCCGACCCCGGCCTTACTCGTAGATTCGAGGATGATCGAAATGTTGGCGTTGCCGGGGAGTTCCTCGTAATTCTCGGTCCACTCCTCGCCGTCGTCCCGGCCGTCAGCACGATCAATGACGAAAGCGTCCACCAGTCGAAAGCTAGCAGCTGTGCCGCTAACGGGCACGAATGCGAAGACCGACTGCGCTCAGACCGAGCAGAAGCGGGATCGCGAGCACGACAGGCAGCACACCGCGCTCGGACAGCGCCGAACGCGTCTCGACATCAATCTTCACCAGGGGACTGACTGCCAGGTTCTCCGAGCCGGAAACCTCGGCGCCTTCGGGCAGCACCACGACATAGGCCGCGAACCTGCCCGCGTTGACCGCCTGAATGTCCCAGGTCAGTGTTCGGCTCTCACCCGGCTGCAAGGTCAGGCTCTGGCTGCGACTCGCGGACCAATCCTCGGGATCGACGTACACGTCGTCCTGCATGCTGGCGACGTTGAGATGCGCCAGGACATCTCCGGTTGGGGCGTTGCCAGTGTTGGCGACCTCCGTCTTGATCATGAAGCGTCCGCCGAGCACCGTGGCGACGCGCGTCTGATCTGGCGTGATCTCGACCGTGAGTGGTATCGCCCACGCCGGGGCTGTCGAGAAGGTCAACAGCACAACCAGGAGGCTGGCCAGCAGGACCGCCCGTTTCATCTCTTGCCGCTTCCCACGGTCAGCTGGACGAGCCGAGGGCCTGCGATCATCAGTGCACCGCCGGCGAGCACCACGGCGAGCACGGGCGAGACAAGGAAAGACAGGTCCTCGGTCCAGGGATGGCCCTGAACGAGTTGGCCCGAAATGTAGGCCAACGCCGACGCGACGGGGTTGAGCCGCTCGATCACGTCGAAGAACCAGCCCGCAGGCAAGCCGCTGGGCAACTGCGTCGGGGCGAACAAGATCACCAGCAAGAACAGGCTGAGGGCGAGGCTGATCTTGTTGGAGCTGGAAACGGCACTGATCAACAGCCCGATGCAACCCAGCCCGAGCGCGACCAATGTGCCGACGAGAAGACCGAGTGTGAGCGCGCGAGCCAGGATTCCCACGTCACGCGCCAGCAGCCAGAGGTAGGGGACGCTGACGACGTACGCCCCAAACCACAGCGACAGGCCGGCGATCAGCTTGCCCGCGATGATCGCCCGGCGAGACACCGGGGTGACGAGAAGGCTTTCCAAGGTATCGCGCTCACGCTCCCCGCTGATCCCGTCGGCCGTGACGACGAGGGTGAGCAGGACTCCCACGCCAACCACAAATTGCAGGACGAGGTTGACGGATTCTCGTCGCTCGAGAAAGTTCAGGGCTTGATTGGTCGATGCCAGGTAGGTCACGGCGCTCAGCAGAACGCTCAGACAAAAGAGCAGAGCCAGACCCCGGCCACTCTTCCAGAGATCGCGGCACTCCTGCCCGGCGACCACCAGCCACCCTGAATCATCGGCGGTGCGGCCAAGATCGCGTTCACTGTAAACGTCTGCGGACGTGACTGGAGCTGTCATGCGACTGACTCTCGGGTCAGCTTGAGGAAGGCGTCGGAAAGCTGAGCGCCTTCGACCTCGAACGAGAGCACCGGCACGCGCGCCTTGGCAACCGCCATCAATGCGGCATTGATGCCGTCGTCGCTGCCGTCTGAGTTGTCGGCGGCGGACCCGGAGAGCGCAATCCTCAGCACGTCGGGTCGTTCGGTCATCTGCGCCACGGTGAGTTCCGGCAATTGGGCCAGAGCGCTTACGGCCTGCTCGACCAGGTCGCCCGGAACCCGCAACTGCGCAAATCGCTCGACGATAGCCGCGCGGATGACCTCACCGACACTGCCGGAGACCAGCACCCGGCCCTGGTCGAGAATCACGACTCGTGAGCAGGCCTGCTCCACCTCGGGCAAGGTATGTGTGCTGAGCAGGACGGTCGTCCCGCGCCGCGCGATATCGCGTACCAGGTTGAGAACCTGAGCTTGACCGGCGGGGTCGAGTCCGAGGGTCGGCTCGTCGAGAAAGACGACGGCGGGGTTGTTCACCAGGGCTCGGGCGATGCCGAGTCTCTGACGCATGCCGCGGCTGTAGCTCGAGATGGAGGAATCGGCGCGGTCGGCGAGACCAACGTGCAGAAGGAGATCATCGGTGACACTTCGAGCGCTTTGGCTAGTCCGGCCGTAGAGGCGGGCGTGGTAGCGCAGATATTCACGACCGGTTTGAGTACGGGGATACCCACTGCTCTCGGGCAGAACGCCGATCCGCCGCCTGATCTCGGTCGCCGAAGTCCCGGGATGACCGGCCACCCAAAATTCGCCCTTTGTCGGTGTGAGCACCGTCGTGAGCAGTCGGATCGTCGTCGTCTTGCCCGCTCCGTTGGGGCCGAGCAGTCCCACGACATCGCCCGCATTGGCCGCGAAGCTCAGGTCATCGACGGCGCGATGTGGTCCGTAGGTCTTGGTGAGTCCTGCGGCTTCGAGCGTGACGCTCATCGTGCTCCTGTGGTTAAGAGCTCCTCCTGCGGGCGAGCCTGCCTTGACCTATTCACCGAACCCCAGATGTGAAAAAGATGATAACCCGAGCTGCCGTTCCGGTGTCATGCTCATTTATGTCACTTGGAGCGCCTGGGCGCACTTTACGGTCGAGACGGCTCTGGCCTCCGTATGCGGTTTGGGGCTCCACGGGAGCAAATAATGCGTTTGCTGCGAAGTCGTCGCCGCTGGCGTTATCGAATGTCGAGATGCCCAAGACGTTTCGCCGATAGAGTCAACAGAACAAACTCGGCGAATCAACTCGGCGGCGACTTGAGACAAGGGACGAGGAACTTTTTCGTGGATTACAAGCTCGAAGTCATTGGTACTCCGTTCTCCGACGTTGACACGGCAAAGAGCTTCTACAGCGACATTGTCGGATTCACGGTCGACCACGACATGTTTCCGAGACCTGGCGTGCGCGTTGTGCAATGAACGCCGCCGGGTTCGGCCTGCTCCATCGTCATCGGTAAGGGCATGCAAGCTCGCGGGGTTGAGAGCTGGCAGGTTGGGTAGCTGGGATGCTGTCGCTAATGCATCAGAAGAGGAGCGTCATGACCGAAGTCGATCCCGAGCAAGGTGATGTCCTCGAGCCGGAGGAGGACCCGGGCCTAACGCGGCGGCGGAGCGAGCACGGCGGGATGCCGTTGCGTCCCGACGATGATGCCTTGGAGCTGGCTGTCGAGCGCGACCGGGTGGCGGCCGGAATCGCTGACTACGCTCCTGACGACGTGCCGCCAGCGGCTGATCCGCCGCCCGATGACGCCGCTGATGTGGTCGACCTTGCCCAGCGGGGCCTGCTGGGCGACACCACCGCCCCGCCCTCCTGAACAACAGGAGGATGTCTAGTCGGACTCGGTCAGCTGCTGGGCACCGATGTCGATGGGCCCGGGGTCGGGTATCGGCTGAGGTTGGCCAGGAGGGCTGATCGGAGGTCCGGGACTCGGCGTGGGAATCGGGTCTGGCCCCGGTGGTGCAGGGTGCGGCTCCACGGGTGGCATGCTCACCGCTGTCTCCTTACGTTGTCGTGACTATTGTGACTCGCGGCCGCTCGAGCGTGTTCGGCGTCCGCTTAGTTCAGCGACCTACAGTGGCAGCCGTGAACGCGCGCTGGCTGATCGTGCTGACCACGGCGGCCGCGCTCGTCATGACGCCGATCGTGCTCAATGCACGCTCCGTAAGGTCCTCCGAGATTTCCGTGGCTGCCCTCGCCCAGCGTGTGCAAGGTTCCGGCGGAATTGGATGGTCCGGTTTCGTGCAAAGCTCCGGCACACTCGACGTGCCGGACAGCGACTCGTTCGCCAATCTGGCCCAGCTTCTCGGTGAGAGCAACAACTTGCGGGTCTGGTGGCGGGATGCCGACAACTGGCGAGTCGACCGGATCCGCAGTACGGGTGAGACAGATCTGTTCCGGCAGGGCGGATACTCGATCCGTTGGGTTTTCGAATCGGAGACAGCGACGATCTCACCGGTCTCGAAAATCCGGCTTCCTGACGCATCCGACCTGCTTCCGCCGACCCTCGGACGCTCGATGTTGCAGGGTGCACGCGAAGGCGAGCTGACGTCGCTGCCACCTCGTCGGATAGCAGGAATCGATGCTGCGGGGCTGCGACTGGTGCCCGCAGAGGCGGGCACTTCCGTCGGACAGGTCGACGTCTGGGCTGACCCGCGGAGCGGGCTGCCGTTGCAGGTCGAGCTCTACGGTATGGCCGAGGAACGACCTGTTCTTCGCACCGCCGTACGCGACCTGACCCTTGGCACGCCGGATGTGGGCACCACGAGGTTCGCTCGGGCTGCGGGAATCCAGGTGAACTATGAGGAGTCGGTGGACGTCGCAGCGGCCGCCAATGCCTTTGCTCCCGGGAATCTGCCCGTTTCGCTGGGCGGCCTGCCCTCGCGTACGGGCGAGGATCCGTCGGCAGTCGGAATCTATGGTCGCGGCCCAACGACGCTGATCGCACTCCCACTGCGGCGGGAGGTCGCCGGGCCGCTGCGGCAACGGCTGCGTGACAGTGCGGCTGCTCAGGAAACCGACGTCGGTACCGTGTCCCGAGTGGGTCCTGTCGGGCTGATGGTGACCCCGTATCGCAGGGACGGCAGCCGCTTTCTGTTGGCCGGCACGGTGACGCCCGAGGCGTTGACGCGTGCCGCCACGGATCTCTTGGCCAGCGTATGACCGAGAATGCCATCGCCAACGGGCATGTCGTTCGCACTCGTGGGCTGACCAAACGATACGGCGAGGTTCGCGCGGTGGACGCCGTCGATCTGGAGGTCGCGGAGGGCGACGTGTATGGCTTTCTCGGCGCCAACGGATCAGGTAAGACCACGACTCTGCGGATGCTGCTCGGACTTGTCCTGCCCACTTCTGGTGACGCCGAGGTGTTTGGCCAGCCCATGCCCGCGGCGCGCCGTACCGTGCTGCCGCGCATCGGTGCCCTTGTCGAGGGACCGGGCGCCTATCCTCACCTGTCCGGCCGGGCGAACCTCGCCCTGCTCGAGGCCACCGGCTCGGACCGCAGACCAAGAGCGGAGCGGAAGGCTCGGATCGGAGCCACGCTCGAGCAGGTGGGGCTGGATCCGGGTGACCGCCGGCCCACGCGCGCTTACTCCCTTGGCATGCGTCAGCGACTGGGGCTGGCGGCCGCGCTGATGCGCCAACCACAGTTTCTCGTGCTTGACGAACCCACAAACGGTTTGGACCCGCAGGGCATTCAGGAGATTCGGCAGCTCCTGCTCGACCTCAACCAACGCGGGACCACGGTCTTGCTCTCCAGCCATCTTCTTGCGGAGGTCGAGCAGATGTGTACGCGCGTCGGCGTGCTCGACCGCGGCCGGCTGGTGTTGCAAGAGCAGCTCGATATCCTGCTGCGCCCCACCGGAGTGGTCGCCGTACGCACGCCGGATGCGTTCCGTTGCGCGTCCGTGCTGGGCGATGCCGTTGTGCTCGTTGAGGGTGAGCGTTTGCTGGTCCGTTCCGACGACCCGGCCGGATTGAACGCTCATCTTGTCGGCCAGGGCATCCGGGTGGTCGAGGTCGGTCTCCACCGTCGCGATCTCGAGCGGGTCGTGCTCGAGGCGGGAGCCGGATCCGCATGATCGCCGTTGAGTTGATCAAGATGATGCGGCGCCCGCGGACGTGGCTGATCATCGGTATGCTGCTCGCCCTGCCCACGCTGGTCGCCGTCCTCCTTGCGGTGACCGAGCTCGGTCCACGTCCTGGTACCGGTCCACCGTTCCTCTCAGCCGTGCTGAGTGACGGCACGCTGTTTCCGCTCGCCGCGCTGGGCGTGGTGCTTCCCCTCTTCCTGCCGATTGCGGTAGCGGTTCTTGGCGGCGACGCGATCGCCGGTGAAAGCCAGACCGGGACGCTGCGCTACCTCCTGGTGCGACCGGTCAGCCGTACGCACTTGCTGCTGGCCAAGCTCACGACCGTCGTCGCGTTTGTCCTGCTCGCGGTGCTCGTGGTGGCGGCGGTCTCGTACGTCGAGGGACGGCTGCTATTGGGCAAGGCTCCGGCCGCCGGCACGGTCAGCTTGAGCGGATCGACGCTGAGCGAGGAGACGCTGGCCTGGCGTACGGCGCTCGCGCTGGGCTACGTCGTGGTCTCGATGCTCGGTGTGGCGGCCGTCGCGCTGTTCCTGTCAACCCTCACCACATCGTCGATCGGGGCCGCGTTGGGAACGGTCGGTGTGCTGATTGCGTCGACCGTTTTGCTCGGTCTCGATGCGGCCACGGCTCTCCATCCGTACCTCCCGACCCGGTATTGGCTGGCCTTCGTCGACCTCTTCCGCGACCCGATCCTGTGGCGAGACGTGCAGCGTGGGCTGGTCGTTCAGCTCAGCTACCTGCTCATCTTCACCCTGGCGGCCTGGGCCAGCTTCAGCACCAAAGACATCACCGACTAACAGCGAACATCGGTGGGCGAGTGCGGCGGCTCGACACCCAGCGCTGAGCCAAGGGCGGCCAGAACAACCGGATCACTGGGCAGCTCTCCGTGCGCGGCAGTCGAGGTCTGGCAGACGTCTTGGACTCGGATGTTGACCGCGCCCTCTAGGACCGCCGAGTCCACGGGCGTGACGACCTGATCAGATGTCGATCGGATAGTGACCCAAAGGGGTCCATCTGGCGTCTCGTCGTCGGCGTTGAGCCGCCGCAACAGATCACTCTCGGGTACCAGCTGTTGACACGCCGGAGGGCAGTCGCCGGCCAATTCGGCACCGAGGGCGGCCTGGGCCGTCCCATGGTGCGGTGACCCGAGGGTGAGCACTCGGCGCGCAAGTCGATCTCCACCCTGGTCACGCACCCAGAGCCGAGCGACGACGCCGCCCGCTGAGTAGCCGACTATGTCCACCGACGACGCGCCGCTGTCATCGATGGCGCGCTCGGCCACCTCGCCCACGTGCTCGGCTTGGGCCTGCAGGTCGCCCGTGCCATCACCGGGCGGCGCGACGATCATGGTCGTGCGGCCAGCTGAATGCAGCGCGGCGGCCAGCGGCTCCAGGGAACTGACATTTCCGCCGTAGCCGGGCACCAGCAGGACTGGTCCCGGCTCGGATTGCGGCGCCCCCTCGCTCACGCTCGAGCGGGCCCGGACGACAGCGATCACGCTGATCATGATCAACAAGACGCCAAGGCTGACGGCAACGACAACAAGTCGCCGGCGCTGCGGCGACAGCGCGTCAAGCACCATCAGGCGATCTGCAGTTGCATGACGACGCCGGCGTGGTCTGACGGCCATAGCCCCGTACGGTCGTCGCGGTCGGTTAGTTGGTCCCCGATGACATCCCCGCCCGCGATGGCCACGTCAGTCTTCCTCGCCGGCCGGGCGAGGACCAGGTCGAGTCGACGGTTGAACGCGTCCGCCGTCGAGTCATTGACGAGCTCGCTCAATCCGGCCGTGTAGCCCGGCCCGGCCGGACTCTGCTGCTGCAGCCATAGATCGGAGAAGCCGCCGCGTTGGGTGAGCAGCTGGTACGCGGCCGAGGGCGGGGCTTTGTCCTGCGGCGCAACAACGCCGCTGTTCGGGTCGGAGTTGCAGTCACACACGATGACTGTGGTCATCGGGGTCGGGCCCGCCGGGCCAGCCAGCAGTTCCCGAGCTTGAGCGAGCGCAAGGTCGGCGCTCAGGGACTCAAAATGAGTCGTCACAAACCGCAGAGGTGCTCGCCCGATCGCCACATCTGCCCACGCGTAGCCGCGGATGAACGGGAACCCTACGCCGGCCAGCGTGACGTCGATGCGGTGACTGTACTGGCCTCCGCCGCTGTCGGTGATGCGGACACCGCTGCCTCGCCGCATCATGATCACGTCGCTGACCGTGAGGCGAACGTCCCGACCGGCATAGAGCGTCCCCTTGAACGGGTCTCCGGTGAACGCCGGACCCTCCACGTCCGACTCTTGCTGCATCGAAACCACGTCGTACGCCAGACCGCGCTCGCTCAGAGCGCCGCGCAGAATCTCCAAGAAGTCAGCTTCGATTTCGACGGCATCCAGGCGTCCCACGCGGTCCAGCTGGAGCGGCCCATGCCGCCACAACGCGACCTCCTGCAAGCCCATCAGGTCCGGTCGGGCGGCCGCGATCTCAGCGGCCAGCAACTCGCTCCGCGCATCGAAATTCGTACGCTCGACAATCTCGCGCAACTCGTGGTTGGCGTGACCGAGGGCGAGCAGGGCATCGCGCCCCGTACGGTCTTGCACCGCTCGCAGCGGCCGGTTGATATCCGCTCCGAGGTACAGATTGCGGGTCATGACCTTGACCGAGGACTGGCCATCTTTCACCGAGGCGCGGACGATGAGAACAGCAACCAAGGCGATGCAGAGCAGCAGCAGGCCGGCGACCAAGCCCAGCCGTCCCCGCGTCAACCTCAGCTGCATCCCACCAGTCCAGCGTCCGTTAAAAGGAGCAAACCCATGTCAGCAAGCATGCCTGACTCGGGGGTTGCCTACGGTGCCGCTCGTTCGGGTCCGTTACCCTCGGCCCTGGATCATCGGCGTCCTGAGCGGTTTCGGCAATCTCGGCGGGACGATCGCGGT
>DASQUD010000139.1:0-6820 GCA_035641455.1 Propionibacteriaceae bacterium | reverse complement strand
CGAGCAGCGCCTCGAGCTCTTCGGCGGCCAGGGCCGCTTCCGAGGCGTCGGTCGTGGCTGCTCGCTCCCCTTCCATCCCGCCGAAGCCTAGTACGCGCGAGGGTGCGATGTGAGGTAGACCTGCCGTAGATGGTCGACGGTTACCAGCGTGTAGATCTGGGTCGTTGCCACCGACGCATGGCCGAGCAACTCCTGCACAACCCGGATGTCGGCGCCGCCGTCCAGAAGGTGGGTGGCAAAGGAATGTCGCATCGTATGCGGTGAGATGTCCGCCTCGATGCCCGCTTTGTCGGCGGTCGTGGCGAGCACGGTCCAGGCGCTCTGCCTGCTGAGCCGGCCGCCGCGGGCATTCAGCAGCAGGGCCGGGGTGCCTGAGCCTCGAGCCGCCAGCACCGGACGGGCCCGCACCAGGTAACGGTCCAAGGCTGCCCGGGCGTAGGAACCGACCGGCACCATACGCTGCTTGCTGCCCTTGCCGAGGACGCGCAGGGTGGGAGTGTGACCGTCGGGCGCGCGCAGCGCGTGCCAGACGTCGTCCACGTCGAGCTGAACCGCCTCGGATATGCGGACGCCGGTGGAATAGAGCAGTTCGAGCAAGGCGGTGTCGCGCAAAGCCAGTTCGTTCGCTTCCCCCGGCGCTGCCAACATGGCCTCAACCTGAGCGATGCTGAGCGCCTTGGGCAGCCGGCGAGGCGGCCTGGGCGGCGCGACGGCCCGGGCGGGATCCTCCTCCGTCATACCTTCGCTGTGGGCGAAGCGATGCAGGCTCCGCACCGAGACAACCGCTCGGGCCACACTCGCCGCGGCCAGCGGCGGCCGTCGCCAGCCGTCGCCTTCTCGTACGCCCTCCCGCAAGCTCGCCGCGTAGTCAGAGATCGTGCCTGATGTGATCGCCTTCAGGTCGGACAGACGGCGTTCGGCGAGGTAGTCGGCGTAGCGAGCGAGGTCGCGCCGGTACGCGCTGGCGGTGTGCTTGGACACGCCGCGTTCTACGGCGAGGTGATCGAGGAACGCGCGGATCGCGGACTCCGGCGTCGGCACGGCGCTCAGCTCAAGACGTCGGCCAGGTCGCGGGCGGGTAGGCCATGGGCTCCGGCGACGGGTGCGTTGGTCAGTGACCCGTCGTAGGTGTTCAGTCCCAGAGCGAGGGCCGGGTCGGCCTTGAGGGCGTCGTGCCACCCATGATCGGCGAGGCTCAGCGCATAAGGGAGCGTGACGTTGGTGAGTGCGTAGGTGGAGGTATTGGGCACGGCTCCGGGCATGTTGGCGACGCAGTAAAAGACCGAGTCGTGCACGCGAAATGTCGGCTCCGCGTGCGTCGTGGGTCGGCTGTCCTCGAAGCAGCCACCTTGGTCGATGGCGATGTCGACCAGGACGCTGCCGGGGCGCATCCGCGAGACCAGGTCGTTGCTGATCAACGTGGGCGCCTTGGCGCCCGGCACCAGCACCGCACCGATGATCAGGTCGGCATCGAGCACAGCACGTTCGATCTCGAACGCACTGGAAGCGACGGTCTGCAGGTGACCTTGATAGATCCGGTCGGCCTCGCGCAACTTGTCGATGTTCTTGTCCAGAAGCAACACCTCTGCCTGCATGCCGAGCGCAATGGCGGCGGCATTCATACCCGAGACGCCGGCCCCGATGACCACAACCTTGGCCGCGTAGACGCCCGAAACTCCGCCCATCAACGTCCCTCGGCCACCGCCCTGCCGCATCAGGTGATAGGCGCCGACCTGCGGCGCAAGCCGACCGGCCACCTCGCTCATCGGTGCCAGCAAGGGAAGTGAGCCGTTGGGCAGCTGGACTGTCTCGTACGCGATTCCGATCACGTGAGCGTCCAGCAGCGCGCGCGTGCAATCACGATTCGCGGCGAGATGGAGGTAGGTGAACAGGATCTGGCCTTCGCGCATCCGGTCGTATTCGACGGCAATCGGCTCCTTGACCTTTAAGACCAGCTCAGCCTTGCCCCAAACGTCCTCCGGGTCCGACACAATGGTCGCCCCAGCGGCGGAGAACTCGCGATCGGTGATCGACGAGCCGAGACCGGCACCGGACTCCACGACCACGGAATGTCCGTGCCGAGTGAACTCATGCACGCCGGGCGGAGTGATGGCGACCCGATATTCGTGGTTCTTGACCTCGGCAGGTACTCCAACCAGCATGCGGGTCGACTCCTTGTTGTGGCCTATCGCGAGCATAGACCGGCGCTCGTGGCCTTTCGGGGGAATTCGCGGCGCGACTGACGATTCTGCCGTGGAGAGCCGCGTTAGATCGTAGAGTCCGTGGGTAGTTCGATCATTCGCTAGCCGACAGGAGTTGCCATGAGTACGGCCGTCAATCCTCCGCCTGATCCGAACAACGTTTCCACGACAGGACGGGATTCTGATATGGGGCAGACCGAGTACATCCCGGTGACCCCCGACCGGCGCGAAGTTGTCGCCCGCCAGAAGGAAGAGTTCGGCGGGATGAAGTTCGGCGCAGCCTTCTTCGGGTGGCTGGCGGCCACCGGAATGGCCGTGCTGCTCACCGCTATAGTCGCGGCGGCGGGCACTGCCCTCGGTTACACCACCAATGTCAATACGACCAATCCGACCGCGGGCGAGGTACAGAGCGTCGGGATCGCCGGTGGCATTGCACTATTGGCCATCATCTTCGTCGCCTACTTCTGCGGGGGCTATGTCGCCGGGCGGATGGCCCGGTTCAACGGCCTTCGGCAAGGCATCGCCGTGTGGCTGTGGGCCGTGGTGGCCGCCATCGTTGCTGCAGTGGTCGTAGCAGGAGCAGGATCGAGGTACAACGTGCTGGCGAATCTGAACCTGCCGCGAATCCCGATCAACGAGGGCACTCTGACCACTGCCGGACTGATCACCGCGGTAGGAATCGCGGCGGCCAGTCTGGGCGGCGCCATGCTCGGCGGGCTCGCCGGCATGCGGTTCCATCGCCGCGTCGACAAGGCAGGGCTGGACTGACGACCCGGCACCAAGCAGGAGATCAAACTCAAGGAGGTTGATCAGAATGGGAGATCTGAGTCCGAAGAAGCGCGAGAAGCTGCCGGCCAAAGACTTCGGCTTACCGGAACGCGCCAAGACGCCGGAGGCTAAGAAGGAGTCTGGCAACTACCCGATGCCCGATGCGAAGCATGCCAAGAACGCCAAGGCCCGCGCTTCGCAGCAACGGAAGGCTGGCAACCTCAGCAAGTCAGACGCCGAACGTGTTGAGCGGAAGGCCGACCGGGTCATCGACAAAGACAAGAAGAAGTAGGCTTCGGCGGCGTCAACCGTCCTGATCGCTTCACCGAGCAGCGCACCAGGACGCTTCGGTGACCCTGTTCGATTTCTATCGACAGGTGGGCGAATAGTGTCAGTGGCTGCCGATAGCGTCTGAGGTATGTCAGCCGCGTTGGCTTTGGTGGATCAGCAGGATCGTTTAGCCGATCCGTTGTGCGCGCAGTTAGACGGGATGCTGTCCGAGTTGGCCGCGGCTGTGGCGGCGTGTGCCGATCTGCGGGATGTCGGCGTGGTCTCTGATGCGAAGCGGATTGAACGGATTGCCCGGCTGGAGAAGCTGAAGGCGGCCGCGGCGGCGTTGCAGGCGTCCGAGAGCGTCCGGTTCGCCCAGTCGCAGGTGGAGCTGCAGCTGGCGGCCGGGGTGCATCCCAGGGCGGTCGGGCGTGGGATTGCGGATCAGATTGCGCTGGCCTGCAAGGTGTCACCGACCGAAGGCTCCCGGCGGCTCAATATCGCCCGGGCGTTGTGGTTCGACCTGCCGGCGACCTTCCGGCTATTGAGCGAGGGACAGGTCAGCGAGTACGTTGCCTCCCTGGTCGTGTCGGAGACTCGGCATCTTCCCGCGCCCATCCGTCGGCCGGTGGATCATCAGATGGTGGCCGCCGGTATCGGCGGGATGGGTCCGCGGCGGGCGGCGGCGTGTGCCCGCAGGCACGCCTATCGGGCGGATCCGCGCGGGTTTGTGGAGCGGGGCAGGACCGAGCGGCGGCATCGCCGGGTCGGGTTGCGGCCGGCTCCGGACACCATGGCGTTGCTGTCCGGCTATCTGCCGGTGGAACAGGCCTGGCCTGCCTGGCCGCGCTGCGCCGACACACCGACACGGTGAAAGCCGACGGCGATCAGCGGAGTCGGGATCAGATCATGGCCGACACCATGGTCGAACGGCTCACCGGGCAGACCGCTGCGGCGGATGTGAACGTCGAGGTGCACCTGATCATGCCGGTGGCGTCACTGGTGAACCCCGACGACCACACCGCAGCCGAGATTGCGGGTCACGGGCCCATCCCCGCCGGGATCGCCCGCCACCTGCTGCACACCAGCCGGGGTCGGCTGTGGTGGCGGCGGCTGTTCATCGCCCCCGCCGGCGGCCCGATCGTGGGTGGGGATTCGTTCCGGCGCCGCTTCGACGGCTGGCTGGCCCAGCTGATCAGCCTGCGGGACCAGACCTGCCGCGACCCCTACTGTGAGACCCCGATCCGCCATCTCGACCATGTACACCGCCGCGCCGACCACGGACCCACCACCCTGGCGAACGGGCGCGGGCTGTGTGAACGCGGCAACTACGTCCGCGAAATGCCTGGCTGGACCGCCACGGTGACCGACGATGGACGGCACGGCCGCCCCCACACCGTCACGATCACCACCCCCACCGGCCACCACTACACCAGCAGTGCACCCCAACCGCCCTAGACGGCGACAACTCACATGAACTAGGCAGAACGGGTGACCCGCCGGGTCGAACATGACCGTACGCCGGTTTGCGGTTGGTACTCCGCCACTGTTGCACCGAGGCCAACGGCGCATGTGAATGCCGCAGAACGCAGCCGTGAAGACATCCCCACCGTGATCATCGCCTAGGTGGCACTCGACCTGCATCCCGAGCTGCCCAGGCGGCGCTTGCGGGACGGAGGCTGGCGAAGGCGTCGCGCTGCCGGGCGGTCCAGGCCGCCAGCACGCCTGCGACGAGCGACGGACTCTGCAGGTCACCGGCCAGCACGGCGTCGACCACGTCGTCCAGCGGCGCCCAGACGGTGTCCATGTGCGCCTCTTCGCCGCTTCGGGCGAACTCCGCCGGAGCAGCGGCTGGTGCCAGATCTCGAGCTAGATAGATGCGCAGTGACTCCGCCAGGATGCCCGGAGTGGTGAACAGGTCGACCAGGACATGCCAGGACCCGGCGGCCAGACCCGCCTCCTCGACCAGTTCGCGCTGCGCGGTCAACAGATAGCCTTCACCGTCAACATCGAGCAGCCCGGCCGGCGGCTCGATCAGCCGGTGCCGGACAGCATGGCGATACTGCCGCACCAGCGCCACCCGAGACTGATCGTCGAGCGCGATGATGCCGACGGAACCCGGGTGGCGGAAATATTCCCGAGTCATCTCCTCCCCGTCCGGCGCACGCACCTGATCCTGCACAAAGGACGTGATCTTGCCTTCGGCCAGTACCCGAGACGAGGCCACCGGCCAGCTCAGCGGCGCGTCAACGAGCTCCGCGCGCGAGAGGATGATCACGCCTTAGCGCCCCTGGTCGACGGGCAGTCTTGTGGCGAGCTTGCGATCCAGCGCGGCCTCGATAAGGCCGACGAACAGGGGATGCGGGCAGGTTGGCCGCGACTTCAGTTCTGGGTGGGCCTGGGTGGCGACGAAGTAGGGGTGCACGTCGTTCGGCAGTTCGATGAACTCGACCAACCGCGAATCCGGCGACGTGCCGCTGATCACCAGCCCGGCGTCCTCGAGCCGCTCACGATAGGCGTTGTTGACCTCGTAGCGATGCCGGTGACGTTCAGCCACCTCGGTCTGCCCGTACTGCTTGGCTACTACCGATCCCGGCAACAGCTCGGCTGGGTATGACCCGAGCCGCATCGAGCCGCCAAGATCGCCATTGCCCTCGACTATGGCGACCTGTTCAGCCATGGTCGCGATCACCTTGTGCGGTGCGTCTGGAGTGAATTCGCTGCTGTCAGCACCGTCCAGGCCGGCCATGTGGCGGGCTACCTCGATCACCATGCACTGCAGGCCCAGGCACAACCCCAGAATCGGGATCTGGTTCTCCCGGGCGTACCGAACCGCCCCAACCTTTCCTTCCACCCCACGAATGCCGAAGCCGCCCGGGATCACCACGCCGTCCACCTCGTGCAAGGCTCGAGCGGCGCCCTCTTCGGTGGCACATCCGTCCGACGGCACCCAGCGGATGACCGCCTTGGCGTAGTTGGCGAAGCCGCCCGCCCGCAAGGCCTCGCAGACCGAGAGGTATGCATCCGGAAGGTCGATGTACTTGCCGACCAGTGCGATGATCACCTCTTCCTTGGGGTGGTGCACCCGGGTCAACAGGTCATTCCACTGGGTCCAGTCCACGTCCCGGAAGCGCAGATCCAGCCGCCGGACCACGTAGGCGTCCAATCCCTCGGAGTGCAACACCTTGGGAATGTCGTAGATGCTCGGCGCGTCGATGGCGGCGACCACCGCCGACTCGTCGACATCGCACATCAGTGAGATCTTGCGCTTCACCGACTCGGGAATCTCGCGATCCGAACGACACACCACCGCATCGGGCTGGATGCCCACCTGACGCAGCGCTGCCACCGAGTGCTGGGTCGGCTTGGTCTTCAACTCGCCGCTCGGTCCGATGTAGGGCACCAGCGAGACGTGCAGAAAGAAGACGTTCTCCCGTCCAACGTCGTGCCGCACCTGCCGCGCCGCCTCCAGGAACGGCAGCGACTCGATATCGCCGACGGTGCCGCCGATTTCGTGGATCACCACGTCAATGTCGGGTCCGCCCATTGCCAGCATGGAATCTTTGATCTCGTTGGTGATG
>DASQUD010000138.1:0-4045 GCA_035641455.1 Propionibacteriaceae bacterium | reverse complement strand
CATCGCCAGCACCTCGGCTGAGCGGACCCCGGTCTTGCAGTAGAGCACCACCTGCTTGTCCTGGGGCAGCGTGGCTAGCGCCTCGCCGGTCTGGAAGTCGCCCTTCGGAATGAGGACCGACCCGGGGATCTTGTTGATGTCACGTTCGACCTTTTCCCGGACGTCCACCAGGAGGAAGTCCCGCTCGCCTGAATTACGCGCCGCCAACCACTCCTCCAGCTGCTTGACGCCCAGGGTGTGCCCGGCTACGGCCTGGGCGGCCTCGTCGGTGATCGAGCCGCAGAAGTCCTCGTAATCGATCAGTTCTGTGACCGTCGGGTTCTCTCCGCAGACTGCGCAGTTGGGGTCCTTGCGTAGCTTCAGCTGGCGCCAGTTCATCTCCAAGGCGTCATAGATCTGCAGCCGGCCCAGCAGCGGCTCCCCGATGCCCGTCAGCAGCTTGATCGCCTCGGTGACCTGGGTCGCGCCGATCGACGCGCACAGCACGCCGAGCACCCCGCCCTCAGCGCAGCTGGGCACCATGCCGGGCGGCGGTGGTTCCGGATACAGGCAGCGATAGCAGGGCCCGTGCTCTGCCCAGAAGACACTCACCTGGCCGTCGAAGCGGTAGATCGAACCCCAGACGTAGGGCTTGCCGAGCAGGACGCACGCGTCGTTCACCAGGTAGCGCGTGGCGAAGTTGTCCGTTCCGTCGATGATCAGGTCGTACTGACCGAAGATCTCCATCACATTGTCGTTGTCCAGCCGGGTGTCGTGCACCACGACGCGTACCAGAGGGTTGGTTTCGGCGATGGATTCCTTGGCCGACTGCGCCTTTGACTTACCGATGTCGGACTGCCCGTGAATGATCTGGCGCTGCAGGTTCGATTCGTCGACCGTGTCGAATTCGACGATACCTAGGGTGCCGACTCCGGCCGCCGCCAGGTACAACAGGGCCGGACTGCCCAGGCCACCAGCGCCGATGACCAACACCCGCGCGTTCTTCAGCCGCTTCTGACCGTCCATCCCGACGTCGGGAATGATCAAGTGACGGCTGTAGCGACGGACCTCGTCAATGGTCAGCTGGTCAGCCGGTTCCACCAGCGGTGGCAGCGCCACGTTTCCTCCATGCTTGTCTTCGTCCGTATTCGTCCCGCAGCATCACCCGGGGCTCTTCTCCGGAGCCTGTGCGATACTCCTGCCCAAACGCCCGTCGCCATCGCCCTATTCCGGCATCCGGATGCTTCCGGCCATGCGCGAGAATCAGTGCGTGCCCTCGTCGGAGATTCGCACCCGGGTAGGCGACCGGGAGCTCAATCTCAGCAACCTCGACAAGGTCCTCTACCCACTCACCGGCTATACCAAGGCCGAGGTCGTCAACTACTACGTCGCGATCGCGCCTGTCCTGCTGCCCCACATTCGTGATCGGGTCATCACTCGCGTGCGCTTCCCCGACGGAGTCGACGCACCAAGCTTTTATGAGAAGAACGCTCCCAACGGCACGCCTGCTTGGGTCCGGACCGTGCGGATCGGAACAAGTGACGGGATCATCAACTACGTCGTCGCCGACGAGGATGCCACCGTGGTGTGGCTCGCCAATCTGGCGGCGTTGGAGATCCACGTACCGCAGTGGCGCCTCAGCGGCGCACTGACGAACGGTGCGGGTGTAGTCGATCTGCCAGAGGGTGAGCCGCGGGCCGGTGAGCCGCTGGCGGACCGCGTCGTGGTCGACCTGGATCCTGGCGAGGGAATGACGATTGTCGACACGGCCCGAGCCGCCCTCATTGTGGCGGCGCGACTGGCCGACGACGGGATGATTCCAGTGCCCCAAACGTCTGGGAGCAAGGGGATGCAGATCTACGCGGCCGTGCAGCCGTGTCGCAGTCGAGACGTCTGGTCTTACGTCAAGGAGCTTGGTGTTTCACTGCGCCAGGCCTATCCCGAGTTCTTTGTTTCCACCATGTCGATCGCACAGCGAGCGGGACGCATCTACGTTGATTACAACCAGGACCTCGCCGCTCGCAATACCATCGCCCCGTACTCTCTGCGGGGCCGCGCCATGCCGGTTGTGGCAACGCCGGTCACCTGGGAGGAGGTGGCTGGCGTGCGAGGGCCGGACGACCTTCGCTTCAGCCCCGAGGATGTGCTCAACCGGGTCGCCGAACAGGAAGATCTTGCGGCTGAGCTGTTGAACGAGTCCCGCCCAGCTCTCCCTCACTAGTTCAAGGACCCGACTTCCAGGTGACTGGGGGCTACGGGGCCAGCTGGATGTCGATGACACCATACGCGCGGCCTCGCTATCGATCAGCACGAGTCTCGGGTCACTGGTTTCGAGGCGACGACTTAGCACATCGAGGTCCGGAGTGCCCTGAGACAGGCTCCGCTCATGGCCTGCCCGCTAGGGTGACGTTTGTGTCCACCACAGCGGGCAAGGCGGCCGAGATCCCTCGGGCACCACGGTTGCCTCGCGGCGAGCGCCGGGCCAAGCTGCTGGACGCGGCCAACGAGGTCTTCACCTCAAGGGGCTATCACGCCGCCGCGATGGACGACATCGCCGAGGCCGCCGGGGTATCGAAGCCGGTGCTCTACCAGCACTTCTCCTCCAAGCTGGACCTTTATCTCGCCCTCCTGGACAGCAGCTGCGAACGCTTGGTGGAAATCGTGCGGGATGCGTTGGCTTCGACCGACCACAACGCCGACCGGGTGGTCGCCACCGTGGGGGCGTTCTACGAATTCGTCTCCTCGGCCAGCGGAGAGTTCCGCTTCGTCTTCGAATCCGACCTCACCGGCGATGGCGCGGTACAGGAGCGCCTGTGGCGGGTGAACAACGAGATCGCGGACGCCATCGCCGACGTGATAGCCGAGGACACAGCGCTTCCCACGGAAGAGTCGAAGCTGCTCGCGATCTCCCTGGTCGGCATTGCCCAGGTCAGCGCCCGTTACTGGGTTTCCCCCGACACCGGAAAGATTCCCCTCGACGAGGCCAAGCAATTGGTGAGCAGCCTCGCCTGGCGTGGGATCAGCGGTTTCCCACTCACCGAGCATGGGGGCCACCCGCGGCCATAGGCGGCGAGCAGCCGGCCCGTGCCCGAGCCGACCCGCACCCCGTACCCGGACTCCGCACCCTCCCTAGAGGGGGTGTGAAGTCGGGGTACGGGTGCGAAGCGGTTAGCACCCGGTCGGGATCGGGTCAGCCCTTCTGGAGCGTGGTCGCCCCGGTCATGATGGCCACCGCCTCGGTCGGCGTATGCGACTTCGGCGTGATCACTCCGGCGCAGCCACCCAGCCGGGCGATATGGATCCGGTCCGACACCTCGAACACATTGGGCATGTTGTGGCTGATCAAGATCACCGGCAGGCCCCTGGCCTTGATCTGCTGGATCAAGTTGAGCACCTGACCAGTCTCCTTGACGCCCAATGCCGCGGTGGGTTCGTCGAGCACAACGAACTTCGTGGCAAAGGTCGCCGCTCGGGCCACCGCCACCGCTTGCCGCTGTCCGCCGGAGAGCGTTTCCACGGCCTGGCTCATGTTCTGGACGGTGGCGATGCCCAGATTGGCCATGGACTTGCCGGCGTCCTCCTTCATGCCCTTCTTGTCCAGCATCCGCAGCACCGAGCCCAGCGGGCCCGACCGCCGACGCTCCCGACCGAGGAACATGTTCGCGGAGATGTCCAGGGCAGGCGCCACGGCTAGGGTCTGGTAGACCGTCTCGATGCCGGCTCCCCGGGCGTCCTGTGGCGTGCGGAAGTGGACTTCCTTGCCATCCAGATACACGCTTCCCGTGTCCGGGATGAGCGCCCCGGTGAGGGCCTTGATCAGTGTCGACTTGCCGGCGCCATTGTCGCCGATAACCGCCAGAATTTCCCCCGGATAGAGCTCGAAATCGGCTCCATCCAGCGCGGTGACATGACCGTAGCGCTTGACGAGGCCATGAGCCTCGAGTACGGGCGTCTGCCCATTTGTCGGGTTTACGTCGCTCATTGCTGCCTTCGCCGGGCGAACTGGTCAACGGTAACAGCGAGAATGACCAGGATGCCGGTGACCAGAATCTGATAAACAGAATCG
>DASQUD010000137.1:0-4560 GCA_035641455.1 Propionibacteriaceae bacterium | reverse complement strand
CTTCGGCTTGGTGGCCGCGACGTCGATGAGCTCCCGGGCCTGCTTGGTGTAGACCCCGATGGGCTTCTCGATCAGTGCGTGCACACCGTGGTCGAGGGCGTATATGCCCATCTCCGGGTGCAGGTAGTGGGGCACCGTGGTGACGACGGCATCGACCTCGCCCGACGTGACCATCTCGGCGTAGTCGGCGTAGAACGGGACACCGTAGGCGTCGGCAGCCTCCTTCTTCTCGGGGAGGACGTCGCTGATGGCCGCGAGGCGCATGCCCGGCACCTTGTCCTCGGCCAGCAGGGTGGCGTACAGGCCCCCCTCAGCGCCGAGCCCGATGATCCCGAGCCCAACCCGATCTTCCGGCATGGATCAGAACCTGCCCTGCTCGATGAGCTCGGAGCGTTCGTGCTGCAGTGCCGCGTCCTTGGGGTAGAACTTGTAGAACACGGTCCAGTAGATCGCGTTCAGCACGTATGGAATCGGCACGAAGAGCACCAACGTGAGCTGCAGGTTGCCTATCGCCTGTGAGATGGCCCCGGCGGTCAGGCTGTAAATTGCGGTGATCAGTCCCTGGACGAAAGAGAACAGCACGGCGAACGACGTGGCCGCTAGCTGCTTGGGGCAGACGCGTGACACCATGGGCAGCACGCACCCGGAGAAGCCCCACGAGAAGATCAGCCCGGTGATGAACACCATCACGTAGTACGTGATGCTCGGGGTGTTGGTGACGGCGCCGTCGGTCCCGGGCGCGACGTCGGGGTCGAACACTCCGGCCCAGGCGATCATGGCGAAGGTGCTCGCGGCGAACAGCAACGCATATATCTGGAAGAGCATGATCCGGCCTTTGTCGTGGAACCAACGGGAGAACAGGTCTCCGAGGAAGCCGCCGAGGAAGGCCGAGATGGTCATGCCGATCGTCATGACCGTGTAGAGGTAGGAGGCGTTGGTCACGCCGTAGCCGAGGTTGCGGGCCCAGTAGGTCCCAATGAAACCGAACAAGATCAGAGAGGTGACGAAGAGCAGCATCGGGGCCATCAACGCCAGGGTCGGGATTTTGAACAGTTTCGCGGCGTCGCTGAGCCGGAACATCCCGGCCTCGGACTTCAGCTCCGCGGCGTCCTCATGCGAGACTTGCTTCGGCTCGTGCACGAACAGCAAGATCAGCAGGCCCGACAAGATCGACAGGCCGCCCATCGCGAACATGGCGTACCGCCAGCCGTCCGGGTTCCCGCCGAACTGCCCCAGCAGCGGAGTCAGCACGATGCCGAGCGCGGAGGAGACGCCGCGCACCGTGCCGAACGCCTTCCCGCGCTCGCTGCTGTGGTACAGCGAGCCGAGCAGCCCGTTCAAGATCGGCTCCGCGGCCACTGTGCCGATCAGCGCAATCGTGTAGAGGATCAGCAGCTGCGTCCAGGTCTGGGCGAAACCGGTGGCAATCGTCCACAAGCCCCACGCACCGGTGACGATCAGCAAGATCAGCTTGCGGCCGAACCGGTCCGCCGCGAGGGCCCAAATCGGACCGAACAGCATCCGGGCGAACATCCCGATCGCGTTCAGCAGTCCGAGGGCGGCGTCGCCGACGCCGAACGCCGTCATGATCTGCGGGAAGAACGTCCGGGAGACGCCGCCCTCGGTGTTGTCGATGGACTGCGACACGCCCAGCGAGACGGTTGCCCCCATTCGACCTTTCGGCGGCTTGAAGTCGTGGTCCTCGTGGACCACGACCGTGATGCCGAGTGGGCCGACCCCGGCGAGGTCGTCAGTTTCCGGCACCCGCACCGCGCTTCGGTCGCCTTCCGGGTGGATCACTCCGCCGGTGTCCGGCCGCGTTCTCTCGACGTTCTTCTCCGGCATGGCTCCAGCCTTTCTGCCGCCTCGCGGCTACACGTCCTCGTGCGGGCTGTTGAGCAACGGTAACAACCAACTTGCCGGCGCCGCCAGAGCCCGCTACGCCTGACCGGTCGAATTTGTCGCAGGACGACCGCGGATGTTTCAGGCGCTGCGAAGTCTGGCCGAAAGCCGATTCAGGTTCCCGAGAGTCACCGTCCCGACCGTCGACGTAAGAGGAGCTGAGCGATGGCACATGAAGGGCGAGTCGGATTAGTCGGTCTGGGTGCCCAGGGCTCGATGTACCCCATTGGCCGCCGAGGGCATGGTGCCGAGGATGGGATCGAGGCAATCTGCGACGTCGACCCTGCTGAGGCCGAGATCGTCCTGTCCACGGATCCAGGCGTGCCACGTTATGAGGACTACATCACCATGCTCGGAGGCGGTGACGTCGACGCCGTCGTCACCTGCGTGCCGCAGGCGGGCTGGCTGGCCGACGACATCGCCTTTCTCGACCCGACGTCACTGCTGATCACCCCCGACCACTACGTCAACCAGCTGCTGCACGCCCACGGGGAGGAGCTGTCCGCGCTGGGTGTCGGCCAAGGCGGGTTGAGTGAGGAAGCGTCACGCCAGGCGTTCCGGATCCTGTGCTCGCACTGGAGTGCTTATCGCGGCACGCCGGTGCGGTTCTGGCTGGACGCTCAGCTGGGCGAGATCTTCGGGGTCACGGAAGGACCCAGCGAGAAGACCGCTGACCAGATCTATGACCGGATCGCCGGCTGTCTCGCGGCACCGGAGTTCAAGCCGCGGGCACTGTACGAGAAGTTCAAGATCGAGGTGCTCGCGACCACTGACGATCCGTGCGACGACCTGGCCGCCCATCCAGTTCCTCCGCGATGACGAAACGGCACGGTCGGGTTGTTCCGACATTTCGACCGGACAAGTACCTTGAGCCGGCATCGCCGACCAGGAACGCGGATGTGGACCGGCTGGCGGAGGTGGCTGGGGTCAACACCGGCGACTACGCCGGGTATCTCACAGCGATGGAGAACCGTCGCCAGTACTTCAAGGACAACGGCGCGGCGTCGGCGGACCACAGCCACTTCGATGCCCACACAGACACGCTGGAGGTGGCTGAGGCTGAGCGGATCTACGACCGTGCGCGGCGCGGCGAGGTCTCGGAGGTGGAGGCGACCGCGTTACGTCGTCATCTCGTGGCGGAGATGGCCCGGATGGCGTGTGACGACGGCTTGGTGATGACGCTGCATCCGGGAGTGCGGCGCAACCACCGTCTCGCCACGTTCGAGCGGTACGGGCCGGATGTTGGCACCGACATTCGGGTGCAGATGGAGTTCACCGACGCTCTTCGCCCGATGCTGAACCGCTCTGGCACCCATCCCAACTTCCAGCTGGTGGTCTTCACCTTGGACGAGACCGTGTTCTCCCGGGAGATCGGCCCGCTCGCGGCCGCGGGCATGGTCGGCCTGTTGAGCGCCGTCGCCGGCTATGCTCTGGCCTTCCTCGCCGTCGTTCGCAGCGACTCTGACTGAACACGACCGTGGTTTGACCGCAGCTGGCCCGGACACACAGCTGCGCGGTCCGCAGCTGAACTCTCTTGG
Source organism: Propionibacteriaceae bacterium (assembly GCA_035641455.1). Lineage (GTDB taxonomy): Bacteria > Actinomycetota > Actinomycetes > Propionibacteriales > Propionibacteriaceae > Microlunatus. Next base: position 1,120 of record DASQUD010000137.1, on the reverse strand, counting down.
ACTGAGAGGCGCGCACTAACCGTCTGAAGAGGCCGCTGAAGCCCTCCCACGGGGTGCGTCGACAGGCCGGCGATTTACCGAGCGGGCGGGGCTAGCCAAGCTGGTTAGGAGCTTGGCCGCCCTGTCCGTGGGACGGTGCTCACAGCCAGCCCAGCCCCCAGCGACAGACCACCAGAACGAGCGAGTCCCGGCCAGCCGCACGTACCTTCTCCGGCTTGCTGTGGTCGTAGCCGCCGCGGTTCTGGCGTCGCTGCTTGGTCTTGGCATCCATGCGCGGAACGGCGATGACCCGGTTCCTGGCTGAGCGGACCCGCGGTGGCCTCCGGGGTCGTTGGCATGTACACCGCCGCGGCGGGCCTGGTTCTCGGGTTCATCACAGCTGTCCAGAGCGGCGACGCCACCTTCGGTTCGGCCGTCGCCGCCACGGACTTACTTCACCGGCGGCCGATCGCCCGGCCCACACCAGCCTTCTTCTGCGCTTTGTGGACACCACCGCCGCCGGCTACCCATCATGGTCAAGGAGGACCAACACCGTACGAGCGGCGACTCGTCGACGTGACCAGCTTCGCCTCTCGTCGACGACCCAGGAGTTGAGGAGCAATGGACGTTCCCTCGTACGTGTGGCTACTGACCGTGGTCGGCATCGTCGCGCTGTTGCTCTTCGACTTCTTCTTCCATGTCCGCAAGGCACACACGCCGACGCTGCGAGAGGCAGCCGTATGGTCTTCGCTCTATGTCGGGATCGCGATCCTGTTCGGGCTGGGCGTGTGGATACTCGGTGGCCCGACGATGGGAACGGAGTACTTCGCCGGCTACGTGACCGAGAAGGCGCTGTCGGTCGACAATCTGTTCGTCTTCCTGATCATTATGACCAGCTTCGCCGTGCCCCGAGCCGACCAACAGAAGGTGCTGCTGTTCGGGATCGTGTTCTCCCTGATCGCGCGGACCGGGTTTATCTTCATCGGAGCCGCGTTGATCAACCAGTTCGCCTGGGTGTTCTACCTGTTCGGCCTGATCTTGCTCCTCACCGCCGGCAACATGCTGAAGCCCGAAGGCGAGGACAGCCACACGGGGGACAACATCATGGTGCGGATCGCCCAGAAGCTCTTCCGCACCACCG
>DASQUD010000136.1:0-10091 GCA_035641455.1 Propionibacteriaceae bacterium | reverse complement strand
ATGATGGCCCGACTGCTTGATGCCCTGCGACCCGAGGCCCGGCTCGTGATGGTTGGAGATCCCGACCAGCTGTCATCGGTCGAAGCCGGCGCGGTGCTCGCTGACATTGCTCGTGCTCCGGGCCAGCCGAGCGCCGAGTTGGGCGGCCGGCTGGCGGCGTTGAGGCTCATTCCCCGCGACAGCGAGGGACCAGTCCATGGGGTGGTTCAGCTCACTCACACCTGGCGATTCGGGGGGGCGATCGACCTACTGGCCAAGGCCATCCGGGCCTCCGATCCCGACGCCGTCGTGGAGGTGCTGCGCGCCCGCGCACCTGACGTTGTGTTTGCTGAAGTAGATGTTGAGCCAGCGCGACCCGAGGGATTCGAGCCGCTCGCCGAACAGGTCCGCAGCGCGGGAGCCGCGACGAGAGAGGCCGCCAAGGCGGGCGACGTGCCGAGCGCTCTCCGAGCGCTAGATCGACACCGGCTGCTCTGCGCCCACCGGCGAGGGCCGTTTGGCGTCGCCCGATGGAGCAGTGAGGTGGAACGCTGGCTGTCGGAGGCTGAGCCGGGCTACGCCGACGATGGTGAATGGTATTTGGGCCGTCCCCTGCTGGTGACCGCCAACGACTACGAACTGGGTTTGTTCAACGGTGACACCGGCGTGGTGGTCGACTCGCCGGACGGAGTCCGAGTGGCATTCGCCGGCGGCCCCCAGCCAACACTGTTTGCGCCGGTTCGCCTCGATGCGGTCCAGACGGTGCACGCGATGACGGTGCACCGCGCTCAGGGCAGCCAGTTCGGTTGTGTGTCCTTCATCGTGCCGCCGCCCGATTCGCCACTACTCACTCGAGAGCTGTTGTACACCGCGGTGACGAGGGCGACCCAGCGGGTGCAGGTTTTCGGCAGTGAAGAGGCCATCCGACGCGCGGTGCTTCGTCCCGCCAACCGAGCCAGCGGGCTGCGATCTCGGCTGGGCTGATCCGATTAGGCTGGTCTCGTGACCAACTGGGCGATGGCCAGTGACCTCGACCGCGTCGATCACCATCGCAGGTCTCCGGAGTGGGTGGCTGGTCTCTGGCGGGCCGAAGACGCCAAGCTCCTCAAGCTCGATGATCAGTCCCGGTTCACGACGAACGCCGGCGGCAGCAAGCTACGGATGACTAAGCCGTTTGTGGAATACGACAGCCAGCGCCATCGTCTTCTTGGCCTGCTCGACGCGGTCCCGGTCTTCGCTGTCGAAACGTTGACCGAAGGCGAAGTGCACGACATGCGAGAGGTCGGTCATCAGCTCAGTGACAACGAGCGGGACATCGCCGCCACGGCCTCGGCCCTGACCCACTGGCATCGGCGAGAACCGCGCTGCGCTCGCTGCGGGGGTCCGACGGTCGTGATCAACGGCGGCTTCGCCCGGCATTGCGCATCGTGCGGTGAAGATCATTTTCCCCGGACGGATCCAGCCGTGATCGTCGCTGTGGTCGACTCTGCCGACCGGCTCTTGTTGGGCAGCCAGGCCTCGTGGGGTCCACGGGTGTCGGTGCTGGCCGGCTTCGTGGAGACCGGCGAGTCTCTCGAGCAGGCGATCCATCGCGAGATCGGTGAGGAAGTCGACATCGCGCTGGACGACATCCGCTACTTCGGGAGCCAGCCGTGGCCCTTTCCGCGTTCGGTGATGATCGGCTTCTTCGCCCGCGCCGCCACTACCGATATCTGCGTCGACGCCGAGGAGATCGCCTCCGCGGACTGGTTCGCTCGGAAGCAACTGGCGGAGAAGCTCGAGTCGGGTGAACTGGGGCTGCCCGGGCCAAGCTCCATCGCTCGCCGGATGATCCACGCCTGGCTGGACGGCGAAGCGCCTCTTTAGCCGATAGTTAATCCCGTCGAAGCCTGGTCAGCGCGTCGAGCTGGACGAAGCGCCGGGTTGAGCGTGTCGAAGCGCCGCCAACGCTGGCCGTGGCGTCCTTCGACAAGGTCAGGGTTCGTTGCCGCTCAGATCAGGCTCCACTCATGGCACGTTGCCTCGGCCAATAGGCTCGAGGCACTTCCACGGTCAAGCGAGGTTCCCTCAGGAGCCGTTCAACAGCTGCTCGAGCTCGGAGCGGCCCGGAAGGCGTTCGGGACGGACGACACGATCCGATCGAACGTAGTAGAAGATCGCGTCCACCGACTCGAGCGGAAGGTCGTGCATCTCGGCCCACGCCAGCCGGTAGATCGCCAATTGCCACGGGTCCGCGTCTTCGGCGCGGCTCGTCTTCCAATCCACGACCTGAAATCGGTATGCCTCTGGCGCTTCGTCGTCAAGTCGATACACGGCATCGATTCGCCCGCGGACCAGTCGACCGGGCACGAGGAGCGTGAACGGCGCTTCGATGGCGTACGGCACCGTCTGGCCGAAGCGACCGGCCAGAAATCGCCCACAAATCTCGCGCAACTCGACCTCATCATCGGTTCCTGCGTCGGCCCGGTCCGGCAGATCGTCGGGATCGACCAACGACTGCTGCCCGAGGGCTCCGCTCGGTAACCGGGAACCGAAGTGCGCCTCCACCCAGGAGTGGAATCGGGTACCGAACCGCGCGGCTCGGGACGGCGGCCGAGGCATGGGCCGGGCCAGCTGAGCAGTGAAAGCCTCCGGTTCGGCGTTCAATCGCAGCACAGCCGACGCCGAAAGCGTGCCTGGCAGCTCGACCGTTTGGTCACCTGAGCGCGCTTCCATGGCCTCGGCCAGCAGTCGCTCAAAATCGGCGTCCCAGCCGGCGATGATCGCCTCTTCATCGAGCAGCAGCGGGGGGCGGTCGACGCGTTCGTATGAACCGGTGGTGGCGTAGCGTTCGCGGGCCTCGCTCACTCGCTGCGCCGCTTCCATTCGCCGGCTCAATCCGTCTGGATCCAGCGGAGCAGGCCACGGCCGGGGCTCGACGGCAGCAACCAGTGGATTCTGCGGAGCCGGCGGGCCCGCCTCCGGAGCCAGCCTGCCCTGTCCCCGAGCCTCCGTGATGATCGCTTGCAGGTATGTGGACGCACTCCGGGGTCTGAGCAGGTCCGGGCGCCACAAATGGCCGCTACCCACCAGGACGCGCTTCGCGCGAGTGGCGCCGACGTAAGCGAGCCGATCTTCGGCCAGCAACTGCTGGTCGGCCAGCCGCTCCCGGTAGGCCGTCATCGCCGCGTTGGTCACGTCGGCCAGCTGTGGCACCGCGGCCGCGTCACCGCGCAGGTCGGCCGGCAGAGCAGCGGCACTTGTCACCCAGTTGTCAGTGACGCGTTCGCTCGGGAAGATCCCTTTCATCAGAGCCGGTAGGAACACCAGGTCCCACTCGAGTCCCTTCGCCTTGTGGACCGTAAGTAGCTTGACCGCCTCCCGATCGGACGGCACCGCCTGCTCCAGGCCGGCTCCCTGATCGATTTCAGCCTGCAGGTAGGCCAGCAGCCCGGCCAGCGAAGCATCGCCGTCGACGTCGGCGTAGCCGGCAACGGCATCCACAAAGGTTCCCAGCTGATCGCGACGCGAGTCAGTGGCATACTCCCGGGTGGCCATCAGCTCCACGTCAAGGTTCATGGTGGCGATCACTCGTCGGGTCAGCTCCAGCACCGCCTCGTCGCCGTGCCGCCGGAGGTAGGACAGCTCTGCGGCGAAGCGGGTGAATCGATCGAGGGCGGCCGCCGAATACGGACGGTCCCCTGGGTTCTCCAGCGCGTCCAGCAGGCTTATCACGTCAGTGGGATCGACTTCGCCGACCGCCTCCTCGAGGGCGGCGACGATGCTCCCATCGGAGTATGCCGCGGCGCGGCGGTCCTGTTCGCCGGGCTCGCGGGCGAGCTCACGTGCCCGGCTGCCGAGCATCGCGAGGTCGCGGGGGCCGATGCGCCAGCGTGGACCGGTGAGCAGTCGCAGCAGAGCGGCGTTAGCGGTGACATCGGAAATCAGTCGCAAGGTGGCCGTCACGTCCATGATCTCCGGCAGCAGCAGCAGGCCGCCCAGTCCTACGATCTCCACCGGTACATCTCGTGCGCTCAGCTCGCTGTAGATCGCCGGGATGTCCGCGTTCCGCCGCGCGAGCACCGCAATGTCGGCCCAGTTGCCAACCGTGCCCACGGCCTTGGCGGCGGCTATCTGGTCGGCGATCCAGCTGACCTCTTCCGGCCACGACTCAAAGGTTGCCGCGCGCACCTGGCCCGGACCCGCCTCGTCCGGCGCACGAAGCAGGCCCAAGCCCTCTCGAGACTTCTCCTGGCCAAGCGGCATCAGTCCGCGCCCGCGAAGCGGCGCGCTGAGGGCGTTGGCCACGTCAAGGATGGTGTGACCGCTGCGCCGGTTGATGGTCAGCGCAAATCGGGAACACGGGCGACCGTCAGCCCGACGGAAGTCGTCAGCGAACTGCAGGATGTTGCTGGCCGCTGCACCCCGCCAGCCATAGATGGCCTGGAACGGATCCCCCACCGCTGTCACGGGATGGCCTAGCCCATCACCGACGGTCCTGCCGGAGAAGAGCCCGCGCAGCATGATGGCTTGCGCCGCCGAGGTGTCCTGGTACTCATCCAGCAGGACCACGCGGAAGCTCGACCGCAGCATCTCCGACACCTGTGGCACCTCGCTGGCGAGCTGAGCTGCGATCGCCATCTGGTCGGCGAACTCGACCAGCCCGAGGCGCTGTTTGAGCTGCTGATAATCCCGGACGAGACTGGCCAACTCCAGCCTTTCCTGGGCCGCGACAGCGGCCTTCCGCACCTCGACGTAGACGTTGCCGCGGTTGTTCAGGGGGGCAGCTTCGCAGCCGAGGAGGAAGTCGCGAGCGTGACGATCCAGCTGCGAGGGGTCGACCAAATGCTGTCGCAGATCCGCGTCGAGCTTGAGCAGCCTTTCAGTCACCGTCGCCGGCCTCAGCCGGGAGATGAACTCGAACGGTCCGGCCGCCGCCTTCACAACCTGCGACGCCAGCCGGAACCGCGTCGCGCCACTGATCAGCGTGGGGTCCGCCTCGAATCCCAGCCGCAAGCCGTGCTCCGCTACCAGCCGTGCGGCAAATGCGTCATAGGTCATCACCAACTGCTCACCCGACTCGTCGATCCCGTGATCGGCGACCACGCCGGCTCGCTGGAGCGCCGATCTGATGCGGGAGGAGAGTTCAGCTGCCGCCTTGCGAGTGAAGGTCAGGCCCAGCACCTCCTCGGGCCGTACGGCACCCGAGCCGACCAGCCAGACGACTCGCGCCGCCATGACCGTCGTCTTGCCGGAACCGGCACCGGCGATGATCACGCCTGGCTCGAGCGGCGCAGTGATCGCCGTCAACTGCTGATCCGAGAAATCGATACCAAGCGCGTCGACTAGATCGTCGGGGGATCGAAGCTGCGGACCCGATGCAGGTCGCAGCGCCAAGACGCTCACCGCACCACCTGCTCCCCCGACCGTTGCGCCGGGCAGCTGTCCAAGAATCGGCAGTAACGGCAGGCTGGGCCTATCCGAGCGTCGAAGCGCTCGGTTCGGATGATGTCGGCCGCCTCGGCCAGGCGTCGGTGTACCCAGGTCGGCTTGGCCGGGCTGATCTGCTGAGTCGCTGTATCGGACGCGGGGAACGGCACGTCGTCCAGCGATGCCTGGGCGAAGACTCGCGGATGAGTCGTCGCTGACCCGTCCGATAGGCGCAGGTAGACCAGCTCAGCGCCGCCGGGACGGGCGGCCTCTCCCGCCACGTCGGCGAAGGCCCCCTGGGCCACCGCCAGCTGGTAAACGCCAAGTTGATCGTGCAAGGCGATCTCGTTGGCTGTTGGTGCGGCGCGGCCAGTCTTGAAGTCGATGATCCGGATCCGTCCATCGGGTTCGCGCTCGACCCGATCGGCGGTGCCGGTCAAACGCACGCGTTCGGATTCAAGATCAATGTCACAACTGAACTCGACTTCGGTGCCGAGCAGTTCTCGGTCGGATCTGGTCTGCTGCCAGGTGACGAAGCGTTCCAAGGCGGCCTCCGCTTCCACGCGCTCCACGGCAGATAGCCACTTCGCGTCGAAGTCCATCTGCTCCCAGACCGATTCAAGGTGACCCGCCAAAACCGCAAGGTCAACATCCGGCCTCGAACCATGCTGGGCGAGCACGTGTACCACGGAGCCGAAGGTGGCAGCTGAGCTGCGAACGGACTCCCCCTGAGCCTTCCGCCCGAGGAACCACTGCCGCGGGCACGCCAGCACGTTCGCCAGCTGGCTACCCGAGAGATACACAGGAGCCTCCGGAGGGACGACCGGAGTCGAGGCGTCGCTGAGCTCTGCCATGCCCCACCACCGACTCGGCGTCGCCGCCCCGGCCAGCGGCCGTCCGCTGGCGTCCTCGGCGTCGGCCAGTCGTGCCAGCCGCAGGGTCGCTTGCTCCCGGAGAGCAGGACTGGTTTCAGGGTCGGTGCTCACCGATCGCAATTCGCCGATCAGGGCGGCGATGGAGAGCGGCCGCCGCGGCCGTCCCGGCAAGGTGGCGATCGGGGCGCCGAGCTCGGATAGGAAGCGTGACGGCTGATCAGCCTCGCCCTCCGTCCCCGCGACAGCGGTCACCACGAGCCGGCGGCGTGCCCGAGTGCAGGCGACATAGAACAGTCTGCGCTCCTCGGCGATCCGGGCCGCCGTCGGTACCAGCTCGGACAGTCCCCGCCGGCTAAGCCGGTCCGGCTCGAGCAACGAACCGCGGCGCCGCAGGTCCGGCCAGACCCCTTCCTGTACGCCCGCGACGACCACGAGATCCCATTCCAAGCCTTTGGCCCGGTGGGCGGTGAGCACTCGCACGCCATTGCCGCGGGTCTCTGCCTCTCGTAGGGTGTCGGCCGGAATCTGCTGACCCTCGATCTCGGCGAGGAACGCGGTGACGCCGCGGAGACCGGCGACCTCCTCCGACCGCCCGGCAACCTCGAACAAGGCGCAGACCGCATCGAGATCGCGATTGGCGCGGCGGCCCGTATCACCGCCCAAGGCCGCTTCATGACGCAGCCGTTCCGGCCAGTCAGAGCCGTCCCACAGCAGCCAGAGCGCCTCTTCAGCGGTGCCCCCGCCGGAGATCAATTTCGCGCACCGTCGTAATTGCGACGCGAGGTGCCCAGCTGCCATTTGATCTTGTGAGGGCGGGCAGTCCGCCAGCAACTCCGGATCTCGCAGGGCCGCCGCTACCAGCTCCCCCGACAGTCGCGGCAATCCGTTGCCCGCCAGCTCGGCTCTCTCCACTTGCCGAAGGCTGCGGCCCAGCCGCCGTACGCCCATGCTGTCCAGGCCTCCCAGCGGTGAGGTGAGCAGGGCATGAGCCTCGTCTGGGGTCACGTTGCCGGCCCGGGCGGCCCGCAGAGCCAGCAGGAGCGGTCGTACGGCCTGTTCGGCCAGCAGGGGGATCTCATCACCAGCTACCTCGACCGGAACCCCGGCCGCAACGAGGGCTCGACTGAGAGCAGGAATGGTCAACTTGCCAGATCGCACGAGCACCGCCATCCGCGTCCACGGCAGGCCGTCTCGCAAGTGGGCGCTGCGCAGCATTTCGCCGATGTGCTCGGCCTCGGCACCGGCACTGGCGCAGGTGTAAATCTCGACGATGCCGCGCGGCAGGCCGGCCGCAGCGGAGGGGGTGCGGAAGGCAGTCAGGACGTCAGCCGGCAGGGGGCGACTCAGGCCCAGCCGGTCTGCGACGTTGCGGCTGGCCGCCAGGAGGTTCGGCCCGAAGCGACGGGTGACGCCGAGGGCGCGTACCGGAGCCGTGTCGCCGCCCGAGGTGCGAAACAGATCCGGGAAATCGAAGATCCCCCTCGCTTCCGCACCGCGGAACGCATAGATCGACTGGTCCGGATCACCGACGACGACCACATCGCGACCGTCGCCGGCGATGGCGGCGAGCAGCCGCACTTGAGCGGGGTCAGTGTCTTGATACTCGTCCACGAAGACGCAATCGATCTCGCGCCGCAGGAGCCCGATCGTCTCCGGATCGGCCAGCAAGATACGAGACCGATGCACCAGCTCCGCATAGTCGAGGACGCCTTCAGCGTCCATCACGTCGAGGTACTCGTCGAAGAACTCCCCTACCGCGACCCACTCCGGACGCCCTGCTGCCCGACCGGCCGCCACGACATCGTCGGGATCCATCCCGAGCTGCCGCGCCTTGGCTAGCGTCGCTCGTACCTCAGCGGCGAAGGCTCGGGTGGGAAACGCCCGAGCGACGCTGTCTGGCCAGTCGGCGCGATGGGTCTCCCGACTGCCGTGCAGCGTCTCGCGGACGCGGAACTCCTGCTCTGGCCCGGTCAGCAGCCGAATTGGCGAAGCTGTCTCCACGAACGGGGCAAACCGACGGATCAGCGCATAGCAGAAGGCATGAAACGTCATCGCTGCCGGTGTGATCACGGTGCGGCCGAGCCGGGCCGTGATTCTCGTCCGCAGGTCGGCCGCCGCTTTGCGCGAGAAGGTCAGTACCAGGACCCGATCCGGCGGTGTGCCGCGCCGCTCGATCCGGTCGACCACTGACTCGACCAGCGTGGTCGTCTTTCCCGTGCCTGGACCGGCGAGTACGAGGAGCGGTCCACCTGGGTGGGCGACGACAGCCTGCTGAGACTCGTCCAGCAGGGGCGGCTCGGACCGCCGCTTGGCGGTGCGGGTCAGGCGGTACATGCGTCTCGACAGCTCTCGGCGGTTGGTGGCCGGACCATCAAAACACCTTGAACTGACACCGCCCCGCAACCCGGCCGATGGGCGACTGAAGTAGCCGTCTCAATTTCTGGGCCGCTTCCGCTGAAAGCGGTGCGTCCCCTACAAACGACGGTTGGCCAGCACCGGGATGGTGGCCCGGGCTCGGTCGATCACCTCGATGTCGCAGTCGACGAGGAGCAGGCCAGGTTCTGGACCCAGCTCGGCGAGCACATCACCGTACGGCGAGATGACGGCGCTGTGACCGATGCCGGTTGGCGCGCCGGGCTTCCGTTCGGCACCCACGGACCTGGGGTCAGCCTGTCCGGCGGCGACCAGGTAGGTGGTGGTGTCCAGCGCTCGTGCCCGGGTGAGCAGCTTCCACTGGTCGATCTTGCCGGGTCCGGCACCCCAGGACGCGGCAAGACAGATCACCTGGGCGCCGAGATCCGCCAGCCGGGTATACAGACCCGGGAACCGTACGTCATAGCAGGTGGTGAGCCCGACCTGCACCCCGCCAACGCTGATGATCAGTGGCTCTGAACCGGCGGCCACCGTCTCGGACTCGACGAAGCCGAAGGCGTCGAAAAGATGGATCTTGTCGTAGAAGGCATCGACGCCCGGACCGACGGCTCGCAGGGTGTTGCGTACCCGACCATCGGCGGCGGTACAGAACATGCCGGCGATGATCACCAGCGAGTGGCGTTCGGCGATCTCAGCGAGCCGTTGCCCCCACGGACCGTCCACTGGCTCAGCGATCTCCACGAGTGGCAACCCAAAGCAGCGCATGGTGGCTTCGGGGAACACGACCAGCTGAGCTCCGCCCGCCTTCGCCTCGGTGGCGGCCTGTGCCACCAGGCTGAGATTGGCCTGCGGGTCAGGGCCGGAGAGGATCTGGGCCAGCGCCACGCGAAGGCTGGCCATCAGCGATGCATTTCGATCATCACGTCATGGTCCAGGCCAGGATCTCCGCGGTGCTACTGCCACTGATCTTGAGCGGCGCCCGACCGCTGATCCGTACCGAGTCACCGGTTTCGAGCTCCCCCACGCTTTCCAGCTGCACGCTGCCAGCGCCGACGTAGACGTGCAGGTGATCATCCTCGGGCAGCATCCGAGCAATGCCCGGAGCAAGTTGGGTGACCCACATGGCGGAGCCGGCGCTGCCGATACTGATCAAGCCCCCTCCGTTGCGGCCGGATGCCACCGGAACCCAGCCGCCAGCAAGATCATCAAGGTCCAGCCCGCGTTGCTCGTACGACGGTGGTGCGGCCGGCTTATCGGATCGAAGCCACATCTGGACGAAGTGGGCTGGGCTGGGCGCTGATTCCACAGAGATCCGGTAGGCGTCGTTGCGCTCGGTGTGGACAATGCCTGAGCCGGCACTCATCCGCTGAACCTCGCCACGGTGGATCACGCCTCGATTGCCGTCCGAGTCAGCATGGACGAGCGAGCCCGACAGCATCCAGGTCACGATGTCGA
>DASQUD010000135.1:0-2778 GCA_035641455.1 Propionibacteriaceae bacterium | reverse complement strand
CGCCGTGGGCTCATTGATGATCCGGTCGACGACCATGCCGGCGATCTCACCGGCCTCCTTGGTGGCCTGCCGCTCGGCGTCGCCGAAGTATGCCGGAACCGTGATCACCGCATGGGTGACCTGCTCACCGAGGTAGGCCTCGGCATCCCGCTTCAGCTTCTGCAGCACGAAGGCACTGATCTGCTGCGGCTTGTAAGTCTTGTCGTCGATCTTGGCGGACCAGGTGGTGCCCATGTGGCGCTTGACCGAACGGATGGTGCGGTCCACGTTGGTGACCGCCTGACGCTTGGCCACCTCGCCGACGAGGACCTCGCCGCCTTTGGCGAAGGCAACCACCGACGGGGTGGTGCGAGAACCCTCGGCATTGGGAATGACGGTGGGCTCTCCACCTTCGAGTACGGCGACGACCGAGTTGGTCGTTCCGAGGTCGATGCCGACTGCACGAGCCATGTTGTTGATCCTCCGTGGAAGTGTTGTCCTTGAGTCTGCAGCACTCAACTTACATCTTGAGCGCACTAGGCTCAACTATGCCATGGTTCTGGGTATTCCGCGCATTGGCCGAATTTCCGCGCGCGAGCCACCCTCTTTCAGCCGAGTCACCTCTCTCTCTGCCCGGTGCCCGGAGCGACTACGGGGTGCCTCGCCGCGTTTGGAGGGTTGGCGGGGCAAGCTGTGAACATGTCCACGGCCTTGCGGGTGCTCCGGGATCTCGCCCTGCTGGTGGCCCGGCTGGGTCTCGGCGGCATTCTGATCTTGCATGGATGGCTGCGCTGGCAGGGCCCCGGTCAGGGCGTTCAGAAGCAGATCGACTACCTCAGCCAGTTCGGGACTCCCTACCCTCAGTACGCCGCATGGGGCGCAATCGTGCTGGAACTCCTCGGCGGCATTTTCCTCGTCGTCGGTGCGCTGACTCCGGTCGTCGCCATCGCGGTGCTCGTGGAGCAGATCTTGATCATCGCCTATACGAATTGGTACAAGGGACCGGATCTGGTCGCCGGCGATGGGACCTACGCAGGCGGGTATGAGTACAACGTCGCTCTCGCTCTGCTGGCGTTGCTCTTGGCCGTGTTCGGGGCGGGGCGCATTTCGGTGGATGGCTTGTTCCGGCGCAGAAACCCAGACGTCACCGAGGATGATGACGTCCAGCCCTAATCTCACAGGTCGTGCACAGTTTTCACACAGCTTCAGGTAGCCGAACCGTGTCACGCTGAATCCATGGCCCGCATCGATACCACAACTCCGCCCCTGACCCGCCCGGACGGCACACCGATTCGGGTGCTCGCTGTCGACGACGAGTCCAGCCTGACTGAGCTGCTGTCCATGGCAATGCGGTACGAGGGCTGGCAGGTGACAACCGCGGGATCCGGCGGGGACGCGGTCAAGGCAGCGCGCGAAGTTCGGCCGGACGCCATCGTGTTGGACATGATGCTGCCCGACTACGACGGTCTGGAAGTGATGCGGCGGATCCGCGCGGAAGATCCCGACGTACCGGTCATCTTCCTCACGGCCAAGGATGCGGTCGAGGACCGGATCGGTGGTTTGACGGCCGGTGGTGACGACTACGTCACCAAGCCGTTCAGCCTGGAAGAGGTGATCGCCCGGCTGCGAGCCCTCCTTCGACGCAGCGGCGCCGGCTTGGCCAAGAGCGGCTCGACGCTCGTCGTGGGTGATCTGACTCTCGATGAGGACAGCCATGAGGTCACCCGCGGTGGGGTCGAGATCCAGTTGACCGCCACCGAGTTCGAGCTGCTCCGCTATCTGATGCGCAATCCTCGCCGCGTCCTCAGCAAGGCCCAGATCCTCGATCGGGTCTGGAACTACGACTTCGGCGGCCAGGCCAACGTGGTCGAGCTTTACATTTCCTACCTGCGGAAGAAGATCGACGCCAACCGGCCGCCGATGATCCACACCATGCGCGGGGCGGGATATGTTCTTCGCCCGGCGGTGTGATGACTGCTAGCTCCGAAGGCTTGATACCCGCCAGGCCCGCTGCGGCCCCGGCGCCATTTGGCCGAGGAACGCTGGGGCGGAAGCTACTGGTGCGCGTGCTCGCGCTGGTCGCGGCGGCCGCTGTCCTGCTGAGCCTCTTCACCACCCTGGCGACCCGCCAGCTGCTGCTGAGTCAGCTCGACCGGCAGCTCGACTCGACACTGGCCCGGCAACAGCAGTTCCGATCGGGCGGCGGCGGCCCATCCGACCTGGATCGAGGGCCACCACCCGGAGGCATCAGAGTCCCGGGCCAGCAGATCGGCACCCTCGCCGCCGAATTCACCGATGAGGGGGTCCGAATCGGCAGACTGCAGAACAATCGCGCCGATGTACGACTGCCTCAGGACGAGTGGGAGGCACTCGTCGCACAGCTGCGGTCGGTTCCGGTCGACGGCGAACGTGTTTCTCTCAACCTGGGCGCGGGCCTTGGTCGCTACCGGTTGATCGCGCAGTCTCGTGACTACGGCTCGGTGGTGATCGGCCTTCCGCTCAAGGACGTCGACACCTTCCTGATCGAGTTGATCGGCGTCGAGATCATCCTCTCGCTGCTCGCCATCGCGGGCGCTTGGTGGGCCGCCCGGGCGGTCCTGGCTCGCAGCCTCCGGCCACTGAATCGGCTGGCGGCGACAGCGCAGCAGGTCTCGCAGCTGCCGTTGAACCGGGGCGAAGTTGCGCTCGCCGTGCGGGTACCCCCGCAGGACGCCGATCCCAGCTCCGAGGTGGGTCAGGTGGGGCAGGCGCTGAACCACATGCTCAACAACGTCGAGGAAGCGCTGGCCGCACGACAGG
>DASQUD010000134.1:0-11939 GCA_035641455.1 Propionibacteriaceae bacterium | reverse complement strand
CGGCGATGGGTTGCGCGATGCCCTCGATCCACGAGCCAATCGATAGGAATCACATCGGGGCGATCCCCCGACAACAGAAAGGGAATAACGAATGACCCATTCGACATCACGTCGAACGAGAGGCTTCGCCGCCGTCGGCGTGACCGCCGCCCTGGTGGTCTCCGCCTGCGGGGGTGGAGGAGGCACCAGCACGAACCAGGCGTCGGGCGACCAAACCGGTAGCAGCGGGTTCGACGCTGCTTCCACGGCGGTAGTCAATCCCTCGGAGACCAAGGGCGGCACCCTGAAGTTCGCCAACTCTGGAGACTGGGACACCCTGGACCCCGGCGAGACCTACTACGCGTACTCGTGGAATTTCGCGCGGCTGTATGGCCGCTCGTTGATGATGTTCAAATCCGCGCCCGGCAAAGAGGGCAACACGCTGGTGCCGGATCTCGCGGAAGCCGCTGGCCAGGCCAGCGACGGGGCCAAGACCTGGACCTACAAGTTGCGCAAGGGCGTCAAATTCGACGACGGTACCGAGGTCACCTCGGCCGACGTGAAGTACGCAATCCTGCGTTCGACCGACAAAGAGACCTTCCCGAACGGTCCCGCGTACTGGGAGGCGGTTCTCGACCTGCCCGAGGGCTACAAGGGTCCGTACAAGTCAAAGGACGCGAACACAGACTCCGCGATCGAGACGCCCGATGCCCAGACGATCGTCTTCCACCTCAAGGAGCCGTTCGCGGCCTTCGATTACCTTGCGGGGCAGCCGGACACGATGCCGGTTCCCAAGGACAAGGACACCGGCGCCAAGTACCGCAACTCGATCGTCTCATCCGGCCCGTACAAGTTTGAGGACCTCCAGCCGGGCAAGAGCTTCAACCTCGTCCGGAACGATCAGTGGGACCCGGCGACGGACCCCAATCGCAAGGCGCTTCCGGATCGGATCGAGGTCAGCCTGAACGTCAACGCCGATGACATCGACAACCGGGTGCTCAGCGGTGACCTTGACATCGACATCGCGGGGACCGGAGTTCAGCCGGCCGCACAAAGCCGGGTGTTGCAGGATCCGAACATCAAGGAGACTGCGGACAACCCGTTAGGGGCGCGGCTCTGGTACACCTCGATCAACCCCACTGTGCCTCCGCTCGACAACATCGATTGCCGCAAGGCGATCCAGTACGCCATGGACAAGACGGCCTATCAGACCGCGTACGGCGGTCAGTTTGCCGGTGGAGAGTTGGCGACAACGGTGCTGCCGCCACTGATCCCGGGCTATCAGGCCTACGATCTGTATCCGAATGGCCAGGACCGCAAGGGCGACCTCGACGCGGCCAAGAAGTCGCTGGAGGCCTGCGGCCAGCCGAACGGCTTCTCGACCAACATCGCTTACCGCGCCGAGCGGCCGAAGGAGAAGGCGACGGCTGAGGCCTTCCAGCAGGCGCTGTCCCGAGTTGGGATAAAGCTGACCCTGAAGCCGTACCCCCAGGGCGACTACTTCTCCAGCTATGCCGGCAACCCGCCGTACGTGGTGAAGAACAAGCTGGGGTTGGCGCTCAACGGGTGGGCGGCGGACTGGCCGGATGGCTTCGGCTTCCTGTCCCAGATCACCGACTCGCGGGTCATCCGCGAAACCGGTGGCTCCTCGAACACCAGTGTCCGCATCCCCGAGGTCGACAAGATGCTCGACAGTGCTCTCCAGGAGCTTGACACCGATAAGCGCAATCAGATCTGGGGCCAGATCGACAAGCGGGTAATGGAAGAGTCCGTGATCTATCCGGGCGTGTACTCCAAGGCTCTGCTGGTGCGTTCGAAGAACGCCACCAACATCTTTGTCAGTGACGCTTGGGGCATGTACGACTACGTCGGGTTGGGCGCCCAGAAATAGGACAACGTAGGTCGGTCACCAGCTCCGGCCCGGCTCCCATCGCTGACGTCGCAACGCGCCAGCGAGAAAGGATCGCCGGGTCGGAGCCTGATCACTGCCAAGGAGGAACGTGTTCGCCTACATCGTGCGGCGGCTCCTCTGGGCCGTGATCTTGCTGTTCCTGCTCAGCGTCGTCACGTTTTCGATCTTCTACCTCGTGCCACGATGGGCAGGAGCAACCCCGGAAACACTGGCCACTCGATACGTGGGCAGGTCCGCTACGGAGGAGACCGTTCAGCTGGCTGCAGAACGGCTCGGGTTCTACGACCCAGTTGTCGTTCAGTACTGGAACTGGGTCAAGGGCATCTTCGTCGGCGCCGAGTACGACTACGGCGCTGGGGTGGAACAGTGTCCTGCCCCCTGCCTCGGGTACTCCTTCATCACCCGCCAGCCAGTGTGGCCTGAGCTACTGGACCGCGCTCCGGTCACTGTCTCGTTGGTGATCGGGGCGTCGCTGATCTGGCTGGTCGCTGGTGTGAGCGTGGGTGTCCTCTCGGCATTGCGGCGGGGCACGGTGTTCGATCGCGGAGCCATGGGCATCTCGCTGGCCGGGGTATCGCTGCCGATCTTCTTCACCGGCCTGGTGTCGCTATCATTTTTCAGTTACCGGCTTGATGTCACCGCGCCGGGCGGTCAATTCGTACCGTTTAGCGAGAACCCGGCGATGTGGGCGTACTCACTGCTGCTTCCCTGGATCACACTGGCATTTTTGTTCTCCGCTCAGTACGCCAGACTTACCCGGGCCGGGATGCTGGAGACCATGACCGAGGACTACATCCGCACCGCCCGCGCGAAGGGGCTTCCGGAGCGGACTGTCGTGCTCAAGCACGGCCTGCGGGGCGCGCTGACACCGGTCCTCACCATCTTCGGCCTCGATGTCGGTCTGCTGCTGGGCGGCGCCGTGCTCACCGAGAAGACCTTCTCTCTCAACGGACTCGGCAAGTACGGCTACGACGCCATCATCACGGGCGATTTGCCGAAGATCCTGGGGGTCACCCTGGTCGCCGGCTTCTTCGTGATCATGGCGAACCTGATCGTTGATCTGTTGTATGGAGCTATCGACCCTCGGGTGCGTTTGGGATGACGTCGACAGCTCTGCGCGACGTCAGCCGCCGCCGGCCGGGGCAACCCGACCAGCCTTTCCTGGATGTCCGAGATCTTCGCGTCCACTTCCCCACAGACGACGGTTTGGTCAAATCAGTTGACGGTCTGAGTTTTGGCGTTGACCGCGGCCGCACGCTCGGCATCGTGGGGGAGTCAGGGTCCGGAAAGAGCGTGACCAGCCTCGCCATCATGGGCCTGCATAACCGGCAGGCAAGGGAACAGTCCAGACCTGGCGCCAGGTTGAGTGGTGAAATCTTCCTGGACGGAGAAGACCTGCTGAGCAAGACTCCCGAGTACGTCCGCAGCCTGCGCGGGAAGCGGATGGCCATGATCTTCCAGGACCCACTCTCCGCGATGAATCCCTACTACACGGTGGGCAGGCAGATCATCGAGGCGTACCAAATCCACAATCAGGTGAGCACCAAGGTGGCGCGCAAGCACGCCATCGACATGCTCGGTCGGGTGGGGATCCCGGAGCCCAGCCACCGAGTCGATTCCTATCCCCACCAATTCTCGGGCGGTATGCGGCAGCGGGCGATGATCGCTATGGCCCTGTCGTGCGATCCCGAGCTGCTGATCGCGGACGAGCCGACCACCGCTCTCGACGTCACGGTCCAGGCGCAGATTCTCGACCTGATCCGGGATCTGCAGCAGGAATTCAACTCCTCAGTCATTCTCATTACACACGACCTCGGAGTGGTGGCCGAGATTGCCGACGACGTGCTGGTGATGTACGCCGGGCGCGCGGCTGAATATGGCAGCGCTGACCAGCTGTTCAACCGGCCCGCGCACCCTTACACCTGGGGACTGCTCGGCTCCGTGCCGCGCTTCGACCGGCCCCAGGCTGAGCGGCTGCTCGCGATCCCGGGTTCGCCGCCTAGCCTGATCCATGTGCCGCCCGGTTGCCCTTTCCACCCTCGCTGTCCTTACGCCGCTCGCAACGGCGGTCGCAGCGAGGACCTGCGTCCAGAGTTGACCCAGATAGAACCCGGCCACCTCGTGGCCTGCCACCTGTCCCCAGCTGATCGGACGCAGATCTGGGCCGACGAGATTGCGCCCCGGCTGTGACCGCGCCACTGCGTACGCCCGCCTCGGGAGGCGGTGAGCAGGAAACGAATCTGGTCACCGTTGAAGGGCTGGTCAAGCACTTCCCCATCCGCGCCGGGCTTTTTCGGCGTCAGGTCGGCGCCGTCCAAGCAGTCGACGGAGTTAGCTTCACCGTGCGGCAGAAAGAGACATTCTCGATTGTCGGTGAATCCGGGTGCGGCAAGAGCACAACCGCGCGTCTCCTGACCCGCTTGCTGGAGCCGACGGAGGGCAAGATCACGCTCGAGGGGCGTGACATCACCCACATGAAGGATGCAGCGCTGCGCCCGCTGCGGCGCGAGATGCAGATGATCTTTCAGGATCCGTACTCGTCGCTCAATCCACGGCACACGGTCGGCAAGATCGTCGGTGCTCCGTTCCGGCTGCAAGGCGTGTCCCCGCCCGGCGGGGTCAAGAAGTCGGTGCAGGAACTGCTGGAAGCCGTCGGGCTCAACCCGGAGCATTACAACCGCTACCCGCACGAATTCTCCGGCGGGCAGCGACAGCGAATCGGGATTGCCCGGACCCTCGCGCTGCGGCCCCGGCTGATTGTGGCTGACGAGCCGGTCTCGGCCCTCGATGTCTCGATCCAAGCGCAGGTCATCAACCTGCTGGAGGACCTGCAGGAGGAGTTCGAGCTGACGTACGTGATCATCGCCCACGACCTGTCCGTGGTGCGCTACGTCTCGGATCGGGTGGCCGTGATGTACCTCGGCAAGATCGTGGAGCTGGCCGACGCCGACGCTCTGTACAGCGCCCCCATGCATCCCTACACGGTCGCGCTGATGTCCGCGGTGCCCGTGGCAGATACCCGACGGCGCAAAGAGCGCGAGCGAATCCTGCTGAGCGGTGACGTTCCCAGCCCGATCAACCCCCCGCCCGCTTGCCGGTTCCACACGCGATGCTGGAAGGCACAGGAGATCTGCCGGACTCAGGAGCCGCCGTTGGCGGAGCTAGTTTCCGGGCATCACGTCGCGTGCCACTTTCCTGAGAACCTCCCGACTGAGGTGGCAAGCCCGTCCGCCGGCTGAGTTCTGGTCGCTAAGGGGCAGCGTCCGTCCTTGCGTTCGGCACGGGTCGGTTACGGTCCGCCGGTCCGCCCGTGGAGGGACTGGGATCTGGTCTTGGGTGTTGGGCGACCCAGGCGGTCCAAGCGCCGCTGACCACGATCAACAGGGCGCCGGCAATCTGAGTCGGCAGGCTGGCACCGGTGGTGACCTGACCTAGCACCACACCGAGGACATAGAACACGAGGGCCGAGATCGCCCACACAGCACCCACCCACACCGGTAGCAGGCCGGACCGCCACATGGCCACACCGAGAAGGACGTTGCCCACCAGGGCCAGCAGCACCCCGAGCATGAGCGTGGCATCCACGGTCCCCGAGAAGGTGATCTGCATGACGTCGGTGAATCCAGCGAGGTATGCCCGACCGATGGCTGGGGTGGCGAAGGTCGATATCGCCGCCGGAATGAGGAGGACAGCGTGTCCGGCTACCGCAATGACCATCGCGGCCACCCCTAGCCTGGCGGAGCGACCGCCGGCCAGATAGCCGCCGAGGGCCATGGTGCCCAAGATCGCCAGAATCGTCCCGCCCGTGCTGCCGACCAGATGACTCACGAGGTAGGAGTTCGTGCTGACGAAGCGCGCCCAGCCCTCAGGATCCGTCGACGAGTCGGGCTGCGGGTCGATGCTGGACCACGCGGTGAGGGCCCCGTAGAGCGGGAGGGCCCAGAGGCCGACCCGGATTGCTGTGGATGGTTTGTTGGCCATGATCATTTCTCCTCAGCGGGCGGTGGAGGGATTTGACCGTACGGCCCCGATCCGGCCGGCATTGCTCGGTGCTGCCGCCACTATCCCTTCAGCGCCCCTGACACGGTGGCCCTCAAGAGATAACGCCGTACGAACAGGTAGAGAAGCACCGTGGGCACCATGTAGAGGACGGCTGTGGAGGTGAGCAAGCCCCAATCCACCTGATTTCGGCCCGAGAATGCACGGAACATGCCGATGGAGATGGGGTACTTCTCCGGCGACTGGAGCAGCACAAGCGGGGTGAGGAAGTCGCCCCAAACGTTGACGAAGCTGAACAGCGCGCAAGCTCCCACGCCGGGTCGAGCCAATGGAAAGACCACCCGCCAAGCGCCGGTGAGCCGCGAGCAGCCATCGATCCAGGCCGCCTCTTCCAACTCCATCGGGATGGAGTCGATGAACCCCTTCAACAACCACAGGGCCAGCGGGAGCTGGTAGGCCGCCTCGACAAGAATGAGGCCGGTATAGGTGTTGTTGAGACCCAAGTTGATCATGATCATGTACAGCGGCACGATCGTGGCAGTGGGCGGGACCACCCGGATCAACAGAATCCCGAACATCAGGGTGCGACGGCCGAAGAATCGGTAACGCGAAAGTGCGTACGCACCGAAGATTGCAAAGGCCAGGGTCAGTGCAGTGGAGGCGCCCGCGATCCACAGGCTGTTCGCCAGCAGCCTGGGCGTCCCTTCCTCGGTGAAGAACCTGACGAAGTTGTCGAGCGTCAGGGTCGGCGCCTGGAGATAGAGCCCGGCGTTCTCGTCGACCGAGGTCAGCAGAACCCAGGCGAACGGGATGGCGCAGAAGAGTGCGAGGACCACGACCACGAGATAGACGCCCAGGTGCTTCACCACGGTCGCCCCGCTGCGCGACCGGCGATGCTTGACCTGAGTTTCGCTGGTCAGCGGCCGTACGGGTGCCTCGACTGCCACGTCAGACCTCGACCTTCGCCAGCCGGACATAGGTGAGCCCGAGGATGAGGACCACGACGAGCATGATCACTGAAGCGGCGCTTCCCAAACCGAGCTGGAAAAAGGCGAACGAGCGCTCGTAGATGAACACCGAGACCAGCTCAGTGGCCTGCCCAGGGCCGCCTCGGGTCAGGAAATACACCAGCCCGAACACGCTGGCGGTGGTGATGGTCGTCAACAACAAGAACAAGAAGATGGGACCACGAATCAGAGGCAGCGTGATGTAGCGGAAGACCTTCCACGCCCCGGCGCCATCCATGCGGGCCGCCTCTATCAGGTCGTCGGAGACCCCCTCGATGGCGGCCTGGAACATGATCATGGCGAAGGCGATGCCTCGCCAGGTGTTGACCACGATGATCGACGCCATCGGATACTCCTGCAGCCACGACACCGGGGCGAACCCAACGGCCGCCAATCCACGGTTGACCGTTCCCTCTGGCCCCGGCGCCAACATGCTGGCCCAGGCGAGCGAGGCGACTACTTCCGGGACGACCATCGGCAACAGGATGGCGCCGCCGATGATTCCCTTCCCACGAACGCTCGACTTCGTCAGCAAGACGGCGGCCAGCATTCCGAGCAGGAACTGACCGACGATGGCGGAGAAGAAGATGAACTGGGCGGTCCTCCCCATGGAGCTGAGGAAGTCGGCTGACGTGAGCAGCCGAGTGTAGTTCTCGGCTCCGACGAACTTCGGTGTCCTCGCCCCGAACCCGGTCAGCCGCCTATTGGTCATGCTGAGCCAGATTGCGTAGACGACCGGCGCTAAGACGAAGAGAGCGATGAGCACCATCGAGGGGGCCAGCAGGGCCGACACGATGACCACCGAGCCGCGGCGCCGCCGGCGCGGCGCCGCGCCGTTAGGCACCGCTCCGGCAGGTCCGCCGTTGGCGAGCGGTGGCCGAGTCTCGGCGTCCGATCTCGAGGCAGACAAGTCAGGACGTTTCGACCTGGTCTTCGCCGAGAAGCTCCGTGGCCTTTTTGGCGAAGTCTTCAGCCGCGGCTGGACCGTCCATCTTCCCGGTCAGAATGGACTCGGTCGCCTCGGCGACGGCCTGTGAGATCTCGTCCTGTCCCGGACGCGTCGGGAAGCTGACGCTGGTGGTGAGCTGCTTACCCGCCTCGAGCAGCGTCGGTTGACCGCTGTAGGGCTCCAAGGTGTCGATTCCTGAGCGGGGCGCAGCGGCACCGACCGCAACAAGCTGCTCGGCCATCGCCTTGCCGGTGCTCAGCCACTTGGCTAGCTCGACGGCCTCATCCGGATTCTCGGTCGTCGCGGACACCTCGTAGGAGAACGCGACGCCGCCGACCGCGTACGGCTGGCCGCCGCCACCCGAGGGGTATAACCAGGTGGCCACCTTGTCCGTCAGACCCTTGATCGGCGCGGCCCCCTCAGGGCCCCAGTCGTAACGCCAGCCCCAGGTTCCCTGAGCGGCGACGGGGAGGTTCCCGGCGGGGAAGTCCTTGTACTTCGTCGGCTGCCACGGCTCGGGGTTCAACAACGCCTCCACGGGCAGGAGATTGGCCTTGGTGAGCTCGTCGTAGATGGTGAATGTCTGGGTGAGGCCGGGGCTCTTCACGATCCATTTCTTGGTCTCGTCGTTGTACATCTTGCTGCCGCTGCCGAGCATGACGTTCAAGAAGCCTTCGCCGAATGTTCCACCGCCCCACGACGTTCCGGCGGGGATGACGATCGCCGGCTTGCCCGTCTTGTCGTGGATTTGCTTCAGCCGGGCCACCATGTCTGGCCACGTCGTCGGCTGCGCGGTGTCTACGCCGAGCTTGGTGAGGACGTCCTTGCGGTAGAAAAGGCTTTGCGTGTTCGCCTCATGCGGTATCGCGTAGATCTTCCCGTCAGGCTGCACGATCTGGTTCCGGACGTCGGGGTAGAACGACTGCCACTCAGGCCACTTCTCTAGGTAAGGCGTCAGGTCGAGGAGATAGCCGGCGCCCGCGAACCCGGGCACGAAGCTGGCACCGTAGTCCGTGACATCGGGAGCTTCACCCGCGTTGTACTGCTGGGTGATCTTGGTCTTGAATTGATCATCAGGCAGGATGTCACGGATCAGTTCGACCTTGACGTCGCGACCCTGCCTGGTCATCTCGGCCTCGAATTCCGGTAGCAGTTTCTGCACCGCATCGGCTCTGACCTTCTGGTACTCGACCAAGGTGAGGGTGACGGGACCTTTGGGCGCGGGCTGGTCAGAGGCAGCGCCACCGCCGCCCTGATTGTTGTCATTACCTCCGCACGAGGCCAAGGCCAGGGTCGCCGTCAGCGCGGCGGTCAACAATCCAAATGATCGACGATGAGCCATAATTTTGACCCTAAGGCAAACAAAAATGCTTTCCTAGAGGTAATCAGCCTTTCCCTCGGGACTAGACCATCCTTCATGCGAGAAATATGACGTCGCGGATCAGGCTTGTGATTTGAAACGCTGCCCTTTTCTGTCGGTCCGCGCCGGGGACAGGGCGTAAGTTCGGCCAGTGCAGTGGGATGAAGTTCACGGCGACCGCATCGAGAGCGCCCGTACCGAGATCCAGCGGCGGCTCTCTCGGGTGTTGAACGAGCGGCTGATGCCTGCCGTCTACGCGGCGGCCGTGCCGCTGGCGATCCGCCGGTGGGACGTTCCTGGCGAACCGGTCCCAGTGGCACAGGCGTTACTTGCGCCCTACACCACGGCGGAGCCGGGCGATCGGTGGGGGCCGGTATGGGGGACCACCTGGTTCGAACTCACCGGCACGGTCCCTGCTGACTGGGCCGGGAAGCTCGTCGAAGGCGCCTTCGACCTCGGGTTCACCGGCATTGCACCCGGCTTCACCGCCGAGGGGCTGGTGTACCGGGCGGACGGCACTCCAATCAAAGGGCTGCATCCCTACAACCGCTGGTTCCCCGTCGACCCGGATGCGACGGATGTACAGGTTTTTGTCGAGGCGGCCGCGAACCCGGCTCTTGAGTTCCTGGTTCCCACGCTCGCCGGAGACGTAGCAACGGCCTCGTCGGAGCCGACCTATGTCCTCGGGTCGGCACAGCTCGGCCTCGTCGACCCCAACGTCGGTCAGCTGGTGGGCGACTTCGAGGTGCTAGGTCAGCTTGCGGCACAGCTTCCGGTCGGAGATCCACGGGGCGCCCAGCTATGGGCCGGTATCTCGGATGCCCTGGACATCCTCATTCTGAGCGACATCAGCGGCACAGCGGCGGCATCTCGCGCGGTGCTGGCGCCGCTGCTAGCCAAGCCGGCAAACGCCAGCGCGCACCAGATCAGCGCGGTCGGCCACGCCCACATTGATTCGGCCTGGCTATGGCCCGTGCGCGAGAGCGTACGGAAGGTCGCCCGGACCTGTACCAGCGCCACCCAGTTGATGGACGACTATCCCGAGTTGATCTTCGCCATGTCCCAGGCCCAACAGTTCGCCTGGATCGAAGAGCAGCACCCGCTGGTTTTCGAGCGCGTGCGCGAAAGGATCGAGGGGGGCCAGTTCGTGCCGGTGGGCGGCATGTGGGTGGAGGCGGACACCAACATGCCCGGTGGGGAGGCGATGGTCCGGCAGTTTGTCCATGGCAAGCGTTACTTCGCCGAAAAGTTCGGCATGGATACTGCGGAGGTGTGGCTGCCCGACTCATTCGGCTTCTCCGCGGCGCTGCCCCAGCTGATGGCCCTGTCGGGCTCGCGGTACTTCCTGACCCAGAAGATTTCCTGGAACAAGATCAACCGCTTCCCGCACCACACGTTCTTGTGGGAAGGGCTCGACGGCACCCGTGTCTTCACCCACTTCCCCCCGGTCGCGACCTATAACTCGGACTTGTCCGGCGCCGAGCTGGCCCTCGCCAGCCGGCAGTTCGCCGATAGCGCGCGCGCCAACCACTCGCTGGTGCCCTTCGGCTGGGGCGACGGTGGCGGCGGCCCGACACGGGAGATGCTGGAGCGGGCCCGGCGCACCGCCGACCTGGAGGGTTCGCCCCAGGTGCGGATCGAGTCGCCAGCCGCGTTCTTCGCTCGAGCTGAGGCCGATTACGCCGATCCGCCGGTGTGGTGGGGTGAGCTGTATCTCGAGCTGCACCGTGGCACCTACACGTCCCAGGCCATGATCAAACAGGGAAACCGGCGCAGCGAACACCTCCTCAGGGAAGCAGAGCTCTGGGCCACGACCGCCACGGTGCGAACCGGCGCGGCTTACCCGTATGCGGAGCTGGACCGGCTGTGGAAGACGGTGCTGTTGCACCAGTTCCACGACATCCTGCCCGGCTCGTCGATCGCCTGGGTCAATCGGGAGGCCCGCGCGACTTACGAGGTGGTTGCCGCCGAGCTGAACCAGCTGATCGCGAGCTCCCTCCAGGCGATCGAGCGCCCTGACCCTACCGTCGCCCATCAGCAGGTCGTCTTCAACGCAGCACCGTACCCGCGGGCTGGAGTGCCAGCCCTCGGCGCTGCTGCTGCCCGGCATACGGGGTCCCGGGCATCGGTGGAGCAGGTGGCCGATGGCTTCGTACTGAGCAATGGCCTCGTGCGGGCCAGGCTCGACCTGGCCGGGTTGATCACCTCAGTGGTCGACAACGTGACCGAGCGGGAAGCGATCGCGCCGGGAGCGTACGGGAATCTGCTTCAGATCCATCCGGACGTACCGAACGACTGGGACGCCTGGGACGTCGACTCTTTCTACCGCGCTACCCGTACCGACCTCACGTCGGCCGAGTCCAGCGAGCTCGTCGAGTTGGACGGCGGAGTGGTGGGGATCCGAACGGTCCGTTGCCACGGTCAGTCCACCTTCGAGCAGCTTGTCACCCTGGCACCGGAATCCAAGACCCTGGACATCCAGCTGGACGCCGATTGGCATGAGCGAGAGTCGTTTCTCAAGGCTGCCTTCGGTTTTGATGTCCGTGCTGAGGTGTCGAGCTCGGAAACTCAGTTCGGCCACGTCAAGCGGCCGACGCATGAGAACACCAGCTGGGAAGCCGCGAAATTCGAGATCTGCGCACACCGGTTCATTCACGTTGCCGAGCCAGGCTACGGCGTCGCGGTGGTGAACGACTCGACCTACGGCCACGACGTCACGCGGGACATGCGACC
>DASQUD010000133.1:0-6780 GCA_035641455.1 Propionibacteriaceae bacterium | reverse complement strand
AGGGAGGGCGTGAAGTCGAGGCTCGCAGGCACGTAGAGCGAGTCATCGACCTGACCGCTGTCGAAGAAGGTATTGAGCAGCCGGCTGCCGGCTTCCGGCTGCTCCTTGAAGAAGGTGGACTGGTGGCCGAACCCCGGCAGCACGACCTGGTGGCCGTTGGGCAGGTACGGCAGCAGCTGCCTCGTCGCGGCCTGCGGCGGCATCATGGGGTCGAGGTCCCCGCCGATGAGAAGCGTCTCCACCTGCGAGGTCCGGACCCGGCTATAGGTGCCCTCGTCGGGTGCGGCCGGCCAGGAGTCGGCCAGCACGCCACCGCCCCAGGTGAAGGCCGTAGCGGCGCGGCCCAGGTTGGAAAGGTCCCCTGGCCCGGAGGCGAAATAGTCGCGCGCCGCTTGGGCGTCAAGCATCGCGGCGGCGGCGTACTGGCCTCGGACGAACAGCTCGGGGAACAACAGATCCGCGAAGACCGAGGTGAACCAGAACCCGCTCGCGTCACCCTCGGCCGCGGAGAGCCACGCGTCGACCATCATCGGGCCAGGGGTGTCTGATGCCGCCGCTGTCGAGTCGAGGAGCCCGAACACTGCCATGACCCGGACGTTCGCGTCCTTGATCGGCAAGAAGAGCCAGCGGTGGGGGATATCGTCGGTAGTCCGTCGCATCGTCGCAGCGAGGTCGTCGGTCCGCGCACGGCAGCTGTCGTCGTCGGCGCAGAGGGCGGCGTAGCGGCCGATTTGCTCGTCGGTTGTGTCGGGGTCCAGCAGGAAGTTGCCGGGCGGGTTCACCGCAACCATCACCGACCGGGAGATGCTCTCGGGGTAGCGCCAGCCGTAGATCATCGCGGTCCGGGTCCCGGCGCTCTCGCTTAGCAGGTTGATGCGGTCATAACCGAGCGCGACGCGCGCGGTCTCCAGATCGTCGATCTGTTGCACCAGCCCGTAGCTGGCCAGATCGACGCCGTCGTCGGTGAGCCGGTCTGCGCAGGACCGGTACCCGTCTCGGTACGCGCGGAAGAACTCCCCGCTGAGAACGTCGGTCGAGCGCTTCAGCGCGGACTCGACCTCGGGACAGTCGAGGCGGACTGAGCTGTCTATGCCGCGATAGCCGACAAGGACGAAGTCGCGGTCCCCGACATACCGGTTCGCGAACTGGAACCACCCCATATTCGATTGCCCGGGACCGCCGGTGAGGAAGAAGACCGGCTCTTTCGGATCCTCGGACCTGGCGCGGATACGAGTCACCGGCAGCGCGATCAGCCTCGACTCCGGATCCGCCCGCGTCTCCGACACCACCAACGTTCCGCAATCGGCTGCGTAGCCGCCGTCCTCGCCTGCGTACTGGCACGGCTCGAGGAACAACTCGCCCGCGCTAGCCCCTTCCGGCACGGCGACCGGGCCGGCGCCTGGCGCGAAGCGCACATACACCAGGCCGGCTACCAGGACTGCGAGAAGCGCGAGAGCGATGACTCGCATCGGCGTGAGGGTACGGGTGGTCGGCTCAAGGGTGTCTTGGTGGTTGGTGCGGAACATGACGGTTCTCCTGTAGCGGGGCCACGTTGACCCTGGAAAGGTGCCATCGGCGAAAGAATCAAGAGGTGCCCAGACGGCCGCTCGGCCGTGACCTGGGGCTAGAAGCGCTCTCCGCCACGGCGTCCGTGACAGACAAGGGCAGCACGGCGACCGGGCCGCCTCCACCACCGGTTCACGCCCGCATTGGCAACGTCCGCTGGGTGGCGGGTGAACCAGATGGCGAGCATCAAGTTCGGCACCCAGCACAGCCAGGCGATCGCGGCGTAGGCCGTCTCGAACGAGAAGTCGACGAGCCCGACCCCGGCGGCCGCGTAATAGAGCGCTGACCACACCCGCAACATGACTCCGGCCATGATCAAGGAGAAGCTGCGGATCATCCAGCGACGATGCTCGCCGTACCGGCCGGCCACAATCATCCGCACGGCCGTCCAGGTCGTGAACAGCATGGCCAGGTCCAAGACGGTGAAGCCGGCCGAGGCCACCAGGCCGGTGTAGGCGGTCGGAGCGAGGATGAGGCCGGTCACGCCGAGTGAGGTGGCACTGGCCACATAGGTCGCGCCCATGAACCGGTGCACACGGACAAACCGCCGCCGAAGCCGCCGTATGAACTGGAACGGGCCGATCAATAGGGCCAGCGTGCCGCTGAGCACATGCACGCCGAGGGCGAACTCGTGTTGGAGGTAGGGCTCGCGCTGGAAGTAGACCTCGGGGTTGAACGTCAGGTAGGGCGACGCGAAGAAGATCGCGATGTAGACGCAGGCCAAAGTCATGATCACCCAGCCTGGTCGGGCCAGCCGACGGGCGAGGCGCCCGTGCGGCGGTGGCCGATCGGGGGTGGTGCGGTGGCTGCTGAGTTCGACGGTGCTCACGGCGTCCTCCCTTGATCTCTGAGCTGCCGTCGACGCTAGAGATCAAGGCGGAGGTTGGCGTCCCTCCGTGGGGGTGACCATGGCTACCCCAGCAGGGGTAGCCATAATCCGTACAAGAGGCTCGCTGACTGAGTGCAGCGCGATGTGCCTGGCCTCCAGGTTGGTGCACCCGCTGCCGCTCTGGATTCCGCTCAGCCAACGTCGGGGGGTGGTGCCCTCTATCGTTTACCAATGATTCTGCCCAATTCAACTGGCACCTGGGTTGGTACGAACGGGTTCCGGTTGATGCCCAGCGACCCACTCGTCGAGTTCCCTGCCAGCGTGACCGTGACGGCCGCCGCTGGCGGCTACCTCACCTCCGTTGCTTACTCGTGGGAACATCCAGACGATGGCGTACAGGACGGGCTGCTCGTGATCGGACCCGCCGAGGAAGGTGGCTCGCTTGTGGCCATGTGGTGCGACTCCTGGCATCAGAAGCCGACGCCCATGATGTTGTCCGGAAGCCGCGGAATTGAGGCCACTCTCGAGTTGGAAGGCGATTACGGCGGCGGTTGGCGTTGGCGAGTGATGCTCGACGCGTCCGATGCGGAGAGCCTCCGAATGCAAATGGACAACGTGATTCCAGCAGAGCGGGCCACGGCAGACATCCCGGACGGGCCGTATCCAGTGATGGTCATGTACACACAACGCGCCTGATCAGAGCCCGGCCAGCTCGACATCATGCTGTCAGCTGCGACGTGGTTTCTGCACCGGGGCGATCGAGGCGTGGTACGGCGTCGAGAATCGTTCGGGTCGCGAGCTGAGCATCCGCGCCACCACCAGGGTGGCGCTGTCAGGATGAGACATGCACGCCTACGAGCGGGGGGCGCTGCGATTCGCGGTCACCGATTCTGGCCCTTCGGGCGCCGATGTGGTGGTCTTGCTGCACGGGTTCCCGCAGCAGCCCCGCGGCTTCACGAGGGTCGCCGAGCGGCTGAACGCCGCCGGTCTGCGGACTCTGATTCCCAGCCAGCGGGGCTACACGCCCACGGCCAGGCCGCCTCGGCGCCGCGATTACCGGACGGAGGAGACAGCCGCTGATGTCATCGCCCTGCTGGACGCGGCACACCTCGACCGGGCACACATCGTGGGGCACGACATGGGCGGCGCACAGGCTTGGGCTGCGGCTGCTTGGTATCCGAACCGGATCAGCTCGCTCACCGTGCTGTCTGCGCCGCACCCCGCCGCGCTGCGCAAGGCGCTCCGGACGAGCACTCAGGGGCTTGTCTCCTGGTACATCGGGTTCTTCCAGCTGCCCGGCTTACCGGAGTCGCTCCCGGCGCTGACGCTCGGTAAAGCAGTCCGGGGTACGGAGCTGCCGCCCAGGTACATCAACATCTACCTCGATGCGATGGCCGACCGGCGCGCCTTCCGCGGCGCTCTGAACTGGTACCGCGGGATACCGTTCTCGAGGCGGCCCACAATCGGCCGGATCACGGTGCCCACCACGTACGTGTGGGGCAACCGCGATGTCGCGGTGACACGGCGAGCGGCGGAGCTCACCGCCGACTATGTTGACAGCAGTTACGAGTTCCGGGAGTTGAGTGCCGGCCACTGGCTGCCTGAGGCCCATCCGGCCGAGACAGCGGCGGCGATCATGGATCGGGTGACCGCAGCTTCTCAGTGAATCCTGATCTCGGGCATCCGCAGTACCGCGTCGGTCGGCAGGTGGAGAGCGGCGGTCATGTCGGAGAGCCGCGGCCATAAGGTGCGGGTCACGGTCACGGCCCGTGGGTCCTCGCTGTTGCGTGGCCGTCGCAGCCGGGCTACGGGTGGAACGTGGACGGGATGGAGCACCGGTGCATCGTCGGGCAACCCGGCGCGCGTCCGAGCGATTTCGACGGCGCGCCGCAGGCCGCCGAGCTCATCCACCAACCGGGCACCGACCGCGTCGCTTCCTGTCCACACCCGACCGCGGGCCACGTCCTCTATCTCAGTGACGGCCCGCCGCCGCCCCTGCGCCACCTTGGCGACGAAGTCTGCATATACCGCGTCAATAGTTGCGCCGAGGCGTTCTCGTTCGTCCTCGCTGAATCCGCGGCGCGCCGAGTACATCCGCGACCGGGCGCCCTGCTCAACGACACCAGTCGTCAGCCCCACACGTTCGAGCAGGTCGTTCACCACAAATTTGCCGCCGAAGACCCCGATCGAGCCGGTCAGTGTCGCGGGCAGTGCGACAATGACGTCCGCCGGGCAGGCGATGTAGTAACCGCCTGAGGCAGCCACCTCACCCATCGACACGATCACCGGCTTGCCGGCCTCACGCACCCGGCAGACCTCACGCCAGATCGTGTCCGATGCGACCGCGGATCCTCCCGGCGAGTTGATCCGGATCAGCACGGCTCGCGCCAGGTCGTTGCCTATTGCCGCGCGCAACTGCGCAGCGATCGAATCGCTGCCCACCTGACGCCCGAGTGCCCCACGTCGGGTACGGCCCGTTGCAATCCCGCCGTGTACCTCGATCAAAGCCACGTGCCCCTTGCGGCGGGCCGGCACAGAGGGCCGACGCGGTCGCCGCCACCGGTCGGCGAACAACAACTCCGCATCCTCAGCCACCCGTGACCGCATCGCCGCGTAGATCTGGTCTCGATACCCGAGCTCGTCGATCAGGCCGGCGTCCCGAGCCTCGGACGCAGTCCGCGGACCAGTGTCGATCAGCCGCCGAACCTGGTCGGGTTCCATCCTTCTGCCAGCCGCGATGTCCTGAACGGCCTCGGTGAAGACTGACTCGGCCAGACGGGTCAGCGACTCGCGGTGTGCAGGGGTGAATTCGGTGCGCGTCAAGGCGTCAACTGCGTTCTTGTACTCGTGCCGCTGCTCCAACTGCGGTTCGATCCCCAGCCGGTCAAGCGCACCCCGCAGGAACGTCGTCTCGACGCCGACCCCCAGCATGCCGATATTTCCACCCGGTTGGAGCCACACCTCATCGAAGGCCGTCGCTAACACGTAGCCAGCCATGTCAGACACTTCACCGAAGGCCTCGGCCCACGCGACGGTCGGTTTGCCATGCGATGCAAAGGCGCGTACGCCGTGCCGCAGCTCCTGCATCGTCGCCCAGGGCAGCGCACCGCCAACCTTGCCGACCAGTCCAACAATGTGCCGATCTTCGCCAGCCTCATGCAGGGTCCGCAGAATCGCCCGCAACTGGGGTCGGCCACGGGTGCGAACTCGCGCGACTGGATCGTCCGGGGTCGGATCGACCGGCACCTCGGTCAGGTCGAGTTCGAGCAGAATCGGACGACGGCGGAAGGGGAGCGAAGTCATGGCGTCCACGGTAGGCGGCCGCTCGCCGACGCTCAGTACGACGGGCAGGGGGCGGGCTTCAGCACCATCTCCGGCTGGCTCCGGTAGTGGGCGGACAACCGCCGGTACGCGCGGCTGCGGAAGGCCAGCGCGGTGATCACCAGCCCGATGACCGCGGAGCCCATGAACAGCAGGGCCATCCCGCGATCCGGCCCGGTGCCGAACCAGGGCCCGATGCTGGCCGCGAGAGCGCCGCCGGTCATGCTCGGAATGATCCAGAATTGGGCCACCGGGCCGATCGCGAAGGAGGTGATCGGCGAGGCGATGGTCTCCACGGTCTGGGCGAAACCGAAGACCCGGCCCTGCTCGGTGAACGGCACCACCTTCTGCAGGATGGTCTGCTCGGCCGCCTCAACCATGGGAATCAGCACGGTGTACAGGGTGAAGCCGATGGTCAGCAGCACGATCGAGGACCGGATCGGGAAGGCGAAGGTGATCGCCCACATCGCCAGGTTGGCCAGCAGCAGCCGGCGGATCGGGGAAGGCCCTAGCCCCCGGGAGGCCACCAACACTCCCCCGACGATGAATCCGGCGCTCATGATGGCCAGCACGAATCCCCAGGTCTGTACCGAGACCAAGGTCAACCCGTACGGGTCGATCAACGCCATGAACGCACCGCCCAGCAGGTTGTTGAAGGTGGTGAAGAACAGCAGTCCGACCAACCCCGGCACCACCCGGACCGCGCGCAGCGCGCCGGCCAGATCGACCAGCGGCAACTTGCCGTCGGGGTGCTCGGGCTCAGGTTCCGGCACGCGCAAGAGAGCCAAGTGCAGCGCGGTCAGCGCCGTGACGGCGATGGTGATCAGCAACGACCAGCCCATCCCCGCAAATCCGATGGCCAGCCCGCTGAACACCGAAGTCAGAGCGAAGGCGATGCCGTTCACCGTGCCCACCAGCCCGTTGGCCTTGTCGTGCCGGTCCTCCGGCACCAACAGGGTGACGGTGGTGGACAGCGCCACCGTCCGGAGGTTGCCGGCGATGGCCCCGGCCAGGATCAGTACGACCAAACCCCAGAACACCGGGCTGCCCACATCCCGCAGCGT
>DASQUD010000132.1:0-4087 GCA_035641455.1 Propionibacteriaceae bacterium | reverse complement strand
AACTCGTCGAGGAACAGGACGCCGTGGTTAGCCAGCGTTCATGAATGTTCCTAGACGTCCGGTCCTCGGTCCTCTCCGGGACGCCTCCTCCTGGAGGACCTACAGCACGCCGCCGAGGTTGTTGCGGTAGGTGGCCACGGTCGGGTGGTCAGGGCCAAGCGCCGCCTCGCCGATCGCCAGTGCCCGCTCATCCTGCTCTCCCGCACCCTTCCAGGCATCCAGGCACGACTGGCGCTCGGATGGACGCTCCCCGAGCGGACGGCTGGACACCTACTCGGACATCTGGCCGGACAGCCGTCCAAGATGGACACCCTGGCTTGGCCTGCTGGACGGCGCGAGCGGACACCACGGCGGACGCCCACCGCGGCCGACCGCAGGGCCGGACACGTTCCTCTGGTCGTCTGCAGCCACCCGGCGCGATCCCCGACGCCGGGGTGATCGCTCGGGGCGCTCGACATTTCCAGGGTGGACGCTAGTGGACGGCGACCGTGGACACCGGACACGGTCGGACGCTGGACACCGGCGCCAACAGAGGGTGGCCACTGTGGCGCGGGACCGCTTGGACGTGGCGCTGAGCGCCGGGCGTCTGGACGGTCCGGGATGGGTGTGAGGTCTGCTGTTGTCTGCTGTTGTCTGCTGTTGTCTGCTGTCTTTACGGCCTGCACCTCACCGCGGGGATCCGGATGTCCCCGGGTGCCCGCTGGCGAGCCCTAGCCGATCAGTTGCAGCCGTCTTCGAACGCGCTGCTTGGCGGAAGATCTGTCGCCTGCCACTCCCTAGTTTAGTGTCTCGTAAATAAGTGGGGATTGGTAGTAGGGTGTGTTCGTGCGCGCTCCGAGCCCCGCTCTGGTCATGTCTGATGCTCAGCGGGAGATCCTGGAGAGCTTGGCGAAGTCCCAGACGGCAGCTCATCGGGAGGTGACCCGGGCCAAGGCGCTGTTGCTGGCAGCCGATGGTCTTGCCAGCACGGCTGTCGCCTATGAGGTCGGGGTCTCGCCGTCGAGTGTGGTGGCCTGGCGGAGTCGCTTCGCGGAGGAGGGGCTGGCCAAGCTGGGTCGGGTTCGTCCCGGCCGGGGGCGTAAGCCGCAGATCCCGGCGGAGAAGATCGACGAGATCGTCCGGTTGACCCAGGAGTCCAGGCCGGAAGGCGAGACGCACTGGAGCTGCCGGTCGATGGCCAAGGCGGCCGGGGTGAGCCCAGCGACGGTGCAGCGTGTGTGGTCTGCTCGTGGGCTCAAGCCGCATCTGGTGCGCACCTTCAAGCTCTCCAATGACCGCCGTTTCGATGAGAAGCTGATCGATGTGGTCGGCGTCTATCTGAACCCGCCCGACAAGGCGGTGGTGCTGTGCATGGACGAGAAGAGCCAGATCCAGGCGCTCGACCGGACGCAGCCGTCGCTGCCTTTGAAGAAAGGCCGGGCCGGAACCATGACCCACGACTACAAGCGCAACGGGACAACGACCCTGTTCGCCGCGCTGAACGTGCTGACCGGAGTGGTGATCGGCCAATGTCTTCCCAGGCACCGCAACGGCGAGTTCTTGAAGTTCTTGCGCACCATTGACCATCAGGTCCCCAAGGGACTCCAGATCCACATGATCCTCGACAACTACGGCACCCACACCCACGACAACGTCGTGGCCTGGCTGGACAAGCATCCCCGGTTCCACCTGCATTTCATCCCGACGTCGAGCTCATGGCTGAACATGGTCGAACGCTGGTTCCGCGAGCTCACCGAGAAAGCCATCCGCCGCGGTGTCTTCAAGTCGGTGCCCGACCTGATCGCTGCGATCGAGGCATACCTCCAAGCCAACAACAACGATCCCAAGCCGTTCGTATGGACCGCCACGGCAGAGGAGATCCTCGAGAAAGTCAGCCGAGGCCGGGTCGCACTCGCATCAATCCCGGCTAATAACGAGACACCACACTAGATACCGGAGGGTTCCGCGCGGCCGACCCGGCACTCGACCTGGTTTCAGTCTGGCATCTCCTGGACGCGACCCAGCGCAACGTCGTGCGCGCAAGATTGAACCCCGGTGAGGTGCAGTGGCGGCGCGGCATGGCATGGGCATTTGAACAGGCCATGGGCCTCGTTTGGTACTACGAGGTCAGTAATTCGCTGGTGAGTCTGTGGGGGCGCCGCACGCACGCTGGATCGCCTACTTCATGAGGGCGGGGAGGTGTAAGCACAGCCGGAGGCACGAAGGCGACTTCGGGAATGCGAAGCACCGTCGATTCGCACCCGCACGACGACACGGTGTGAGGCTCACCCGTCCGACGAACTCGTCCCTCCAGGTGATCAGGTAGTCCACCTCACCCGCCTGCTCCATCGCGAACCGTTCCAGATGGTGACGGCCATCCAGCAGCCGGGTCACTGCCTCTGGCGGGTTAGAAAACCCCTATCGCCGCAGGCCCCTGACGAATAGGCTCGCGCTCATGACCGACGGCGACTGGAGGGATGGCGGGTTCAGGCAGCGTCGGCCCTCCGTGGAGACTCTCGCCTGGGTTGCGGCGTCGATGGGTCGGGGCAGTCGCATCGTTGGCTATCGCCGATTGACCGGTGGCGTCTGCTCCGCCGTGAATCGGCTGACTGTCGAGCGACGTGGAATGCGAACGTTCGTCGTACTGCGGCAGTACCCGGGCGGGCTTGGCCTGCAGGGGAGCTTGGAGAAGGAGATCGCCAACCTTGGTGTGGTGGCGGGAAGCGGGCTCCCGGTTCCGAGCATCCTGGCTACTGATGTTGCTGGTGCTTCGACGGGGGGCGCGCCATCGTTGCTGATGACACGGTTGCAGGGGCATGTTCACCTCAATCCGGCGGAACCTCGGTCGTGGATGACGAGGATCGCGGAGATTGCTGTATTGCTGCATTCCCTCGATCTCCCCGCGAAGATGTTCAGACCTTGGACGGATTCTTGGATCGCTCCTCTAGACGGGTTTCAGGTGCCGGTCGACGCACAGAAGCCGGCTGTGTGGAAGGCGGCGTTTGGTGTCATGGCGGCGCCGCCGCCAAAGGACACTGCCGTCTTTCTGCACTGCGATCTCCTGCCTGTCAACATGCTGTGGTCGCGCGGGAGGATTACTGGACTGACCGACTGGAACTCCATCCATCGGGGGGCGCGCGCGATTGACGTCGGGCACTGTCGGCGATACTTGGCGGCGCTCTACTCGCCCGAGTGGTCGGAGCAGCTTCGGTCGCTCTATGAGTCGATCGCCGGGGTGACTCTCGATCCGTGGTGGGACCTGTATGCCCTGCTGCACTATGACGATAGCGGGCCGAAGTGGATCCGTAGTCAGGTCGCTGGGCGCCGTCCCGTCGATGTGCCCGGCATGACTTCCCGGGTCGAGGTCGCTATCGAGACAGCGCTACGGCGCCTCGGATAACTGCGGGTTCCCTGCTGGTCGCCCTTCCGGTTCTGGCATGCCGCACAGACCCCTGCACGAAGGCCGGTCGCACTCGCATCAATCACCGGCTAATAACGAGACACCACACTAGCCCCACCTGCGCGGCAACGTCTCAGCCTGCGCGGCATGGTGCGGGCCCCGGAAGCCGCTGACGTGCGGCGTGGGTTGGGGCGTCAGGGGTCGGGGACCGTGAGGTCGAGCTGGTTGAGGTGGGTGGGGTCGGCGAAGACGTCGATCTCGACGATCTTTCCGTGCCTGACCGTGAAACCGACGACCGAGAACGGGCGTCCCGCCGCGGCGAAGACGACGCCGGCGGCCCCGTTCACCAGAGCGGGTCGCGCGAGCCGGGCGAGCCGGGAGAAGCCGACGGCGGCCAGTGTGTGCTCGGTCACGGCCGCGGCACCGCGGACCTCCGCCGGCGCGCCCGCCCGCACGGCCGCCGCGTCGGCCCGCAGCACCACCTCCGGATCGAGGACCGCGAGCAGCGCGCCGAAGTCACCGTCGCGCGCGGCGGCGAAGAAGGCGTCGACCACCGCCCGCTGGCGCGCCAGATCGGCGTCGGGCACCGGGTCCGCGCCCCGCACCCGGCGGCGGGCGCGGCTGGCGAGCATCTTGGCCGCGTTCGGGGAACGGCCGACGATGGGGCCGATCTGGTCAAAGGGCACCGCGAACATGTCGTGCAGCACG
>DASQUD010000131.1:0-10627 GCA_035641455.1 Propionibacteriaceae bacterium | reverse complement strand
CCCGCGAAGGCCACGAGACCGATCTTGGTCTCGCCGTTCTGGGACTCGATGAAGGAGACGGCCGCCTCCTGGGCAACGGTGAGCCGGTTGGGTTCGACGTCGGTGGAGCACATGGATCCGGAGACGTCCATCGCCAGCACGATCGTCGTGGAGTTGGACGGCACCGGCACGGTCGCCTGCGGCCGCGCCGCCCCGACACCGAGCGTGGCGAAGCCGAGGAGGAGCAAGAGCGTCGGGATGAGCCGGGTCCACCTCGTACGGCGTGGCAGCGCGGCCCGTACCAGGGCGACCGAGGTCACCCGCACCGCCGCGCGCCGCCGACGCCGTCGCAACAACCAGATGATTCCGCAGAGGATCGGGATGATCAGCAGCGACACCAAGGCCCAAGGCCAGCTGAAGGTCATCACACGAGCCTGCCCGTGCGGACGCCGGTGAGCAGCGCACCGGCCGCCAGCAGCGCGAGCGCCACAACGATGAAGCCGCCGGCCAGCGGTACGTCCTGCTTGGCCACAGTCAGGCGGAGATCGATGGTGGACGCGATGTCGTCGAGTTGTTCCGTCTCGGATGCGCGATGGTAGGTGCCACCGGTGGCCTGCGCGATGGCGGTTAACTGCTCCGTATCCAGAGCCGAGTGCAACTGATAGCCGTCGATCTCGACGGTTGTTCCGTCTGCGGTGCCAACGCCGACAGCTTCGATGTGCACACCGGCGTTCTGGGCAATCGTGGCTGCCGCCGACGCCGCGTCACTGCCGCCGGTACCGCCCTGGTCCTCGCCGTCGGAGAACAACACGATGGTCGCCGAACCCCAGTAACCGATGTCGGGCAGATCGCCGTCCTCGCCAATTCTGACCGGCGTGCCGGTGATTGCGCTCAGCGAACCGAGAATGGCCGACGCCAGCGATGTCCCACCGGCAGTCCGCAGCCGCTGCACCGCCGCCTTCACCGCGGCGCGATCCGCACTTGGCTGTGACGTGGTCAGCGCACCCTGGTCGAACCCGACGACGCCGATGTCGACGCTGTCGGGCTGGGCGTCGATGAACGACAGTGCTGCCTGCTGCGCGGCCGCCAGCCGGCTCGGGAAGACGTCGTCGGCACTCATGCTGTTGGACACGTCCATCGCCAGGATGACCGTGCCGGCGCTCCGGCCGACCGGCAGCGCAGCGGCCGGCGCGGCCACGGCAACCGCTAGCACCACAACCCCGCCGATTGAGAGCCACAGCCCGAGCTGGTTGTTGTGCCGGCCAGCCACCGAGACCCCCGCTGCGGCAAGGGCAGTGGACCGGCGCCGGCCCGCGAGCACAGCACCGACGATCAGCGCAGCGGCGACCAGCAGGCCAAGGATGAGCAGCGGCGGGTAGGAGAGGCTCATCGGCGCCTCCGCTGAGTCTCGGTGATGACTTTCAGGAGCGTCTCCAGGAGGTCGCTGCCCGTGTCGACCCGGTGCAACGGCACCCCGGCCCGGCGCATGCCAGACCGAAGTCCGGCCTCGCGCTCGTCGACCCCGTCACGGAACCGGGCGCGGAACCACGGGTCGGCGGAATCGACGAGAAGCTGCTCGCCGGTCTCCGCGTCCTCGACCACGATCAGACCGACCTCAGGGAGCGCCTCGTCCGCACGGTCGACCACCCGCAACGCCACGACGTCGTTTCGGTGCGCGAGCCGGATGAGCGGACGTTGCCACTCCCCCGTGCCGATGAAGTCCGAGATCACCACGACTAGGCAGCGCCGCGCCAGCGACGCGACAGTATTGACCATCGCGGCGAGGTCCGTGGTGGCCGCTGCCCGCGAGTCGGCTGCGCGGTCGAGTTCCCGTCCGATGTGGAGCGCGTGGCCGCGTCCGGTGCTGGGCGGGACGATGCGGGTGGCGCCGGCGTCGGGGTTTGTCGCCGCTGCTCGCTGTGCTCGCGGGGCTCCGTCGTAGAGGATGGCGCCGACCCGGTTGCCGTTTCGACCGAGCACCCTGGCCAGGATGAGGGCGAGTTCGGCCAGCACGTCCTGCTTTCCGCGGCCCGGGCCCCCGACCACCATGGACGCCGATCGATCGAGGACTAGCCAGGTGGTCAGCTCGCGGTCCTCGTTGAACTCTCGCACCTGCGGTTCGTCCAGCCGGGCCGTGACATTCCAGTCGATGTGCCGGGCGTCGTCGCCTTCGAGATACGGCCGCAGCCCGGCGAAGTCAAGACCAGTACCTCGTCGGGGGGTGCGATACCCGCCCTGAAGGCGCCCGTCGAGCCGGCGCACGACTCGCCATTCCAGCCGGTGCAGCAGGCGGTCGGTCGCCGTAATCATTTTCGGGGGGTCGTGGGGGTCGTCCGCCCTGCTGACTCGGAGATCATGGCTGCAGCACCACGTCCGGCATCGGAACGGCGCGCAGGACGCGGGTGAGGATGGTGTCGGCGTCGAGGTCGTCGGCCAGCGCCTCGTACGAGAGCACAACGCGGTGGCGCAGAACGTCGAGGGCCACTTCGTCGACGTCGTTGGGAAGCACGTAGTCCCGGCCACGCAGAAACGCGAGCGCCCGGCCGCCCAGGACGAGCGCGATCGTGGCCCGCGGGCTAGCCCCGTAGGTCACGTACCTGTCCAGGTCGCCTTGGCCGACCCCTCCCGGCGATCGGGTAGCGGCGACGAGCCGGACGGCATACTCGACGACGGCAGGGTCGACGTAGACCTGCGCGACGCTGTCCCGCATCCGGATCAGGTCTTTCGGGGTCAGCATCACCTGCGGCGGACCCGGCGGCAGCAGAGCCCGCCCAACGATCGCGTGCTCCTCCGGCGAGGTCGGATAACTGATGAGCACCTTCATCATGAATCGGTCGACCTGCGCCTCGGGCAGCGGATAGGTGCCGTCGGACTCGATCGGGTTTTGTGTCGCCATCACCAGGAACGGCTCCGGCACGGGGAATGTCTCCCGCCCGATGGTCACCTGCCGCTCCTGCATCACTTCAAGCAACGCGCTCTGCACTTTGGCGGGGGCGCGGTTGATCTCGTCGGCCAGCAGCAGATTGGTGAACACCGGCCCCAGCGAGACCTCGAACTCGCCGGTCCGCTGGTGGTAGACCCTCGTGCCGACGAGGTCGGCCGGCACAAGATCGGGGGTGAATTGGATTCGCTGGAACTGCCCGCCGATCGCGCCGGCCAGCGACTTGACCGCGAGCGTCTTTGCCAGCCCCGGGACGCCCTCGACGAGCAGGTGACCGCCGGCGAGCATGGCGATCGCCATCCGCTCGAGCAGTACATCCTGACCGACGATCGTGCGCTTGACCTCGAACAGCACGGGTTCGAGCGGGCTCGGCGTCATGGCATCACGTTCCCTCGATCGTTCCACGTATCTGGACAGGTCCGGTTCACAGCCGCGGGCCCCTGCCCTGCCCGGGCCCTGAGTCCCCGCCGAGTGCGGTGCCGATCGGAACGGCGAATCCGATCCCGGCGAACGCCTCCTTATCTCCGGGGGCGGCGATCGACACGACGACGCCGACGACGTTCCCCTGGGCATTCAGAAGTGGACCGCCGGAGCTGCCCGGATTCACGGCGGCGTCGAACTGGATGAGTCCGGACAACGCGCCCACTTCGGTCTGGTTCGTGCGGTTCAGACCGGAAACAACGCCGGTCGTGGTGCTACCCCGCAGCCCCAGCGGGTTGCCGATGGCCACCACGTCCGAGCCGACGGCAACACCCCCGCCGAGGGTCGCCGGGACCACGACCTCGGGGAGCTTCTTCGGAGTCAGC
Organism: Propionibacteriaceae bacterium; assembly: GCA_035641455.1. Lineage (GTDB taxonomy): Bacteria > Actinomycetota > Actinomycetes > Propionibacteriales > Propionibacteriaceae > Microlunatus. Next base: position 6,901 of record DASQUD010000131.1, on the reverse strand, counting down.
GTGGCAATGTCGATCTTCGGGTATGCGGAGGCGATCGTTCCGGATGTCTTGGTCCCGTCGGCGAACACGATTGAGATGTCGCCACCGCCGGAGACGACGTGGTGGGCGGTGAGCACCGTACCGGTGTCGGTGACGATCACACCGGACCCGAGCGAGCCTTTCGAGGTTCTGATCAGCACCACCGACGGAACGACCTGTCGGTACATCTCGGTGACCAGCAGCGGAGTCGCCGTGGCTGCCGGGGTCGGGGTCGCTGTCGCGGATGCCCGGTCGGCCGAGGTGGCGGAGCCGGACCCGAGCTTGAACCCCAGCGCGGCGATGATCACCATGGCAACGACGAGAACGCTCCCGGCGGAGACGGCCCAGAGCCAGCCGTGGCCCCGTCGGATGACGTGATCGCCTCCAGCCAGCGCAAGTGCCTGCGCTGATCCCGAACGCTCAGCCTGTCCTTGAGCTGGAGATGATGCGCTATCAGTGGCCACGTCGGCGCCGGGCGCGCGGAAACCGCGCACTCGTTCAACCCCGGCGGGGTCCATACAGGAAGCGTAAGTATCTACCCTGTGAATCCGCTATGCATCGTTCATGCACGCCGCACTCGGTGCCGTTCACGCTGCAGGTCATCGTCTCGGATGTGTACCAGAGATCGGGAAGCACGTCGCCGCAGAACGAGTCGCCAGCACTGTCGCGGCGCCCAGGCCGTCGAATCCCACTGCGACAAATCCCGCGGTCGCGACCTGACATGCTCCGACTCTGACCGAATGCGCTCCTGCCTGATGAAAGGCCTGGTCAAGCAACTAGCGGGCAGCCGGCGGACGCTCGCCGAGCCACGGGCTAGTCCGGGTCCCTCGGGCCTGGTCCGGGTATGGTCCTCGCATGGCGAATCGATACGAGTACATGGTGGTCGAGCTCCGCGAGGGCATGATCGGCGGCAAGATGTCCGGCGAAAAGCTCGAGAAGACGCTCAACCAGCACGCTGCTCAGGGCTGGCAACTCAAGGCGATCACGGCTGTTGAAGTCAAGGGCCGCGTCGGGCCGGGCGGCGTCGAAGGAATCCTAGTCACCTTTGAGCGGCTGGTCGGCTGAGAAGCGAGCGGTTAGCGCGTTCCACGGTTCCAGCTTCGCGGATCGATTGATCGGCCTCATCGATCAGGACTGTGCGCTGTTCGACGGCGAGCATGCGGTCAACAGCGCCGGTGATGACACGACGCCATGGTGAGTGACAGTGAGGATCTTCGTCACCGGCTCCAGTGACGGTCTGGGCAGAGCGGCCGCGGACACGTTGCTCCGGGCGGGACACGTGGTGGTGGCGCACGCACGCGGCAAAGGTCGGCTTGCCGCCGTGCGTGACCTGACTGACCGAGGCGCTGCAGCGGCCGTCGGCGATCTGGCCGATGCAGATGAGGTCCGCGGCGTTGCCGAGCAGGTGAACCGGCTTGGCCCGATGGACGCGGTCATTCACAACGCCGGGGTGTATAGCGGCCCACCGGTGATGCCGGTCAACGTCATCGCCCCGTACCTGCTGACCGCGCTCATTCACCGGCCGGGACGGCTGATCTACCTCAGCAGCGGCATGCACTACAGCGGACGTGCCCGAGTCGATGGCCTGGATTGGAGCGGTCGGCGCGCGACTGGCTCGTACTCGGACAGCAAGCTGCTCGTCACGACCCTGATGGCCGTGGTCGCCGCCCGCTGGCCCGGCACGTTGAGCAACGCCGTGGATCCCGGATGGGTGCCCACAAGGATGGGCGGCGCCGGCGCGCCGGATGATCTGCGTCTGGGGCACCTCACCCAGCAATGGCTGGCCACCAGCGATGACGTCGACGCGCAGACCAGCGGCGGTTACTGGCACCACCAGCGTCGCCGTCAGCCGCATCCGTCAGTCCACGATCCGCGATTCCAGCATGAGCTGCTTGACGAGCTCGTCCGGTTCACCGGTGTTAGTCTCGGCTGAGCGAAGTCGGACAGCTGTTCATTACACGGTCCAGAACCAGACAGCCCGGGCCAGGTCACGAGGCTCGGCAGCAACGGCCGATAGAGCTCCATCGAGATGGGACCGAACACCGCCAGCAGGCTCAACACGACACCCATAACGCCAGGAACCCCCTCGCCCGCCACAGCCAGTTTCGCCACCCTGCCGCCCCTTCCTTCTACGCTGGAGCAGACCGACAGGCCGTCCGCCGAGAAGGCGGCCGGCATCAGGTTTGCTCGGTTCGCCACGGGCGGGGTGCGAGTTCGCGAAGCAGCCGGACAGGACCGAGAAGTCCATGGGCGTGCACCTCCGTCGTCTGCATCGCCGGTTCCAACCCGGCCAGCTTGGTGATGATGTCGAGCACCTCGGCGTAGTAGTTACGGGCCAGCAGTCGGTTGTTCAGCGAGCTGGAGACCCGGACGGTAACGGTGTTGGCACCGAGGCGGAGGTCGTCGCTGACGTCGATCGTCGGGGCCGAGGTGTCGAAGCCTCGAGCTTCGCCGTCGTTAACTCGGACCGATCCGAGACCACCGGCGGTGGAGCCCAGATCGAGAACGTACCGGTGTCCCTCGACCGGCTCGTCGTCGAGCTGCAGCGTGGTGGTGTACTCGCCGACGCCCGAAACCTGGGGCCCGACCTCCGGGATGTTCTTCCACGGGCGCAGCGGTCCGGTGCCGGCCTCGATCCGCGTCACCGCCGTCGTGGGGCGAACCTCGCGGGTCTGATATCCGAGTCCACGGTCCTCGGTGATAAGCGTCAGGTCGCCGGCGTCCCAACTCTCCACGGCAACCGTCCACTCGGGGAGCTCGGCGACCGTTTCCAACGGAACCGCGGTGGATTCGGGTTGAGGCGGGACCGACCGATCGAGGGTGAGGAGTGTCGTCTCGCCGGGAGCAAGCGTGAGCGTCACTATCGTGCGCTCGCCGTCGCGCCGAACCCCAGGGTGGGCGCGGACGGCTCCGGTCCAGCCGTCGATCCGGTGAACGCTTCCGACGCCGGGCAGAGCCACCTCGACCTCGGCCTGCTCCTCGGTCTCGTAAAGGAAGTGGTAGAGGTACAGGTGCAGCAGATCCCCGTCCTCGCGGAGGTGGCTCAGCACGCTGCGGTTCTCGCTGGTGAACTCGGCCCGTCCGGCGACGCCGAGCTTCCGCAGTGCATCCCCCGTATTGGCGGGATCATCGATCTCGGTCACGGAAGGCAGGGAAAGCAATTCCGCGATGGTCGCGGCGAGTTCCTGGTCACGCCCGTCGAGACCGGGTGTTCGGGCGGCTGCCCGGTCGTGGGTGGTGTAGAGGCCGTCCATCAGGTGTTTCAGCTCCCGGGCGCCGTGCACCAGAAGCACTTTCAGGCCTTGGCGGGCCCAGTCGAGGAGCTTGGCGGCGACGTCGGGGTCGAGCGCACTTTGGTACACGATCAGCGCTTGGTAGCCGGGGCCGTTCGGCTGGACGAGCCTGTCGGCGAACGATACGTCGTCATGCAGCAGCAGTGACCCGTCGAAGAACTCATAAGTCCAGCCGGCGTCTTGCATGCCGAGGTCCTGCCACCAGTGGTTTCGTCGGTCGCGCATCCAAAGGCGGCCGTAGGCATCCTCGTCCGGGATGCGGCTACCGTCCTGATCGATCAACGCGAAGCCGGAGTGGTTGTCGGTGAAATGGTCGGTGCGCAGGATGCCGACGTCGATCCTGGGCTTGCCCTGGCGAAGGACGCACTGGTAGCGGCCGAGCGCGGCGGTCCAGAGCGGGTAGAACTCCGAGCCCGGCTGTCGGGTGTCGAACCGTTCGGAGAACATGGTCCACATGCCTTCATGCCCGGGCCACTCGGTCACCCCCTCAGCGCCGGCGGTGCCGGCCCAGCCGTGCAACACGGTCTTAGTGATGCCCGCAGCCAGCTGGGTGGCGATGATCTGGTCGTAGAACCGGTGGTCGAGCATGTGGTTGCGGGTGGTTGCGCCGGTCTCGGAGGAGTACTGCTTGCCGAACAGGTGAGCCGGGCCCGCCATCAGCCGGTAAGCGTCGATCTGGGAGCCGAACTCCAAGGACTCGTTCTCGATGCCGTCGACTTCGGGGCCAGGCCGGGTGAGCTCGAACGGCAGGCCGTAACTGATCTCGGCCCGAAGCGTGATCCCGACGCCATGCAGGAACGCCGCGAAGGGTCGCAGCATGTTCTCGATGTACAGGTCGGTGAGCGTCCGCACGTAGTCGAAGCGGACCTTCTCGACCGTGACCCGGTGCTCCTCCGGCGGTTCGTAGTGATAACGGGTGGTTGCCGCCATCAAACCGACACTGCGGGTCAGGAACGGCAGCCACGGCGTGATGTCATAGCCGCGACGTGACCGGAATTCCTCCGCGACCGTACGGCCCCAGAACAGGCCCCCGGCGCCCGTGATGAACAACTCCAAAGAGTCCATGTACATCTGAGCTCGCGGGTTCTGCGCGATCTGGGCTCGCAGCTGCGGCGTGAGCACCACTGAGTCCCAGTAGTCGATCAGCGCTCGAGCCCCGTCGGGATCGAGGTAGTTGACCGTGTGGTTCACCGTCGCCGAGGGGGAGGCGGTCTGGCCGGTGCCACGCATCCAGTAGCTGAACAGCCGCCAGTTGCCATCCTCGGGAGCGGTCCAACTCACCGCCTCGTCTCGCACCCAGCCGGTCAAGTCCACGATGGAGTCGAGGTCGAGAATGGTGCCCTCCGCCGCCTCTTCCACCATGCGGGCGGCAACAACGGCGAAGAGTGTCTGCTCACGCACTTCGCCGATCTGTCCGATCTCAGCCGGGTTCATCCGCTCGGCTGTCAGATCGACGCGCGGCAGCGCCCCTTCGCGTGAACCTCCGGCCATGATTTCCTCGCTGACCAGATCCAGCTCCTTGGCGGCGGCCGGATGGTCGGCGTCAATGGTGGGAAGGTTGGCGTTCGACCAGTGCGCGCCAGAGGTGAAGCTCACCGACATGTTCCGTTTGGTGGTCTCCTCCACGACGATCTGGGAGTCGTGCACCCACTCTTCGGCGCCCCAGCCGTAGCGGGAGTGATCGATGTCCTCCTCGTCCATGGCGAGGAATTCCATACCACCGAACCCCAGCCGGTGTGCGGTGTCGATCTCGTACCGCAAGGTCTCGTCGGTGTGGAGCCCCTCCGCCAGCCACCAGCGCAGCTCCGGACGGTACTCGATCGGCGGGTTCTTGATGAGGCGGATGAGATCAGTCAGGGCCATGAGGTTCTCCTGTGAACGTGGAGCGGGACGTGCGGTCGGCTCGTGACCGGCATGCTGGGAAGCTCTCTCAGAGCCTCGCAGCAAGCGATGCCGCGCCGACGAGCAGGGGTCGGGTCTGGGAGTCCTCTCTAGTCAAGCTTCTGCCGCATCCTGAACGCCCTGGCCGACGCCCTGCAGCTGTCCGATGGGAACGGGATTATCCGTTCGACTTGGCACATCAGTCCTTGGCGGCATCCCGCGTACGGAGCCGCCTGCGCCCGTTGCACAGATTGGCGAGTCTTTGTTTGGAAGATCCTGCATCGGCGGCAGGGGCCGATCAGAACGGCTCGATCAGCCGAAACAGAACTAGGCTTCCCGTAAGGAAGCTTGAACGGGATCCTCAGCAGGTGGCCAACGAAATTCTCCGGGCCGTCACCGCCCAGCAACCACTTGTACACGCGCCTGTATGAAAATGAGGATTCTAAAAGTCGGTATGCAGAGGGAGCCGAAATGCCTAGAGGCCGCCCACCCGTGCCGATTGATGACCGGAAGCATGGCCGGCCAGCTCGGACCCACAAGAAAGATGGTCGTCCGATACCTCACGCTCCCAACGTGCCGATTCTCGCGGCTGCTGGGGAAGTACCACCACCACCCGCTGATCTCGGCGCGACGGGTCACGCATTTTGGGAGCAGATCTGGTCGAGCTGCGGCTGGATTTCACCAGTTGCCGACTATGCCATCGTGGCCGAGACGGCCGAGCTAGTCGACACTCTGGAAATCGCGCGGTGTCGAGCTACCCGCACAGGGGACCCGCGAGACCGCCGTGTCGTGCTCGCTATCAGTCGGGAGCTGTCACCGGCATTGGCTAGTTTGGGAATCAACCCACAGGCCAGAGCAATGCTCGGGGCTGGGCTGAGTGTCCCCCGCAGAGGCTCGTAGACGAAAGAACAGGAGCAGGACGTGGCCGTCAGACCTGAGCTGGTTTCCCGCGAGGCGCAGCCGTATGTATCGATTACCAGTTCAGTACCGATGGGGCGTCTAGGTGAGCAATTGGTGCCGCTGCACGATGAAGTCTTCGGCTGGCTCGCGACGAGCGGCATCCAACCGGCCGGCCCACCGTTCTGGAAGTACAACAAGATCGACATGGAAGGCGAACTCGAGGTCGAGGTGGGTGTCCCGACGGCGGTGGAGATTCCCGGCGACGACCGGATCCAGGGGCATCTGCTCCCGGCAGGCAACTACGTGATGGCTCAACACGTGGGGCATCCTGACAAACTGGTCGACGCGACCGGAGAACTGCTGGACTGGGCGAGGGCGAATGGCCTTAGCTGGGACATGTCGGAGTCGAGCGACGGGGAGCGATGGGCAGCGCGCGTTGAGGAGTACCTCAGCGATCCGATCAGCCAGCCCGACATGGAGAAGTGGCAGACCAATTTGATCTTCAAATTGGCCGACCAGCGGTGACCCGCGCTCGGATCGCAGCTTTACTGGCGCCGGCCGAGCGGCGCTCGCTGGTCGGCATGGCGATTGTGATCCTCGCCCTGCACGTCGTTGGCTGGGGGGTATTGGCGGGCATGGTGGCGCCGCACTCCTTCAGTCTCGGCTCCGGCCAGGTCTTCGGCATCGGACTGGGTTTGACCGCCTATGCGCTGGGCATGCGCCATGCGTTCGACGCCGACCACATTGCCGCCATCGACAACACGTCACGCAAGCTCATGTCGGATCACCAGCGCGCACTGTCCGTGGGC
>DASQUD010000130.1:0-19547 GCA_035641455.1 Propionibacteriaceae bacterium | reverse complement strand
ACCGCGAGGTCGACCGTGCCCTTGTACGCGTACGGGTCTTGCCCGGCCACCAGCACCACGTCACGGTAGTCCGCAACCCCCATCCACTCGCCCTCCGTCGGGACTCGCCACGGCAGCAGCGACTCCGCACTCATGTAGTGGTTGGCGAGCGCGCGCCGGTACCCGTGGCGGCCCGAGTTCTCCAGTGAGCGGTGCAGCAGATAGCCGTTGAAGATCAGCGCAGTGCCGGCTGGGATCTCGACCGGCACGGCGTCCTCGTCAGCGTAGGGAAAGTCGTACGCCTCGATGCTGCAGTCGAACCGCGGGTCGTGCTGCTCGCGTGCCGGATACAGCACGCCCCGGCGATGCGAGCCGGGGAGCACCCACAGGCAGCCGTTCTCGACCGTGGCGTCGTCCAGAGCGATCCAGACAGCGGTCAGTGAGCGGTCCCGGGTCGGGATGAAGCACTCGTCCTGGTGCCAGGCCTGGCCCGGCTTGCCCTCGCTCTTGATGAAGAGCATGGACTGCATGGCCTTGACGTTGGGGCCCACCACCCGGACGAGGGCGTCGACCACGCGGGGCGCGGCCAGGGCCGCCCGCGCGGTCCCGGACACCTTGTGCGGGTGGTGGATGCAGATGTATCGACGCAACAGGTCGTCATCGCTCAGGTCCGCCTCGGCGAGGGAGTCCCGTCGCGGCTCCGTCCAGCCGGCGGTCGGGTCGCCGTAGGCGATCTCGCCGTAGTCGCCCCGGCACAGCCGAAGGGCGTCGTCGTTGATCGACGCCACCTCCTCGGCGTTCAGGGCATTCGCGAGCAGGGCGAACCCGTGAGTGCGGTAGTGCTGGACGAACTCCTCGTCGGCGACGTCAAAGAAACGGAGCGTGCCGGCCGGCAGTACGGCAGTCATGGTCGTACCCCTCTCGTTCGGATCTTGTCGAATCCTCACAGCGAGCCAGACTGCAACCAATAGCCAATTGGCATTCATTACTATCTGATCGTGACATCCTGGGTGATGGAGCGGGAGGTCTTGCCCACGCTCACGGTCGCCGGTGCCGGGGTGGCGCAGGTCATCGACTACGCCCCCGGTTCCAACCTCGGACCTCGGCGACTTCTCGACTACGAGTTCGTCTGGATCCTCAGCGGTTCGGCCACCTGGACTCTTCACCATGGCGGCGGCCCGCGTGGCATCGCGGCGAGCAGCCCACTGCGGCTCCGACCGGGGACTTTGCTGCTGGCTCCGAGCGGAGTGGTCGACTCCTTCCAGTGGGACCGGGCCCACCCGACCCGGCACGCCTGGGCGCACTTCGGGGTCGAGGACAGCGCTCGGCTGCCCGATCCTGCCACCTGGCCGCTGGTGCGCGACCTGTCGACCGCTCCGGTTCTCGACGGCATCTGCAGCTACCTGATCGAGCTCTCGAACCAGCCGTTGGCCGCGGCTCAGCCCCGCAGCGCCCAGTTCCTCGCCCTGCTGCTCGACCTCTTCGTCCGGGGCCCGCTCGCGGAGCGACCGCTACCGACCGCTCCGCCGCTGGTGATGGCCGCGATGGACGCCGCCCGGCGTATCTGGCAGCTCGACGGGGTTCGCCTGATCGCCGTCGACGAGCTGGCCCGCGCCGCCAGCGTCTCCGCCGGGCATCTGTACCGGATCTTCCGGGAGCACTACGGCTGTGGGCCGGCCCGTGCACTGGAGCTCATTCGGCTCTCCCGCGCGGCGATGATGATCCAGCGCAGCAACGCCTCCCTGGCCGACGTCGCGAGAGCAAGTGGATTCGCCAACGCCTATCACCTCTCCAGGCGGTTCTGCGCGGCGTACGGGGTTCCCCCGGGCAGGTACCGGAGGGATCAGCCGACTTCGGACCCCCAGGCTCCGGTGCGGGACGCCGGACTGCACCAGGTGGCATACCTCCTCTCGCAGGTGTGAGCCCGGCCGGATCAGTCCTGGATGGCGTTCAGGTCGCGTACGGCGTAGCGATGGTGCTCCCACTCCTCCTCGAGGATCACGTGCAGGCAGGAAAGGGTGGTCTCCTGGTATTCGGGGTTCCACGGGTTCTTGCGCGTCGCGGTCAGCTCGTCTGATGTGACTGCGGCGAGGAAGTCGCGCACCATCGCGACCCGACCCGCCCGGACCTCGAGCACTTCGGCGTACGACGGTGTGACCGTCGTGAAGACCGACAGGTCCAGGCCGTCCTCCTCGGCGCCAGGGCCAGCCAGACCGATGGGATGAAACGGCTGTTCGATCTCCAGGATCCCCCGGCCCAGCCACGTGTCCGTGGCTAGGACCAGGTGCCGCAGGGTCTGCGCGAACGACCACTCGCCGCCCACCGAAACGTCGACCGTGCCAGCCGGCATCGCCGCGACGCGCTCGAGCGTGGCCGTCCATGTCCGCTCGAGCGCGGCCCAGGCCGCGCGCAGGCCATCCGGATCTTTGGCGCGCCGGCCAGCGCGGCCGGGGAAGCAGCGGTTGAGCTCGGCCTCGACGAGTGGGATCACGTCGACGCCGTTGACGCGCAAGAAGCTTTCGCCGTTGGAGAGCCACGGTGCGTCGATATCCGCCTCCCGCATCTCGACCCCACGCATCAGGACGCCGGACAGGTCAGCCCCGACAAACCGTGCGCCACGCAGGTCCGCGTCGATGAACTCCGCTCCCTGCAGGTCGTCGGACCGGGTGAAGGCTGTTGCCATGGCGTCTCCTTGTCAAGCGGCCTCGTCGAGGCTGATGTTAGTTAGCCCAGGGCGCCCGACGGGCCTGCTGGTCAATCTGGCTCCGTCTCCGTTACTCCCTCGCAGGTCACGGCCACCCGATACACCACCACTCGAGGGGTGTGACTCACAGATCCTCCTGTCGATCGCTGCTGGGCCACCGGGGATGCCGTGCGCCGCAGTACCTCACCTCATCGCCTGCCGACCCGAGCCGACATGCTCCGCTACGTCGGCGTTGGTGAAGGGATAGTTTGCTGTGTGATGAATGGCGGACCGCGGGGCCCCGAACGGCGGAACGTGTGCGCGCGGCGCCATCGACGCCGTCAACAGTGTCTCGGCGCGCGGTCCGCGGTCGAGGCACCGGAGCTACCCGGCGAAACTGATCATGGGCAGTCCTACGGCTGTCCCAGCAACCAGTGAACGGACCATGCCCGAACGGATCCTGGAGTTCGGTGATGGTGAGTGATCTACCAGTCGGAGGATGTCAGTGCCGGAACATCTGGACGCCTTTGTTTCCATGCGGACCGACGGCGTCTCGGTCCTGGTCGATCTGACCCGCGGCCGGCTCCCCGCCCTGGTCCACTGGGGAGCGGAGCTGGACCACCCCAACCCCTCCGACTACGTTGCGCTGATCGAGGCGGGAGTGCACCCGGTGGGCCTCAACCTGGTCGACGAACCGGTTCGGCTGTCGCTGGTTCCCGAGCACTGGACCGGTTGGGTAGGCCGGCCGGGAATCAACGGATCCCGCGCGGGACGGGCCTGGTCGCCACAGTTCACCACGACCTCGCTGCTGCTCAACGGTCAGCGTCCCGAACGCGCGTCTGACCACCGACTCGTCGTCCACGACGGACCGGCTCTGCTCGAGGTCCGAGCCAGCGACGAGACGGCGCAGCTCGAGCTGACGATCCGACTCGAGCTGACCACCGGCGGGCTGCTCCGGTCCCAGCTCGAGCTGACCAACCGGGGTGCGGAGTACGGCCTGAACGACTGTGTCCTGGCCTATCCGGTTCCGCCGGTGGCCAGGGAGCTGTTGGATCTGGCCGGACGGTGGGCCAAGGAGCGCATACCACAACGCCAGCCGTGGCGAATTGGCGCCCACCTGCGTGAGGGCCGGAAGGGACGGACCGGCGCGGATGCGGCGACCCTGCTACACGCCGGCGAACCCGGGTTCAGCTTCAGCCGCGGCGAAATATGGGCGGTTCATGTCGGCTGGAGCGGAAACCACACGCACTACGCCGAGCGCATGTCCACCGGCGAACAGGTGATCGGCGGCGGCGAGCTCCTGCTGCCCGGCGAGATCGTCCTGGGCCCTGACGAGACGTACACCTCACCCTGGCTCTACGGCTCGTACGGCGTCGGCCTCGACGAGGTTGCCCAGCGGTTCCACCGCTACCTCCGTTCGCGACCCACTCACCCGTCGGCGGCCCGGCCGGTCACCATCAACGTCTGGGAGGCGGTGTACTTCGACCATGATCTGGGTCGGCTGACCGAGCTCGCCAAGTCGGCTGCCCGTGTGGGGATCGAGCGCTTCGTACTCGACGACGGATGGTTCGGGCAGCGGCGCGGCGACACCGCCGGGCTGGGCGACTGGACCGTCTCGCCTGACGTGTGGCCCCACGGGCTGCATCCGCTGGTCGACACCGTCAAGGACCTGCGCATGGAGTTCGGCCTGTGGTTCGAGCCGGAGATGGTCAACCTCGACTCCGACGTCGCTCGGGCGCACCCGGAGTGGGTGATGAGCTCTGGCGGTCGGCTGCCGATCGAGTCGCGAAACCAGCAGGTGATCAACCTCGGTATCCCGGAGTGCTACGCCTACATCCGGGACGCGATCTTCGCGATCTTGGATGAGTACGAGATCGACTACATCAAGTGGGACCACAACCGCGATCTGATCGACGCCGGAACCCAGCCGGCCGGCCGGCCGGGGGTGCATGAGCAGACTCTTGCCCTCTACCGCTTGATAGATGAGATCAAACAAGCACATCCCGGGCTTGAGATCGAGTCGTGCTCCTCAGGAGGCGCCCGGGTCGATCTCGGAGTTCTGGAACGAACCGACCGCGTCTGGGTCTCCGACTGCATTGACCCCCTGGAACGGCACCAGATGCACCGCTGGACCGGTCAGCTGATCCCGCCCGAGCTGATGGGCGCACACATCGCGTCGGCCCGCTCCCACACGACCGGCCGCTACCACGAACTCAACTTCCGCGCCAGCACCGCGATCTTCGGCCATCTCGGCGTGGAGTGGGACCTCACCAAGGCGGGTCCTCGGGAGCTGGAGGAGCTCACCGAGTGGATCGCGCTGTTCAAGAAGCACCGCGACATGCTCCTGACCGGCACCGTGCTTCGGGCCGACTTCCCCGACGAGACCATCGCGGTCGGCGGCGTGGTCAGCACAGACCAGAGCAGCGCAATCTACTCCCTCACCTCCCTGGCCCGCTCCGAGGTCAGCCTGCTCGGTCGGATTCGCCTTCCCGGACTGGACCCCCACCGTCGCTACCGGGTAAGGCCGGTGATGCTCGACTTCCCTCCGAGCGGGCTGGTCCCTCCACTCTGGTGGGGCGTTACCCCGGTTGGGCGGGACCCGTACGAGCAGCGCGCATTGCACGCCCCGTCGCGTTTGGCAGCGTCTGGAACCTCCGGCGTCGTGCTGTCGGGCGCCGATCTTGCCGCAGTCGGACTCTCCGCACCGATCGTCGACCCGGAGCACACAATCCTCTACCTGGCCGAGGCGATCGGGTAAGCCGCAGGCCCTCTGGTCGCTATCCTCGCACCATGCCCAGGGGATGCCGCATGTCGAAGCACTGGACGATGAGCCATGGCCCAGCCTGAGATGCTCGCCGACGCAATGGACCTGGCCGTGTCCACCGGCGTACTGCGCGACGTTCCGAGCAACGGGCGGCTGGGCCACCGTGAGGTCGAGGTGGACGCACCGGTGGGAACGACGGTCACGGTTACCTGGCACGTCCCGCTCAACGGTGCCGTCGGGTACTGGACAAGTCGAGTCGGCGTCACCAAGTCACTGCACACCGACTGGTCCGCCCCGACCACCGCCAGCCTGACGTCCGAGGTGCCAGCGGGGTTGTTGTTCGACGCCCAGAGCCGGTGCGCGCACGCGTTCGCCGTTACGGAGACGGTGACCGAGGTTGCCTTTCGGCTCGCCGTGAGCGAGGAGAACAAGCGGATCAACGCCGACGTCACGTTGACGGTCGGGATCCAGCCGTGCCGGTTCCGGCTGTATCCGCCAGGACTCCGCTATGAGGACGTGCTGGCAGACATCGCCGCCTGGTGGTCCGAGCGCGATCCGCTCGGTGGGGTGGGCTCCCTCCCCAGCCACCTCCCGACTGCCGCCACCGAACCGGTGTACTCCACCTGGTACAGCATGCACCAGCAGCTGGAGCAGCAGGAGCTCGATGCCGAGCTCAGTCTGGCCGCTGACATGGGTATGCGCTCTGTGATCGTCGACGACGGGTGGCAGACCACCGACAATCAACGCGGCTACGCCTTCACCGGGGACTGGGAGGTAGCAGACAGCCGATTCCCCGACTTTTCGGCCCATGTGGATCGAACCCACAGTCTCGGCATGGCAGAGCTGTTGTGGATCTCACTGCCATTCGTCGGCAGAGAATCTGCCGCTGCCCGTCATCTCACGCACCTGCTGCTACCCGATGACGGGCGGATGGCGCGACTCTGGGACGTCCGCCTGCCCGAAGCCCGATCCCACGTCGCCACAATCTGCCGCCGGCTCGTCGCCGACTATCACCTCGACGGGCTGAAGATCGACTTCATCGACGAATGGAGTTCGTACCCCTCGACACCGACCCCTGCCGCAGCCGACACAGCCAGCTACACCGTGGGTGTCGACCGGCTGCTGGCCGCGATCGTGGCCGAACTGCAGGCCGAGGTCGACAACCCGATGATCGAGTTCCGACAGTCCTACATCGGCCCGCGCATGATGCGGTACGGCAACATGTTCCGGGTCGCCGACTGCCCTGCGGACGGATTCCGGAACCGCGTCTCGTCCATCGATCTGCGCCATGTGATCAAGGAGCGTGCGGTGCATGCCGACATGGTCATGTGGAGTGCCACCGATCCGGCCGAGGACGCCGCAGAACAGCTCCTTTGTACGGCGTTCTCGGTACCGCAGATCAGCATGTTGCTATCTCAGCTGCCGGATGACCACACGGCGATGCTGCAACATTATCTGGCCTGGTGGGGCGCCAACCGCGAGGTGCTTCTCTGGGGACAGCTGCGGGCGCCGCGACCCGATCTGGGCTATCCCGTGGTCACCGCAGTCAACGACCACCGCTCGGTGACCATCAGCTACGCCTCTGAGAGCGTGATCGACGTCCGTCCCGGCCGCGCCGTGATCGCCAACGCCACCGGAGGCGACAGCGTGGTCGTGAACCTGACGTCTATCGCCACGGTAGAGACGGTCACCGACTGCTTCGGAGTTCCCCGTTCGGATGCCCCCGGCGAGCTGACGGCAGGCCTGCATCATTTCCCGCTCCCCCGGGGCGGCAGCTGCGTCTTCCAGAGCTAGCGACGTGTCGGTGAGGAGGCCGCCGGGGCGGCCCCGCCGCCACCCGTTCATCTGGACCAAGCCCGCCGACCAGATCCTCGACAAGGTCGACCGCAAAGGAGACACGGCTCAACGAAGGGCCACTAGAGGCCGGAAGCGTCCCAGACAGCAACAGTGAAATCCACGAACGCTTCCACCTGCGCATGGACCTCCGCGCTGTTGGTCGCCACGTTGTCGGCGGCCAGGCGCCACTCCTGGGCCTGCGCGATCAAGGTACTCCACTCCGGGTATTTCGATGCGGCCCACTCGGCGGCGACTCTCTTGGTCGCCATTTCGCCTACGATATTCGTGTGCAGACTCCGGCACATCGTGAGCACTGCGTAGGCATCTGAACCTTGATGGAGGTTATCGCGTACGCGCTCGGGAAAAAGCCTGACATAGTCGCGGATGCACGCCTTCAATTCCGAGCGCGTGATCGGATCGATCAAAGTCTTGGGATCCGGTCCGGCCACGACGATGGCATGCTCACGAACGTCATACCAGTTCATGAGCCAGTCCTTGCCTGCAGTCACCACATGGAAGGATTCCCCCGGACTGATGACGCCCATCTCGCTCGTTCGCTCCTTGAATGTCCGGAGGGCCTGCCGGCTGAGATAGGCAACCTCGATCCGGTCCTTCCATTGCTCGCGTCCGGCCAGTACGGCGTGCATTTGCTGCAACCGTGCATAGTCGGCGGCGACAAGTTGACGCGCCGTAACCACGAGAAGGTCAGCGTCACTCACTCCGGGATCGTAACCATCCCAAGCAACGGACCCGAAGACGTAGATGCCCACAAGATTCTCGCCCAGAAGCCGAATCAAACGGGCGTGAATGTCGGCCAGAAGGTCACTGAGGTCGGGGTGCGCTGCGATCGTCACTCATGCCTCTTGGCCGCTCTGCACGGAGGCCGATGTCGAGGGGGGTCGACAGCTCCCACTCCGCTGACGTCCACTCTGGCCATAGGGCGACGTCAGCTCCGAACCAAGATTGCGTTCATCAAGAGTCACGTCATTGACGGGCCCGATGTACCTCGATGGCGTCGAGCATGCTGTGCAGAGCCTCATGCGCCCGTCGCGTACGGTCGACTCCCAAGGTGAGCTGTTTCTTTCCGTGGCCGTCGAAGATCTCCACCTGGTTCCTTCCGACCCTCACCTCACCTATCTCTGCCCAATGCAGCCGGCGTTGCCGAGAGCCGCTCGTGACGGTGAGCTCGTTGGCGGTCAGGCGGACGACCCAGCGGGTACGCCAGAATCGGATGAGGCACCAGAGGGCATAGCCGAGGCCCACCAAGATCAGGAGGATGCCGGCGATCAGCAGTGGTCCACCGAGGCCGAATGTCGCCCAGGCGATGACTTCGAACGACCCGATCGTGGCACACAGTGAGGCGATCAGCAGCTCGCGCAGTGGCTGACGGACTGGAAGCCGGAACCGCTGCGGAGGTCTCTCCGGCGGGCTCGTGCCCATCGCGCCTCCTCCCTCGGTGAACATGTGTCGACGCCGGGGCGGGAGTCCGCCGCCGGCGTCGTACACAGGGGCCGTCGTACGAGCCCGAGCCGCCTCCTAGGTCTTCGAACCGGAGAGGGCGATGCCCTCCACGATCTGCCGCTGAGCGATGATGAAGATGATCAGGAACGGCACCGCGGCGAGCGTGGTGGCGGCCATCAGGCCACCCCAGTCGGCCGAGTACTGACCCTTGAACTGGTTGACCCACAACGGCAGGGTGAACAGAGTGTCGGTGTTGAGGAAGATCAACGGGTAGAAGAAGCTGTTCCACTGGCCCAGGAATACGAAAATGCCCAGGGCCACCATCGGTGTGCGGAGCAGGGGCAAGATCATCGTAGTGAAGATCTTGATCCTCGACGCTCCGTCGATGGCCGCCGCCTCCTCCAGCTCGAGCGGGATGCCCCGGACGTACTGCCGGAGCAGGAACACGCCAAACGCGTTGAACAACGCGGCCGGCAGGATGATCGCCGCGTGCGTGTCGACCAGTTGGAACCACCCCATGATCGTGTAGAGCGGGATGATCGTCAGCTGGATCGGCACCATCATCGTGGCCAGGAACAGACCGAACAGAAGGTTGTTCCCCGGGAACCTCAACCGCGCGAACGCGTACGCCGCCATCGCGCAGGTGAGTAGCGAGACCACCGTGATCACCGCGGCGATGTAGAAGCTGTTGAAGAACGCCTGGAAGAAGGTTCCCGTACCGAATGCCGTCTGGTAGTTAATGAGGGTGGGCGCCACCGGGAAGAGGGTGGGCGGCTGCTTGAAGATCTCGTCGAGCGGCTTGAACGAGGACGAGATCATCCACAGGAACGGTATGAACATCAGCACCGCGCCGACGATCAGCACGATGTGCAGAGGAATTCTCGTCCACTTGAGGGGCTTGGGTTCGGTCGGAACGTCTTTCTCATGGGCGGTGGCTTCGACCGCCTTGACCGAGAGATCGCTGGCAATGGTCATTCTGTGTAGTGCACCCATCTCTTCTGGGCCATCAGCTGCAGCGCCGTGACCGCTAGGAGGATCAGGAACAGGACGAGCGCCAGAGCAGCGCCCCGCCCGAAGTTGAACTCACGGAAGGCGACCTGGACGATCTCGTACACGATGGTTCGCGCCGCCGACGGAGCCGTGGTATCGAAGAACACGTAGATGTAGTCGAAGACCTGGAACGACCCGATGATGCCGGTGATCGACAGGAACAGGATCGTCGGCGAGAGCAGCGGGATCGTGATCTTCCGCATCTTCTGCCACTCGGAGGCGCCGTCGATGTCGGCGGCCTCCAGCAGGGACTTCGGCACGTTCTCCAGACCGGCCATGAACATCACCATCTGGTAGCCCAGACCCTGCCAGATGCTCACGAGTGCGATCGCCGGGATCACTGTCCTCGGGTCCTGCAGCCAGTCCGGCGCGGTGATGCCGATGGAGGCGAGCGCGCTGTTCACCGGAGAGAGCTCCGGGTTGAACAGCAACAGCCAGATCGCCGCCACCGCGACGCTCGAGGTGACCACCGGGGCGAAGAAGAACACCCGGTAGACGCTCTTCATCGGGCCGGCCTTCTGCAGGAAGTACGCCGCCAGGAACGCCGAGATCATCAGCCCCGGCACCTGCAGCACCGTGAACCAGAGCGTGTTGCCCATCGACGTGAGGATCTGCGGATCGGTGAAGACCCACACGAAGTTGTCCAGGCCGGCGAAACTCATCGGGTTGAAGCCGTCGTAGTTCGCGAAGGCGTAGACCACGGCCATGATGAGCGGGCCGAGCATGAACACGAGCAACCCGATCAGCTGGGGTGCCAGGAACCCGTAGCCGAACAGCGCGTCCTGCCGGTGCCTCCGGTTCAGCGCCTTCTTGTGCTCGACAGGCACCTCGATGTCGGAGACCTTCTCCTTGACGATGGTGGCCACAATCAGGCCGCCCCATCGTTGAGCTTCTTGGCCATGGTCTGGCTGAACGTCGTCGCGTCCATGCCGGGGGTCTTCATCAGCTTGTCGGCGTCGGTCTCCCAGTTGACGGCGAGGGTCGCGTTGCGGGCGAGCAGCGTCGGGATGGCATAGCCGGCCTTCGCGATGTCGATGAACCACTTGCCGTGCGCCGGCAGGTCGCCCTCGGTGACGACCTCGTCGAGACCAGCCACCGACGGCACCGCGTTGCCGCCGCCCGAGAGCCGGAACCGCTGCCCGTCCACGCTGACGAAGTCGGCCAGGAACTTCTTCGCCACCTCCGGGTCCTTGGCCTTCGCGTTCACGCTCATGGCCGCGGTGAAGACGATGATCGGGCCGATGGTCTTGCCGTCCTCGGACGGGTAGGGGGCGATGTCGTACTGGATGTTCTTGATCTTCTTGAGGTTGGGCAGGATCCAGCGGCCCTGGTGCGTGGTGGCCAGCTGACCCGCGAGGAAGAGCGCGTCCGAGCTCTGGCCCTTGGGAAGGCTGCCGCCGTAGCTGATGTTGCCGTTGGCGATGCTGTCGAAAAGCCAGCCGATGATCTCCTGGGCCTTGGGGTCTTCGTCGAAGACGGCCTTGTTGTCCTCGATCATCGTGCCGCCGAGCGCGGTGACCAGGCCGAACAGGTCACCGTAGGACGCCATGTGGACGTAACCGCGCTTGCCGGTAGCCTTGACCTTGGTCAGCAGGTCGTCCAGCGCGTCCCGTGTCCAGGTGCCACCCTCGAAGGCCGCCGCCGGGTCGGTCGTGACGCCGGCCTGCTCGAGGAGCCCCTTGTTGAACCAGAAGACCATCGGGTTGCAGTCGACGCATACGCCGTAGATGCCGCCGTCCTTGCTCTTGGTCCAGTCGACCAGGCCGGGGAACGTCCCACTGGCCTTCTGGCCGTCCGGGGTACCGAGGAACTCAGTGAGTTCGACGAGGTTGTTGGACTCCTGGAGCTTGGCCATCCCGGTGTCGCCGACGTAGAAGGCGTCCGCCGCCGAACCGCCTTGCAGCTGGGTGAGCAACTTGGCGGTGTAGTCCCCGACGACCGTCTGGTAGGTGGTCTTGGTGCCGGTCCGCTTCTGGTAGTCCTGCGAGTACTGCTTGAACCGCTCTGCCTCGCCGGGGTTGGCCCAGGAGGCCCAGGTCACCGCGCCGCCCTGCTGGCCACCGCCACCACCGCCGCCGCCGCCAGCGCCTCCTCCCGGTCCGCCGCTGCTCCCGCCGCCGCACGCCGCCAGACCAGAGCTTGCAACACCGATGCCAGCCAACGCGCCCATTCCGAGCAACCGCCGGCGAGACAGCGTCTGACCGAACGCACCCTTGGTGTCTGTCATCAATTCCTCCTTGAATTGGCCTCAGATACTCAGGCGGCGGCGAAAAGCCGGGGCCTTCCTCGGATCCTGCACTGCGTCGCAACCGTTTGTCAACGATCCGATCCGGGCTGAAACCGCATCGTTTTGACTCTGGCGAAGACGGCTGGGTCGGTGGGCACGGTCAGACCGAGCATGACCAAAATTTGGCCGAGCCATCTCGCTCGGACGAGGAGATCTTGCGGTCTAGGCGGCCAATCGCCTGGCATTCTCCCGAGGAGGCCACCGGACCATTGAACGGGGAAGGTGACGCACGAGGCACACCCCACGTGGCCAGAGCTCGCGCTGGAGGCTCACTGGGCCCGTCACCGTGGTGCGCTCGTCGAGTCCCTCATTTCGAGGCTCAGCAGGATCTGAGTCGCTTGGTCGACGTCGGTCAGCTGATGACTGCCATCACCAAGAGCGCTGATCAGAGCCCGGGCGCTTCGCATGCCTTGAAGGTCGGCATGCTGGTTGACCGTTGTCAGTCCCCAGAACTGGGACAGTGGATGACCATCGAAACCGGCAACCGAGATATCCTCAGGGCACCGCAGTCCCCGCTGGCGCATTGCCGAGAGCACGCCGAAGGCAAGCTCGTCGGTCTGACAGAAGATGGCCGTCGGGGGCGTACCGCCGGCCTGAAGGAGCGACCGCATGGCTCGCTCGCCGTCGGCCGCCTGGGCGTCTCCCGGCGAAGCCACGAGCTCGCCGTCGATCTCGAAGCCAGAGGCACGGACGGTGTCACGAAAGCCATTGGCCCGATCCTCCCAGACACCAGGATGCGGCGAGTGGGGCTTGCGTCCGTCGACCATCGCCATGCGGCGATGCCCCAGACCGAGCAGGTGCTCGGCAATCAGCCGGCCGCCAGCGTAATTGTCGACGAACGACCCGGGAACAGTTGAGAACGAAATCCCGGATGCGGTTGTCGGCCACGCCTGGTCAGATGCGTTCGATCTGAGATTGATAGAAATAGTGTCCGCAAGAAGCAACGCGTCGCGGCCAGCGTACAACTCGTAGCTTAATTCATAGAATTGAGCCGAAGCTAAGTCGTCATAGGCGGGATCTAGTGCGAGAGCAATCAGATCGACTCGGAACCCTGCCGCAGTCAGGATTTCCTTCGCCCCTGAGGCGACACTGATGTAGTACCAGGAGTCAAGCGTAGGAATGACGATGCCGACCGTCTTCCGGGACTGACCAGATGCCAAGGCGCTCGCAAGGGGGGAAGCGGAGAACTGCATCCGCGCTGCCACCTCCAGGATGCGCTTCCGGGTCAGCGGCGCCACACCGTAGCTGCCGCGTAGTGCCCGCGACACCGTGCCCTTGTTCACCCCGGCCTCCATCGCCACATCAGCGATGGTGGTGCGGCTTTCTGGCCCACCCCGCCGGGCGACCACCCACGCATGGTCCATGGTCGTCATCCGCTGATCATAACTCCGAGCCTCAGGGTGCGCGTTCCTGTCAAACCACTGAAGAGCACAACTTAGGATGGACATGCTGGTTCTTCCGCCGTCAGGCTGCAGGGTCGCCTTGCTCCACTGATCACAACAGCGTGAACGCGGGCCCACGGCACCACGCTTCTTCGCTTCCCCCGGATCACAAGACCCTCTGCCGGTGTAACTGCAGAGTTCGCCTGAATTTGTCAACCAAGGGGCCTCGCTGCACTCGGCCCGCCTCGTGTCCTCGACTTCGCTGCGGGCCGCGAGGCACGTCACCCGATCCCAGCCTCATGGATTATCGCTGTCAGACGACAGGGCATCGCATATGCTCAGCGACATTCCGAGCGCTGCGCGGCTGATCCGGAACAAGATCATGTCAACTCGCTCCGCCGAGGCCGAGGCAGGATCATTGCGTGGCGATGATGATCCTACTGGTCGGCCTTCCGGCGGCCGGCAAGACTACGCGCGCCAAGCAGCTGGCGAGTGAGCACAGCCCGCTACGACTCTCTCTCGATGAGTGGATGATCCCGTTGCTCGGCCAGCCGGAGGCCGAGCGCAGACGGGACGTCCTCGAGGGGCGGATGATCAGTCTCGCGCTCCAGCTACTGCGCCTGGACACCAACGTCGTGCTTGACTTCGGTTGCTGGGCCAAGGACGAGCGGTCCGCACTCCACCGGCTCACTCTTAGGGGAAGCGATGACAGCCGCGGACCTTGACCGATGGCAGTCGATGCTTGAGGTTCCGGATCCAGCTGAGCTCTCCGGCGCCGCGCCACCCGAGCCGCCTTACCCCTGGTCCAGCTGGCTTCACTGGGCTGAGCACCGATCGCCTTCGCTGTCCACGACTCAGCAATCTTCGTAGTTACGGTTCAACCATGCACGCCAGCGACGTAGCCAGCCTGCTCGGCCACATATCCGCCAGGCGCGTGCGAGCCTGCGTTGCCGGCGGCTGGGCGGTCGATGCCTTGATTGGACGTCAGACGCGGCCCCATCAGGACCTTGACCTTGCCGTTGACGCTGACCAGTTGGAACGCCTCTTGGAGCTCCTGGTCGCGCTCGGCTTTGTGCCGCGGGAGGACTGGCTTCCAGTCCGGATCGAACTTGAGGACGTCCATGGCCGGCGCGTCGACCTGCATCCACTTCGTTTCGCCGAGGATGGGAGCGCCGTCCAGGCCAGTCTCGCCGACACTGAGTTCTACTATCCCAGCGACGCCTTCACCACCGGATGCATCGCCGGTCAAACCGTCGAGTGCCTGACTGCCCAACAGCAGCTTGTGTTCCGCGAGGGCTACAACTGGCGCGCCCGGGACTACCACGACGTCCCACTTCTTCGTCGGTGGATCAAGCATCCTTCTTGAACTTGGCCCAATCTGGGACCCAACGTCGTGGGAGGAAGGTGTTGGGGAGCACGCCGTCTCTTCCGCTCTCCGAATCGGTGCGCCTAGATGCCTCTCGGGTCTGAGGCGAGCGGAGTTCGCGACAACGCATGAGCGGGTGCTTGCGAGCAGCCGTGAGCACCGCTCGATGCGATCCGGATCCCCTGCTGGGTTGTCAGCTGTGCTCGACAGCCGCCCGTTCCACCGGTAGTGCGGCGACGTATCGCTGGATGAAGGTGCCGAAACCGGCGGTATCTCGTGGGTCGGGCTCGGCAGTCTCGAGGCTGCTGTTGACGAAGACCTGGGTGCTCAGAAACTCGGCGAGGCTCTGTTCGGGTGTGCGCCTAGCGACGAAGGCGGCTAGGACCGCAATCCCCCAGGCGCCGCCCTCGGCCGCGACGTCGCCGACCGAGACGGGAGTGTCGATGGCGGCGGCCAGGAGGCGCTGGGCCACGCCCTTTGTCTTGAAGAGGCCGCCGTGGGCGAACATCCGGTCCAGCCGTACGCCCTCGCCTTTCTGCAGTACATCCATCCCGATCCGGAGGGTGGCAATCGACGAGAACAGATGGGCTCGCATGAAGTTGGCCAGGTTGAGGGCGCTGTCCGGGGAGCGGAGGAACAGCGGTCGACCTTCCTCAAGCTCGGTAATCGGCTCGCCAGAGAGATAGTTGTATGTCATCAGCCCGCCGCAATCGGCAGCGCCAGCCAGCGCCGAGGTGAACAGCGTCTCGAAGACGGTCGAGGTGTCCACGTCCACCCCGAGCGCCTGAGCGAACTCCGCGAACAGTCCGACCCACGCGTTCAGCTCGCTGGCGCCGTTGTTGCAGTGCACCATGGCCACCAGGTCCCCGGCGGGCGTGGTGACCAGATCGAGCTCGCGGTGTACGCGGCTGAGCTCGCCCTCGAGGACGACCATCGCGAAGATGCTCGTGCCGGCGCTGACGTTCCCCGTGCGCGGGGCGACCGAGTTCGTCGCCACCATGCCCGTTCCAGCGTCGCCTTCCGGAGGACACATCGTGACGCCAGCACTTAGCCGGCCGGTCGGGTCCAGGAGCTCGGCGCCCGCCGCGGTGAGCTGGCCGCACACCTCCCCCGCCTGCCGGATCGTGGGCAGCAGGTCGGCCAGCCTCAGATCCAGTCCTGCTTCACTCGCGAGCTGGTCGAACTGGTCCAGCATCCGGGCGTCGTAACCACCCGTGGCGATGTCGATCGGGAACATGCCGCTGGCGTCACCGATGCCCAGCACCTTCTCCCCGGTCAGCCGCCAATGGACGTAGCCGGCCAGTGTGGTCAGGTGCCTGATCCGGCCGATATGTTCCTCGCCGTTCAGGATGGCCTGGTAGAGGTGGGCGACGCTCCACCGATGCGGGATGTTGTGCCCGAAGAGGGTGCTCAGCCGCTCGGCCGCCTGGCCGGTGTTGGTGTTCCGCCAGGTCCGGAAGGGCGTCAACAGCTCGCCGTCGGCGTCGAAGGCGAGATAGCCGTGCATCATCGCCGATACGCCGAGCGCCCCGACCGAGGTCAACTCCACGTCGTAGCGCTGGCGCACCTGCTCGGCCAGTGCGGCGTAGCACTGCTGCAGCCCGGACCAGACCGCCTCCAGCGAGTAGGTCCAGGTCCGGTCGACGAACTGGTTTTCCCAGTCGTGGCTGCCCACGGCGATCGGCGCGTGGTCCGGCCCGGTCAACACCGCCTTGATCCGGGTCGATCCCAGCTCGATTCCGAGTGCCGTGTGGCCATCAGCGATGGCCTCGCGAGCCTGCGTCACCATGCCGCTCATTCTTGCCCACTAGCGAGAATCGGCGTCGAGCTGGTCAACTGCGAGACCCTCGTTCTGGTCAGTTCGACGAGCTGACGCTTGGCAGGCTCGCAACCAAGGCAGCGCGGACCAGGGCAGCTAGCTTTCCACGATCACCAGGTCCCACCTTCCGATTCGGATCTCGGTCCCTCGCTCCACCATGGCCTGGTCGAGCAGGGAACGGCCGATCACCGGACTGGGGAATCGAACCTCATCTGGGGAGTAGTTGAGGAAGTAGGTGATCTGGCGACCAGCGGCGTTGTCGCCGCGGCGAACGGAGACAGTGCCGGCAAGGTCCTGGCTCCAGTCCCACAGCTCCGCGTCCTGCAGAGTGATGGCGAGCAGCTGTCGCAGAAGCTCTGGACCGGTCATCGTGCCCAGGTAGATGGCCTTGCCAGCACCGAACTCGTGTCGGGTGATCGCCGCATGGTCTGCCCATGCGTAGTGGTCGTACGAGGCGAGCGGCTCGGCGCCGTCGAGGATTAGTAGCTCCATGAAGTGCGACGCGGCTCGCTGGGCTGGGGACAGGTTGCCGACGGCGGCGAGATCGTTCTGCAGCGCCAGGGCGACCTCGTGGGGGCGGGTGAACTGGTTATAGGTGAAGCCGAAGACGTCGGTGAGGGCATGTGGCAGCCGATCCGACCAACCTTGACGTGCTCGTCGGCCACCGCCGACTTGAAGGTCGACACTAGGTATCCACCGTTATGCACGTACCGGCGCAGCCGCAGCAATGTCGACTCGGGCGCCGAGTACAGCGCGGGAATGAGGACCATGGCGTAGCGGCTCAGCTCCTCGGTGTCGGGAGGGACGAAGTCGCAGTGGACATTCAGCTCGAACAACGCGTCGTAGAGCCAGCGCAGTACGTCGTTGTAGTCGATCGAGCTGTCGAGCGTGACCCCCTCCATGAAGCCGGTCTCGATGGTGAACCATTTGAGCGCGGTCAGCGCCTCGTTGCTCACCATGACTGCGACTCGGTTCCTCTTCGTCAGGTGCAACAGCGAGGTGCCAATCCGGTCCAGCTCGGCGCCGACAACGGCAGCTTCCTCGTAAGTCGGGTTCGGCTCCAGGTCGTGGCTGAGCAGGCCCTTCCAGTAGGTCTCGAAAGAGTTGTGGATGGAGTGCCAGTGCCAGTACAGGACGCCGTCGGCCCCACTGGCGAAGTGGCTGAAAGCCTGTAGCCGCAGCTGGCCGGGGTAGGGCAGCCAGCCGAGCTGACCCTGCGCCTCGGTCTCGAGCACAAGGTAGTTCCTGCCATCCTTGAGGGACCGGCTCACGTCGCCACCGAAGGCGATCTCCTTGCCGGTGAGGTCAGCTTGCGTCGGGTGGTAGATGTCGACACCGACGATGTCCAGACAGGCTGCGGCTGCGAAGTGGTTCACGGCCGGCTGCAGCCCGTAGGACCAACCCGGGCCCCAGTCGAAGTCGAAGTTGTGAGTGATGAACTGGTCGTCGCTCTTGTACTCCCGGACGATGGCGGCCTGCCAGGCCAGGTACTCGGCCACCAGGGATCGGCGGAACTTGTCAAACTCAGCTCCGAGAGAGCCGTTTATCGTGCCTCGGACATCGGGGAAGTCCTCCCAGGCGTCGACCCGGTTGGACCAGTAGTCCAAACCCAGGGCGCGGTTCATCGCCTCCAGGTCATCGCTGAAGTGCTGGCGCAGGTACTTGACGAAGGTGCGCTGCACGTCAGTGGAGGCGACGTTGTAGTACTTCGTCTCGTTGTCTAACTGGAAGCCGACGACGCCGGGGTGACGCGCGGTGTGCTCCAGCAGGCGGTGGATGACCCGCTCGCCGTAGAACCGGTAGGCGGGACTGATGATGTTCATGATCTGGCGAGCGCCGTACCGCCCCTCGCCAGCGTTGGTCACTGCGAGCACGTCGGGGTGGGATGCCGCGAGCCAGGTCGGCACGGCGTACGTCGGCGTACCAACGATGACGTTGATGCCGGCTGACCCGATCGCGTCGAGCATCCGATCAATATGAGTGAGGTCGAAGATGCCAGGTTGTGGCTCCAGGGTGCTCCACGTCGACTCAGCGATGCGCACCACATTGAGGTGGGCGACCTTGAGCATCGTCACATCGGTGTCGATCCGGTCGTACGGCATGTACTCGTCGTAGTACGACGCCCCGTAAAGAAGCTCGTCCATCCGTGCGTCACCTTCCATCGCTCGCGAATGTGGGATGGAGGTCAGTCTGGCCCGCTGGCCCCCGCAGGCATAGCCATTGACAGTCCGCCAGAAGCCTGATTGACTACGCGGTCAACGGACTGCCTACGTAGTCAGGACCCTTATGGTCGTCATGTCGGGTGGTAAGACCCGGAGCTCCCAGGGCGTCGTCATGGTGGACGTCGCGCGGGCCGCCGGTGTCTCCCAAAAGACAGTGTCCCGGGTGGTCAACGGCGCGCCTCATGTCCGCGCTGAGGTCCGTGACAAGGTGAACCAGGCGATCGAGCAACTTGGATATCGCCCGAACGCCGCCGCTCAGGCACTGGCCCGCGAACGGAGCCACACGATTGGCGCCCTGACTCTCGGGACTCCACTAGTCGGTCCCTCTCGCCGCATGTTCGGTCTCGAGCACGAGGCGAGACGACTTGGATACCGCATGGCGCTGGTCTCCGTGCCCAACCTATCCGCGCGAAGCGTGGCGGCAGGAATCGACACCCTGCTTGCCCAAAGGGTGGAGGGCTTGGTGATCGAGGTGCCTACACATTTGATCGAGGTCAGTGCCACCCAGCTCGACGGCCTACCGGTGGTGACAAGCGCTGGTTGGATCCCCGGCCTGCCCCGACAGATCGTGGTCGACGTCGACCAGGAGGAAGCGTGCCGTGCCCTGACGCGCTATCTCCTCGGCTTAGGTCATCGCACGGTCTGGCACGTCGCCGGTCCGCGTGACTGGGACGCAGCGCAGAAACGCCTCAACGGCT
>DASQUD010000129.1:0-3134 GCA_035641455.1 Propionibacteriaceae bacterium | reverse complement strand
CTCCGCGAACGAGCTTCCAGCCGCGAGGAGGAGGCGCGGCTGGGCGCCAAGATGGTCGGACGCTGGCAAAGCGGCGCGCCGCTGGCGCTGTCCCCGGAACACGACGATCCCCAGCTGGGCGCGGATCCCGCCCGCAACAACGAGTTCGACTACCACGACGATCTGCGCGGGTTCAAGTGCCCGGCTGGCGCGCACGCGCGGCGCGCGAACCCGCGGGACGCGCTCGATCAGGAGGGAAGCGTCAACGTCCGCCTCCACCGGATGATCCGGCGCGGCACCAGCTACGGCCCGATGCTGCCCGAAGGCGTCCTGGAGGACGACGGCGTCGACCGAGGCATCATCTTCGTGTTCGTCGGTGCGCACCTCAAGCGCCAGTTCGAGTTCGTCAAGACCCAGTGGATCAACGACGGCATCTTCATCGGCGCGCCGGCCGAAAAGGATCCGCTGGCCGGGCCGAACGACGGCTCGGGCATGTTCACGATCCCGCAGCAGCCGATCCGGCGCCGGCTGCAGGGCCTGCCGCCGTTCGTCGTCACCCGCGGCGGCGAGTACTGCTATGTGCCGGGCCTGCGAGCGCTGCGCTGGCTGGCGGAGCTGGAAACCTAACAGGGCAGCGATCCAGGAAAGGATGACCAGGTGGCAACGAGCCCGACACGCACCGACCGCTGGAAGGCACTCGACTTCGGCCCACCACCCTCCGGAGCAGCGGAGCCGGACTCACCCGTACTGGTCGAGTACGGCTCCGGCGGGCAGGTGGCGCTCATCACCCTGAACCGGCCGCACGCCGACAACGCGATCACCACGGAGATGGGGGCGCGGCTGACGGAGATCCTGGAGACGATCGCAGTCCGTCCCCCCGTGCGCGTCGCCATCATCACCGGCGCGGGTGACCGGGCCTTCTCGGTCGGCAGCGACCTGCGCCAGCGCAAGGACATGACCAAGGAGCAATGGCTGCGGCAACGCCAAGACTTCGACCGCACCCTCTACACCCTGCGCCAGCTGCGCAAGCCCATCTTCGCCGCCGTCAACGGGATCGCCTACGGCGGCGGCTGCGAGATCGCCCAGAGCACCGACTTCATCATCGCCTCCGACAATGCCGCCTTCGGCCAGCCCGAGGCGATGATCGGCCTGGCCGCCGGCGGCGGCTCGCCGGCCCTGCTTCCCCGCGTGCTCCCGCCGGGTAAGGCCCTGCAGATGCTGATGACCGGCGACCCGATCACCGCCCAGGAGGCCTACCGGCTGGGCATGGTCAACGAGCTCTGTCCCCAGGGCGAGCTGCTGGAGGTGGCGCACCGGATCGCGGACAAGATCGCCAGCAACTCGCCAACAGCCGTGCAGGCGGTCAAGCGGGCCGTCCGGATGGGCCAGGGGCAGCCGATCGAGCAGGCCATCGCGATCATGATGGAGGCCCACTGGCGCTCGGCCGTGCACCCCGACCGCGTCGAAGGCATCGGCGCCTTCAACGACGACCGGGAACCGACCTTCCATGATCCCGACTTCTGATGGGCGACCCCGTGGCCCAACGGCCATCCACGAGGAGGCTTGGAACATGACCTTGGCAGACGACCTGCAGCAGGCCCGGGCAGCGCTCACGATGATCCACGGCGAGCCCTTCAACGCCGAAGCCCCGCCGGAGGCTCTGATAGGCGACATCACGCCGACCGAGCTCCACTATGTCCGCAGCAACTTCAAGGTGCCGGCCCACGACGGAACCCTCGAGGTCGGCGGCGCGGTCGAGCACCCGAGGACCCTGACGCTCGACGACCTGCGCGCCATGCCCCCGGTCGAGCGGGTCGTCACGATGGAATGCGCGGGGAACGGGCGCCTGGCGATGCGGCCGCTGCCGGCCGGCGAACCATGGGGTGACTACGCCGTCTCCACGGCTCGCTGGACTGGTGCCCTCCTGCACCAGGTGCTGGAGCAGGCCAAGCCGGCCGCCGAGGGCGTCGAGGTGCGCTTCACCGGCGCCGACCACGGCTCCTATCTGCTCCACCCGGTCCTTCAGAACATCGACGCGTCCGACTTGACCTTCGTGCGGTCCCTGACCCTCGCCCATGCCACCGATCCGGAAGCCGAGATCCTGATCGCCTACGAGATGAACGGCGAGCCGCTCAACCCCGACCACGGCGCGCCGTTCCGGCTCATCGTGCCCTACTGGTACGGCGTCGCCTCCGTGAAATGGCTGAAGCACATCGACGTCCTGACCGAGCCGTACGTCGGCGAGTTCGAGACCGGCCACTACATGTACCAGTGGGCCGATCGTCCGCCTGAGCGGGTCACCGTCATGCGTGTGCGCGCCCGGATCACCGATCCCGCTCGCGGCGCGACCATCCCCGCTGGGACCTACACCGTGCGCGGGAAGGCCTGGTCGGGCACCGGACCGATCACGAACGTCGACGTCAGCCTTACCGGCGAAGGCGACTGGCATGCGGCGCAGGTCGAGCCCCCGAAGGGTCCGTACCAGTGGCAGGACTGGTCATTCGCGTGGGAGGCGACCGAGCACGGCCGCCACAGCCTCCGCGCCCGCGCGACCGACGCAGCCGGCAACACGCAGCCCGAGGTTCCACCCTGGAACCGCCTCGGCTACGGCAACAACGCCATCGAGGTTTCCTACGTCGACGTGCGCTGACGCCGGCAACCGTAATCGGCAAGCCGTCGGCGGAGTCCGAGTCGTTACACAGCCTCGCGGATGGAAAACTGGAGGGCGGACGATTGGCCCAGCCCCATGGACGACCGGGGGTGGGCATGCGGGTACGTACAAGCGCGCTGATCGGTCGGTCATGGGGATGCCCGTGTCCACGTTGGGCTTGCTTGCCCGCGGCCACCGCTGATGCAGCCGCCCTTCCAGACGGCAAACGGTGGTGCTGAAACCTCCCGTCGACCGGGACATGAGGAGGACGTGATGGCGGTTCAACCGGGTGGGCAACAGCCGGACGGGCGCAAACTGAGTGGTGGGGCGATCGCGTCGCTGACCGGCCTCGGGGTCCTGCTGGTCTTCATCATCCAGAACACCGACAGGGTCAGATTCCAGTTCCTGTTCTGGACCTTCACCTGGCCGCTGTGGTGGTACACGATCATGACGGCGCTGTTTGGGGCGCTGGTGTGGTTCGGGTTGGGTGTGATGCGTCGTCACC
>DASQUD010000128.1:0-2571 GCA_035641455.1 Propionibacteriaceae bacterium | reverse complement strand
CGCTGGGATCACACATCGCGACACGTACTACTACCGCAGGGTTTACGTGGATGCGCTCCGCATGCTCGAGGTTGCGCGTACCCACCCGCTGGTCGACCCCGACCGGCTGATCGTCACCGGGATCAGCCAGGGCGGCGGCATTACCTTGGCGGCGGCGGGGCTAGCGCCCATGGCAGGCATATCCCTTCGAGGGGTGGCTCCCGATGTACCGTTCCTCTGCCACTTCCGCCGGGCCACGGAGATCACCGACGCCCACCCGTACGCCGAACTCACCGCGTTCGTCGCGGGCTGGCGGCACCTAGAGGAGCCCGCGTACCACACACTCGGATACTTCGACGGCGTCCATCTGGGACGGCGGGCAGCAGCGCCAGCCCTGTTCTCGGTGGCCCTGATGGACGAGGTATGCCCGCCCTCCACGGTGTTCGCCGCATTCCATGCCTACGGCGGCGCGGCCGGGGTTGCGAAGGACATCGAGGTCTACACGCACAACCGTCACGAGGGCGGGGTGGATTACCAGGTCGACCGGCAACTGAGTTGGTTTGCGGAGTGCTTCGCCGATGCGGTCTGATAATCGCTGCACAGTTCGACTGCGGAGGAGAAGTCGGCCGACGGCGGATCGCTGATCAGTTCGGCGCGATGTTCTGGTTCAGCCGGAAGAAGTTCTCGGGGTCATATTTCTGTTTCAACGCCCTCAGCCTGTTGTACTTGTCCGAGCCGTAGGCCTCTCGCACCCGGTCAGCTCCCTCGTCGCCGAGGAAGTTCACGTACACCCCTTGGTGCCAGGGCTCGAGGGCTGACCAGAAGTCGCGCACCCAGGCACGCTCCTCGGCGAAATCTGTACGCGTCTGAGTGCAAGCGCCGATGTTGTACGTGAAGCCAGCAGTGCGACCGTTGAACGCCGTCTCTGCTCCATCTACGCGTCCGACCGCGCCGCCCATCTGCCAAATGGGAAACGACGTCAGTGGCGACGATATTCGCAACGAGCGCTCGGCGGTGATGTCGATGATCTCGTCGGTCAACTCGGCGACATCACAACTCTTGAAGTAATACCATCGGCCCGGCGTGAAGCTCGGATCGAGCATCGCCTGATGCTGCAGGAACGGCTTGGGCACGCAGACGTCGGCGACGGGAGAGCCGAACTCCCTGAGCGGTCGGATGACGCTTTCCCCCTTCTCGAGATCGCCGACCCAGCAGCAGATGATCATCACGACCCGCTCACCGTGCAGCTCCGCAGGCACGAAGGGCAGCGGCGGCGCCTTCCGGTGGACAACGATGGTCATGAGCTCGTCAGGCGCGCCGGCGAGCCAGTCGCGATAGAAGCGCAGAACCTCTGCCGACTTCTCCATCGGCCAGAACACCGGTCCGGCAAGGACGTGTGAGTCCAGTGACACGCAGTGAAACTCGAACTCGGTGACGATCCCGAAATTGCCACCGCCACCGCGGACGCCCCAAAACAGATCCGCATTGTGATCTGCGCTGGCACGGACGAAGTCACCGGAAGCTGTGACGAGATCGATGGAGAGAAGGTTGTCGATCGAGAGTCCGTGCTTTCGCATGATCCAGCCGATCCCGCCCCCCAAAGTCAGACCGGCGACGCCGGTGTGGGTGACGAGACCGGTGGGCACGGCCAGACCGAACGCCTGCGTCTCCCGGTCGAGTTCGCCGAGCAGGACTCCCGCTTGTACGCGTGCGGTCCGCCTTTCGGGATCGACACGGACCCCCTTCATCAAGGAGAGGTC
This sequence comes from Propionibacteriaceae bacterium, assembly GCA_035641455.1. Lineage (GTDB taxonomy): Bacteria > Actinomycetota > Actinomycetes > Propionibacteriales > Propionibacteriaceae > Microlunatus. The sequence continues at coordinate 832 of DASQUD010000128.1, read as the reverse complement.
AATGACGAGCGCGTCATCCGCGACGGACAAGCCTGGGAAGGAGTGCCCACCGCTGCGCACGGCCACCGGCATGCCGCTTGCCTGCCCGAACTTCACGGCCGCAATGACATCTGCGACGCCGGCGCAGCGAACGATCAGAGCCGGATGTCTGTCGATGGAGCCGTTCCAGATCCGCCGATGGGTGTCATAGTCGGCGTCTTCGGGGAGGATGACCTGCCCACGGAGTGCATCGGCGTCAATGCGCAATGAATCGACAACTCGGCTCACGATTGAGTGTCTCAGTAGGGCGACCGAAGCGCCATGCTTTGGTGACCTCGAGCGCTTGTTCTGGCGCGTCGATAGACCTTAGTGTTTGCCCGGCCCAGTGAGTTTCAGGTCCGTCCCCGGAAAGATCGTCTATGGCATGCCCGCCCAGCGGAACGGAAGCAATGAAGATGGCGGTCCAAACCATGTGCGAGGCAAGCGGCCATCCATCGGGTAAGAACAGGGCTCAGTGAAAGTCGCGGGAGCGGTGCGCCGCCTGTAGGGCTCGTCCGGCGTCGGGCAGGACGCTGCTCAGAGGTTCCAGCCGGTCGGCGACCAGATTGGTCACCCCGTCCCCGTACTCGATCTTGCCCCGAATAATCATGGCGTTGGACCGGCGACCCACCCGACGATAGCGGTGCCACATCGACTGGGCACAGACAACGTTCAGCATGCCGGATTCGTCCTCCAGATTGAGGAATGTCACCCCGCCCGCGGTCGAGGGGCGCTGTCGATGAGTGACCAAACCCGCCACCCGGATCCGGCGGTCGGCGTACGCCGGACCAAGATCGGAAATCCGGACGATCTC
>DASQUD010000127.1:0-7267 GCA_035641455.1 Propionibacteriaceae bacterium | reverse complement strand
GATCAATGATGTGAGGCTGCACCAGGCAGAGGATCGGACATTCTGCGGACGGCGTGAGAGGTTACCCTCGTCGTCAATCTCCGATCATCGGCGGCGCGGCCCGCAGCCAGCGAGGACACGCGGCGCACGCCGGGCGAAGCGCGGCGCTTGACTGTGTTTCAGTTGTAGCCCCGACGGGATTCGAACCCGCGCTACCGCCTTGAGAGCGCGAAATCGGGCCTCTTTCGATAGCTTTCGAGATCTCTCAATATCGGCTGAAATTGGCTGAAATCTGCTGTGACTAGACATCCCACGACCCGAAGGCGTCAAGCTGCGGCGTGGAGTTCTTTCTGGGTTGTGTGCCAGGCGCGGTGTTCGTCGTAGCGGGTGTGGGTTCTGAGGCAGCCGTGGAGGATGCCGACGAGCCAGTTGGCTGGCGACCGATCGCGATAGTGTCCCACGCAGCTAGTGCGCTCTTCGTTGTCTTCCTGCTCCTGCCCTGGGGCAACGCGACGTTCCTGCTGACGATCGTCACGCTGTTCGCCTGGCTTGCCGTGGTTGGCGTGCGCCTCGCGACCAACCACTCTGGCTAGTCTCGGCTGGGCTATGTGCGCGGTCGTGGCGGCCTTTGCCCGCCGTCTTGGCCGACCACGACGACGCCTCGCTCATAGGCGAGTACGGCAGCTTGGACCCGGTCACGGAGCCCCAGTTTGAGCAGGATCCGTGCAACGTGGGTCTTTGCGGTGGCCTGGCTGATCACCAGCCTGGCCGCGATCTCTGTGTTGGACAGGCCGTGACCGACAAGTTTGAGCACCTCGCATTCGCGGGGAGTCAGCATGGCCAGTAACCGGTCTCGCTGTGCGGGGCCTGGGCTTCGCGCGAACTGGCTGATCATCCGAAGGGTGACCGTCGGCGCCAGCAGTGCACCTCCGTCGCTGACAATGCGGACGGCGTTGGCGAGTTCGGCGGACCGCACATCCTTGAGCAGAAACCCGCAGGCACCGGCCCGCAGCGCTTCGAACACATACTCGTCCAGGTCGTAGGTGGTCAGGATGATCACCCGCGTGCCGGGCAGGGTGCGAGTGATCGAACGGGTCGCCTCGATGCCGTCCAAATGGGGCATTCGGATGTCCATCAGGGCGATATCGGGTCGCAACCGCCGTGCCTCGGCCACCGCCGTCACGCCGTCGGCGGCCTCTCCGACAACCTCGAGGTCCGGCTCGGCATCCAGCAAAACTTTGAAGCCGCTGCGTACCAGCTGCTGGTCGTCCGCAATCAGGACCCGGATACTCACCGATGCCCCAAGGGAAGCGTCGCGTGGACGGCGAAGCCGCCGTCTGGCAGCGACCTAGTTTCCAGCTTGCCGTCGAAGACTGCGACGCGCTCACGCATCCCCGCCAACCCCCTGCCCTCCCCGGTTGGAGCCTGAGGCAACGCACGTTGCGGCGCCGCGTTCTCCACGGCCAAGTCCAGTGAGGAGTCCGAGACCCGCAGATGCACCCGAGTGGGCACGGCCCCACAATGCCGAACGACGTTCGACAGCGCCTCCTGCACAATCCGGTAGGCGCATACCGCCACCCCCGCAGACACCCCGGCGGCATCACCGTCAATCGCATACGACACCGGCAAGCCGGCCTCCCGCACACGTTGCACCAGGCCGGGCAGGTCGTCCAGCCGCGGCTGCGGAGCCCGATCCCCTTGGGAACCCGCCGGCTCATCGGCGCGGATCACCCCGAGCAGGCGGCGCATCTCCACCAGCCCGGTACGGCCGGCATCCTCCACGGCACGCATCGCCTCAACCGCCCGGCCGGTGTCGGAGCCGGCCAGGGTCTGGGCGGCCTGCGCCTGGACGACCATCACCGACATGTTGTGCGTGACCACGTCATGCAGCTCGCGAGCAATCCGCGTCCGCTCACGTTCAGCCGCCTCCCGGGCGATATCAGCGGCCCCGGACTCCACCTGCGCGGCGCGGTGCTCGACCAGCTCGGCCCGCTGATGGCGTCGGGCCGAGATCCGACCAGCCACCCAGGCAGCGATCAACACCACGACCGGCTGCACCATCTCCGAGGCATCTGCGCCGGCTTGCAACCGAACGACTGCCAGCGCAGCCGCCGGCACCGTCGACACCACCAGGCCGACCACCGCCCGCCGGGTAGCAGGATGCGCGCCGACCGAGTAGGTGGCCACCAGGTAGGCAACCCAAGAACCCAGCGCGCCGACTGAAGGGCCTAGCAGAGCAAACTGCAGCCAGATGGCAGCCGCCACCGCAGTCATCACGGCCAAAGGTGCGCGCCGTCGGGCCAACAGCGGAACCGTCATCGCGGCGCCTAAGGCGACGCCGAGGACTCGTCGCCACAGACCCTCGACACTGGCCAGGTTGCCACCTACCGTGAGCGCACACAAAGCCAGCACCGCCACCGTCTCCACGACGCGCACCACGCGGTCCCGCTCCCAGGCGATACCCACCTTTTGATGCTAGTCCGGCGGCCAGCAACGGGAATCATCCTCCAGATGTATGCCGAATCGGCCGCTGGCCTGACGCCGGCAGCCCAGGTCCGGCGCAGCCTGAAGGAGTCCAATTAGCTCACCACAGGAGGTCACCATGTCCCTGTCATCCACCTACCCGCACCCAACTGTGCGACTTGCCGGATCCTGCGGAATTGCGTCCGGGATTCTGCTGCTCGCAACCCCAGCGCTCCCCGCACCCGACGGCGTCACCAACACCCTCTGGCTGCTCGGTTGGGTGCTGTTGCTCGGATTCTTCGCCGGGATCGCCACACTCAGCCGTGGCATAGGCGACCGTACGGCATGGCTGTCCCCGGTCATCTCGGCCGCCGCCGCCGTCCTCGTCTCGATACACCTGATCAACGTCGGCATCGAGTACACCGCCAACCACCTGTCGCACGCCTCCCCGGCACACGAGCCGCTACACGGAGTCGGCAACGCCCTCTTCACCCTCGGAATGCTGCCGCTCGGGGTCGCCATAGTCGCCTCCGCCGCCGTCGGGTTGCTTCTGCGGGTGCTGCCGCGCTGGCTCGCCTGGGTCGGCCTCGCGGTAGGACTGACAGCGCTGGTCAACGGGACCATGCTGGGCACCGAAGCCGCATGGGGATTCCTAACCGGCACCATCTGGGTGTTCACCTGCGGCGTAGTTCTCGCCATCCGAGCCACCCACACCGTGGCTGCACCCCAGATGGCCACCACCGCCAGCTGACGCCACGCCCAGCTCGAGCCGCCCACTAGCCGCCGGACCGGCCCACCGCCTGGGCCTGGTCCGCGGCCAGCAGTCGAGCACCGAGGCGGCTTCCAACCAAAGATCAACGCTGTGACCAGCGGCATTTACTGAGCTGCCGGACCGGCATGGGACGCCCCCACTCGCCACCAGCTTGGGTCTACCGCGAGGCTGCAAAGTGCACCGTCTTGTACTGGTAGCCGTCCCGGCTGCTATGCCGGAGACGACTGTCGTCAGTGGCGTGCCTTGCGGCCACCAAGGTGTCTGTCCAGGTCGTTACCGGGCGTCAATCTCTTAATAGCGAGGAGGCGTCCCGTTGTTTGAAGTTAGCTGATTGGAAGCAAGGGACGCCCGCCACAGCAGGTAGCCGGGCCAGGCAAGGCCGGCACCAAGGCTCAGGCTGCCCAGGATGGCGATGACCCAGAAGATTGGCGAGACGAACTGCGCAATGCCGAAGCCCAACAGATGGGCCGGAGCGCCGACGGCGACCAGGATGCCGGATGTACGGGGCAGGCTCGCCGTCCTGATCATGGCAATCCCGAATAGGGAAAATCCGACCATGAAGGTGATCGCAGCCAACCCGTTGACTGCCACGACCGGGGCGTACTGGTTGATGGAGTCGAGCACGGCCGGTGACTCCTTGGCTAGGACCGGGGCGAGGAAACCGAAGTTCCCGGTTACCGCAATCAGGTACGTGCCCAAGAAAGCTGTCAGGAAGCCCACCAATCCCAGCCGACCAATCGCATCGCGGTGAGCCAGATACAGGCCGGGCAGGCCCAACAGCACGAGCAACCAGGAAAGCGTGTACAGGACGCGTGCGGCGACGAGCCCAACCTCGCTGGCAATGATCGTGGTGGCTGTTTCACGGCTGGGATGTAGCACGGTCGCCACAACCATCGACACACCGGCAACCACCACGGCCATTCCGGCCCATCTCAGCAGACCTACCAAGTGGCCAGCATCCTTCACCATGATGGCCCTCCCGGCCACAATCCTGGATTGATACCCGAACGTGTGCAACGGCAGGATCCCGCGGTCGTGCAACTCAACGAGCACCCGGACCGGCGAATTGAGCACTGCCCCGATTGATCTCAGGCGTCCCGCTGATCCGATGGTCCTGGATCCTTTCTTTCTGCAGCGCCACCAGGTGTGTGCTCGCCAGTTATGTCGCCTGCCACGGTTCGTGCCGCTGGGCGCCGTCCCAGCTGACCTTTGGTGGCGATGATCACCGCTGTTGCGAATAGCACAATCACACCGCTGAAGATGAGGAAGCTTGCCGTGGCCGGCCCGGGCACCACGACGTCGTAGAGCTGGTTGATTGCGGCGTCGAAGCTGGCGTGGAAGATCGCCACCAGCAGCACGCTGCTACCGGTCTGGTTGTAGAACCACACAAAGATAGCCCGGGCGAAGAACAGCGAAACCAGCTCGACAGCGAAAACCACAGGTGCCCACATGAGCTGCTCGAGTCCCCAGCCCTCCACAGCGAAGTGGTCGGGCATGTGCCATAGCGCCCACATCAGTGCCACGTACAGGGTGAGCTTCAACGGGTGGTACCGGTCTCGCCAGTGATGCTGGAGGAACCCGGTGAACCCGGTCTCCTCGGCAAGTTGGAACAACACCAGTTGCAGCAAAAACACAGCCGCGACCTCGGCCAGCGCCTGCGGCCACCCACCGGACGGCGTTGCTAGAGCTCGTGGGCCGTATATCACCAGCGAGATCAGCGTCGCCCCGACCGGAACGCTCAACAGTGCGATCAGATACCAGCGGACACTGACCCGCCAGCGGACACTGCGACGTCCAAGGTCGGACACACCAGCGCGGCCCGACAACGCGGCCGTGACCAGGAACGCAGCAAGGCCAGCGCCCAGCGACATAACCACCCCATGCAGTGGTAGGCCGAACGGCAAAATGTCGGAGTCGACAATCGGCGGGATGGCAGCCGCCAGGAACCCCACCCCGAGGCTGATCAACATGAACGCCAGCACCGGACGACGTGCCACACCGCGATGAGCTGCCGACCGGGCGTTCATGAGGCGACCGACTCAGATGGAAGGAAGATCTCGACGCTCTCCCGTCGCTGCCTGCAATACCTGGCGGGCCTCCACAACCCGGTCACCCGCTCGCGGCACCCCTTGGGTCTGAGCGTTTGTCTGGGAATGCGCCACAGCACGCGACTGTCCGACTACTCATCCACGACGAGGTAGTCCGTCGACAGCTCGGCCGACTCGAAGGTGGTCGACTTCTGCAAACCGAATACCTGGGCATGGCAATGCTCCCCCTGACGGAGCCACTCATGCCAGTCTTATTACCTGCCAACGGGTCGATGCAAGACCGAAGCGTCTCAAGCCAGCGAGGGGTTGTCACTCCGGAACCGTTACCGAACGGGAACGCCGGAAGTGATCCTCGACCATGCGCACGCAATCCCGCCGCTGGATTTGGAGGCTCGTCACGAAGGCCGCACCATTTCGGATAGCGGTACGGCGCGTGAACCCGAGCTCGAGCTCGACTGCCTCACCTCTACCGCGTCGCGCCAGCCGACCGTTCTGCGGCGCCGGACCTTGGGTCCGTCGCCACTCAGGCCGATGCGGAACTCTCTTAGCCAGCTGTGCGCTGAGGTAGCGCAGCGTTGCGCTCTCAAGCCCGGCATAGTTCCTTGTTCCTGCGATGCCGGCGAACACACGAAACGGCCGGCGAAACACTCGCGGGATCAAGGCGTCGATGAGCTCCAGCTTGCGTGCATTGTCCAGCCGCAAGGCGGTCAGAACGTTGGTGGTGATGTCGGTCTCCTTCTCCACCGTCAGGCCGCAGGCCTTGAACTGTTCCCGGAGCGTGTCAACGCCGTCCAGATTCCTCAGATCGGCGAAGAAAAACCGGCCACCCGGTCGCAGCACCCGGCACACCTCGGCGAGAAAGTTGTCCATGGACTCATAGCAGTGGGAGGACTCGATGTTGACGACGGCATCGAAGGAGGAGGCCGGGAACGGCATTGATTGGGCGTCCCCACACACGAATGCCAAGCCGGGTGCAAGCCGGTGCCGGTTGCACAAGTCCACCGCTTGCTGGGAGAAGTCCATCCCCGTCATCGAGCGCGGCTGCAGGTAACGGCTTATGTAGGAGGCGCCGCCACCTCGTCCCGAGCCCACCTCCAAGACATCACTGTCCCGCAAATCACAGCTGTCGATCGCGTGCGAATACAGCTGGATGCACAGCCGATCCGGTTCATCAGAGGGCCTCAACGGCAGCATGCCGACATCTACCGACGCCGGAGCATAGCCATAGTTCATGAACGCCCAGTCCGGCGTCGACACCCGCTTCGCCAAAGCCTCATAACAGGCCCGCCACATGAATCGCTGGACGGCCATAGGCCAAGGTACCGCCCATCGAGCCCACCCTCGGGCGAGCCAATAACGCCATCCCTCGGGTGGACCTCACCCAAGCCGAGCAGTCGGCTGATCGTCGGGTGAGGTGAGCGGAACGCTCACCGCAACATCCCCGCGGGAAACGCGTTCCGGCGGGACTGTGCCTAGCAGAAGAAACGCCGATCGGTTCCTCCGCGCGACAAGCTGACCCGACGTCGTCCCGACGCCCTTGCTCGGCGGGACCAAGGTCGGCAATTGGGGCTGAGTTCCATACAGATGCCGGCAATGCCTAGGCTACGGCTGTGAGATTGTTGGGCGTGATCTCAGCCGTGCAACTCGGCTTGGGCCTCCTGGGGCTGCGCAAGGCGCTGCGTGACGGAACCGTATACGACTTTGGTTTTCTGCGTGGATCGCCGGCAACAATGAAACGCGATCTTTGGTTCATGGGCACTAACCTGTCGGCGCCGGCGTGGATGCTCCTCGCCCAGGCGCTGGCAACCTTCCTACAGATGACCCGGCACCGTTCCAGTGCGGCAAAGACGCTCGGAATCCTGGGTGTGATGATGAGCCTCGGGTATCCGGCCGAGAAGTCGGTTCGGCAGGCCTGGCGGCACCCGAATCGGTCGATAACTGCGCTGACAGGGGTGGCGGAGCTACTGGCAGCGGCGATGGCCTGGCTCGGCCTGCGGCGACAGCT